>NC_013422.1:920500-1263500 GCF_000024765.1 Halothiobacillus neapolitanus c2 | reverse complement strand
GCGCCGCATCAATGCCCGCGTAGGCGGTGACAACTTGCAAGATAAGCTGCTGTTTTGCCGCGCGATCACCCGATTGCGCCGCACGCAATAAAGCCTCGGCGCGTGATTTCATCCCGCTTATTTTGCCGCCGTTATAAATCGGCACCGACAGCTTCAGGCTGGTCTGAAAATTATGGTGCCAGCCTGGGTGGTTCAGGCTATCGGGTGGGTTGCTGCTTGCGCCGGGCAAATTGCTGAAAGTCGGCCCAGCCTCTTGGAAGAATTGCTGCACGCCAAAGTCATTAAAGGTGGCCTGTCCCTGGTTGAGCTTCATGCCAAATACGTTCAGGGCATTGTTGGAAGCCATGCCACCAAATGAGAGATCGAGCTGCGGCAAACGATTCCCGCTGGCTTCCTGAATTGCACCCTTGGCCTCATCAATCATAGCCTGAGATTGCTGCATCATCGGATTCTGGGTCAGCGCATTTTGGATTGCCTGCTGAATGCTCAGTCCTTGCGCGTTCTGCGATTTCGCATCACCAGCTTGCGTGCCAAGAGCGGGCAAGGTTTGGGAGAACCCTGATGATTGCGCGGTGATCAGAAGGAATGCTGTTGTTGCCAGAACGGAATTCTTCACCGTAAACGGACCTCTTTTGTATGCGCTCAGAATGGAATTTAATATTTTAAATCTTAGGGTTGCCAAGGAAATTTCACCTTTGGGTTCAAAGTCAGCGTTCTGCGTGAGCGGCGCCACCAAAGCATCAATGATTCTACTAAGGCGCCTGATTGTAAATAAATTAAGTACGCATACAAGTTATTTATTAGTATTTTCTAATATGCCATTAGTCTGACGCGCAACTATCTGATGCATATCGAAGATGCGTTCCATTGAGTGCATGCACCAGCGTGGATGCCGAACTTTGGGTAAGATGCATGCAATCAAATCCATCAACCCTCACTGATACAACATGGCTCGCATCGCGCTCACTCTTGAATACGACGGTTCCAGATATCATGGTTGGCAGCGCCAATCGGAGGTCGACTCAGTCCAGGCACGGCTTGAAACGGCGTTATCTCGGGTCGCTGATTCGCCGGTAGACGTCGTATGTGCCGGGCGCACCGATGCGGGTGTGCATGCCAGTCATCAGGTTGTTCATTTTGATACGGAAGCGATTCGTCCCGAACGAGCATGGTTGCTTGGCGTCACTCAGTCACTGCCATCTGATATAAGTATCTTGTCTGCCCAGTTTGTTGACCCTGAGTTTCATGCCCGATTCAGTGCCACCGCGCGGAGTTATCGCTACATTATCCTGAATCGGATGACGCGCTCTGCTTTGCATCGCGGTCGAATCACCTGGTGGCGCGGTCCGCTGGATGAGAGCGCCATGCACGAGGCCGGGCAGCATCTACTGGGCGAACATGATTTCAGTAGCTTTCGCGCTAAGGATTGCCAATCCGTCAGTCCCGTTCGCTCCATCGAGTCCTTGAATATTCATCGACAAGGCGAATATGTGTATATGGATATCACGGCAAATGCCTTCTTGCACCATATGGTTCGGAATATCGTCGGCACGCTATTGCCGGTAGGGGCGGGCGAGCGACCTGCGGATTCGCTTTGGGATATTCTTCAGGCCAAAGATCGTTCTGCTGCGGGCATGACCGCGCCCGCGGATGGGCTGTATCTGGTCGGTGTGCGCTATCCCGATTCGTTTGGTATCAAGCACGCTGGGGCAAAACCGGTATTTTGGTCCTCATGCCGCGAAATGCAGTCGGGTTGCTGCTAGAATCCTGCCTTCAATTTACGTGTTAAGGATTTATTCCCCCATGGCCACTTCCATGGCTTCATCCATGCTGACAGCTCAATCTGTGACCCCATCATCGATCCAATCATCGACAAAGGCAGCAGGCTTTGCAGTGGACGCCTCTTTCGTTCGGCCGTTGCGCACGCGGGTGAAAATTTGCGGGATGACGCGAATAGAAGATGTGGATGCGGCAGTTCATTATGGCGTGGATGCACTCGGATTCGTGTTCGTGCCTGCAAGCAAGCGAAACCTCGCGCCCGAAGCGGCTCAGGCTTTGTTCGATCGTGTGCCACCGTTCGTGCAATCGGTTGCACTTTTTCTTGATGCCGACGAGTCTTTGGTTGAAACCGTCATCAGTAAACTCTCGCCCGATCTGTTGCAATTTCATGGTCGTGAAACCGGTGCCTATTGCCGTCAGTTTGGCCGCCCTTACATCAAGGCGCTGGGCACTGATTTGTTTGTCGATCCATCAAGCGGGCTGCTGAGCGATTTATTGGCGGATCATGCAACAGCGCGTGGTTTTCTGCTGGATAGCCATGCCACCGGCGCATTGGGTGGCACCGGCTCGCGTTTCGATTGGCAGCATTGGCCGCAAGGCCATTATTCATCGGTACCGTTCATTTTGGCAGGTGGGCTTGATGCCACCAACGTAAGCGAAGCAATCCAGCGATTGCAGCCTTACGCAATTGATGTATCCAGCGGCGTTGAAACAGCACCCGGCGTCAAGTCAGCTTTAAAAATTCAGGAATTTATGAATAAGGTGAACCCAATTGGATAATCCCGAAAATCGAGAAATCAACCCGACCATAACGGCCTTTGATGCAGCCACCTTCAATTTCGCACAATACCCGGACGAGCACGGTCGTTTTGGCGAATTTGGCGGCAAGTACGTCGCGGAAACGCTGATGGACGCGATTCAGGAACTTCAGGATGCGTATGCGACATTTCGCAACGATCCCGAGTTCATTCGCGAATTTGAAACCGACTTGAGAGATTACGTTGGTCGTCCTTCGGCAATGTATTACGCCGCACGCATGAGTGAAGCCTACGGTGCACAAATCTGGTTGAAACGAGAAGATTTGAATCACACCGGTGCCCACAAGATCAACAACGCCATCGGTCAGGCGTTGCTCGCCAAACGCTTGGGCAAAACGCGCATCATCGCAGAAACCGGTGCCGGTCAGCATGGCGTAGCCACTGCGACAGTAGCGGCACGCCTTGGCCTGGAGTGTGTGGTGTATATGGGCGCAGAAGACGTCGCCCGCCAGCAGCCCAACGTTTTTCGCATGAAATTACTCGGTGCGAAGGTCGTTCCGGTTGAATCCGGCACGCGTACACTTAAAGATGCGTTAAATGAAGCCATGCGTGACTGGGTCACCAATGTCGATGACACGTTCTACATCATCGGCACCGTGGCAGGGCCGCATCCTTACCCGCAGATGGTTCGTGATTTTCAGTCGATTATTGGCAAAGAAGCACGTGCTCAGATGCTTGAGAAAACAGGTCGTTTGCCCGACGCCGTCGTTGCTTGTGTCGGCGGTGGCTCGAACGCCATTGGTATCTTTCATGCCTTCCTGAACGACAAGAATGTTGCCCTTTATGGCGCAGAAGCCGGTGGTGATGGCGTAGAAACCGGCCGCCATGCAGCGCCACTGACAGCAGGGCGACCTGGTGTATTGCACGGTAACCGTACGTACCTGATGGAAGACGAGAATGGTCAAATCATCGGCACACACTCCATTTCTGCGGGCCTCGATTATCCGGGCGTGGGACCGGAACACAGCTGGCTCAAAGATTTGGGTCGTGTGACGTATGACGCGATCACAGACGCCGAGGCCATGAGCGCGTTCCATGATGTCATGCGTTACGAGGGAATCATTCCAGCCTTGGAATCGGCACATGCCTTTGCTTATGCCAAGAAACTTGCCCCCCAATACGGCAAGGACAAAATCATTCTGGTAAACCTGTCCGGTCGTGGCGACAAAGACATCAATACCGTGGCCAAGATGGAAGGGATTAATCTATGAGCCGTATCAGTCCGTTATTTGAACAATTGCGGCAGCAAAACCGTACCGCTTTGATTCCTTATATCACCGCGGGCGACCCTCATCCCGATGCCACGGTCGGCATCATGCACGCCCTGGTCGAAGGCGGTGCGGACATGATCGAGCTCGGTGTACCGTTCTCCGACCCGATGGCCGATGGCCCCGTCATTGCCTCAGCGCATGAGCGCGCGCTGGCACACCATGTCGGTTTGATCCATGTTCTTGATATGGTCAAATCTTTCCGCGAGACCAATCTAAAGACACCAGTCATTCTGATGGGCTACCAAAATCCGATTGAGGCCATGGGAACGGATCGTTTTGCCCAACTGGCACAAGCGTCGGGGCTCGATGGCGTTTTGACGGTCGATTTGCCCCCAGAGGAAGCCGAACCCGCTTCCAAGGCCTATCGTGCCGTTGGCATTGATCCGATTTTTCTGATTGCACCGACGACCCATGCCGAACGCGTGCGTCACATCGCGAAAGTGGCTAGTGGCTTTATTTATTATGTTTCACTCAAGGGCGTAACCGGTGCCAACAACCTAGATACCGATGCGTTGGCCAGTCGATTGCAGGAAATCCGCAGCGATTGCGGCCTTCCTGTTGGCGTTGGTTTTGGCATCAGAAATGCCAAAACGGCTGCCGCTGTCGGCAACGTGGCCGATGCCGTGATTATTGGCAGTGCGTTGGTACAATTGATCGCCGATTCCGCTGCCGACACCAACACGGATAACTGGACCGAACTCCGCCAGAAACTCCAGGACTTCATGTCGCAGATTCGGATTGCGCTTGATCAAAAAACTCAAAATTAACAATAGTTTGGTGAATAGGCTGAACTTGAGGCAAAGACTATGAGCTGGCTGGAAAAATTATTGCCATCACGTATTCGTATCCAAAACGCAGAAAAACGCGGTGTTCCGGAAGGACTGTGGATCAAGTGCGAAGGTTGCGATGCCGTGCTGTACCGCGATGAGCTCAAGCGGAATCAAATGGTATGCCCGAAGTGCGGACATCATATGCGGATTCCCATGCGTGAACGTCTGGATCATTTTCTGGACGAAGCAGGGCGTGAAGAGCTGTTCGCCGATATTGCACCTGTGGACATGCTCAAATTCCGTGATCAGAAAAAATATCGCGACCGTATCTCTGCAAGCCAGAAAGCGACAGGCGAGCAAGACGCGTTGATCGTGATGCGTGGCCGCCTGAATGAATTGCCCGTTGTCGTCGCCGGATTCAATTTCGCCTTTATGGGCGGATCGATGGGTTCTGTGGTTGGCGAGAAATTCGTCCGTGCAGTGCAAGTGGCCATTGAGCAAAAAACTGCCTTCGTGTGTTTTACCGCATCTGGTGGTGCGCGGATGCAAGAAGCGCTGTTCTCCTTGATGCAGATGGCCAAAACCTCGGCGGCCCTGACCCGGCTCAGTAAAGCGGGTTTGCCCTTTATCGTGGTGTTGACCGACCCGACCATGGGTGGCGTTTCCGCATCGCTTGCGATGCTTGGGGACATTCAAATTGCCGAACCGAACGCACTGATTGGTTTCGCCGGACCGCGTGTCATCGCTCAAACCGTGCGTGAAAAGCTGCCCGACGGATTCCAGCGCAGTGAGTTCCTGCTGGCGCACGGTGCGATCGACCTGATCGTTCCACGGCAGCAACTCAAGGGAAAAATCGCTGATCTGATCGCCATCATGCAGCATCGTGACGCGCCAGTCGCCAAAGCCTGACGCCGTTATCCGTGAGTCACGCCCCCGCCGAACAGGCAGCTTTGGCCGAGTGGTTGCTCTGGCTTGAAGCAAGAAATCCTGCGCGGATTGATCTTGGGCTTGATCGAGTTGCTGACGTCTGGCGAAAACTCAAACAGGAAGGCAATCTGGTTGTTCCGAAGGTGATAACCGTCGCCGGCACGAATGGCAAAGGATCTTCAGTCGCACTCCTCGAAGCCATTTTGTTGGCGGAAGGCTATCGTGTTGGCGCGTACACATCCCCGCACATCGAGCGCTTCAATGAGCGCATCCGCCTCATGGGTGCCGACATTCAGGACCATGAGCTGGTTGTCGCCATGTGCCAACTCGCAGCCACGGATGGTTCCGAAGCGCTCACCTACTACGAGTGGGCCACGCTGGCCGCCTTTCTTGCATTCTGCCGAGCCAATCTGGATATATGGATTTTGGAAGTCGGTCTGGGTGGGCGCTTGGATGCCGTCAACATTCTGGATGCCGATCTGGCATTGATTACAAACATCGGGCTCGATCACCAGGCTTATCTGGGCGATACACGCACTCAAATCGGATATGAGAAAGCAGGCGTGCTACGTAAGGGTCAGGCGGCTGTTTATGCCGATACCGACCCGATTGAGTCCGTTATCGATCATGCGAATGCGATCGGTTGTCCTTTGATCGTTCGCGGAAGGGACTTCATGGTCGAAGCTGATGCCACGGGTTGGCGGCTGGAGCAGGGCGATCGCTCCAGTTACTGGCCACTACCGGGCATGTTCGGTCGAACGCAGGTCGATAATGCAGCGAGTGTTGTGGCCTTGCTGCAACACCCAAAAAGCACACTGAACCTTCGCGCATCATCGATTGAGGCGGGGGTCCGGTCAGCGAAAAATAGAGGTCGGTTTGAGATATGGGTGCACGAAGGACGTCAGGTCATACTTGATGTGGCTCATAACCTGGAGTCCGTCAGAGTGCTGCTCGATAACCTGCATGCATTGGCCACACCATCCAGACGGCTTGCCGTATTTGGTGCGCTTGACGATAAACCGATTGAAGCAATGATCTCACTGTGTCGCCCAGAATTTGATGAATGGTATCTCGGCCAGCTCGATTCTGTTCGCAGTGCATCAATCGCTCGGCTGTCATCCGCGCTTGATCGCCCCCAAATCAGTGAAACGAGTATCACAAGTGCGTATAATGCCGCTTTCGCACACAGTGCGGTCGGCGATCAGATTATTGCTTTCGGTTCTTTTTATACCGTAAGCGCCATAAGACACGTTTTGAGTCAATCAGGTGCGCATCTTGTCTGAACATGAACAACAGCCCAAATCCACAAATCGACTCAGGCAGCGGCTTGTTGGTGGTTTGGTCGTTTTGGCGTTGGCAGTATTGCTCCTGCCCTTGTGGCTGGATAACGGCGGGCTGAAAACACCAGGGGTTCAGCCCGTTCCGAAGGCGCCCACAATTAGCCAGCCTGCCGAAATTACCATTCCCACGCCGCCGACTGCCGAGCAACAGATTCTGGAAAATCCACCCGCCTCGACTGTCCCTGCAACTGAACCAAAGCCAACGGATGAAAAGGTATCCTCAGGCGAAACTCAGCCGGCCAACGGTTCGGTATCTTCTTCCGAATCAACCGCACCGATCTCAACAAGTCAGACACCAGCACCATCTGTTCCGAGCGAATCGGTGAAAAAGCCTGCTCCCGTAGCCTCCGCCCCGGTGGCCCCCGCAACACCAGTTGCTAAAACACCAGCGCCGAGTACCGAAAAGGCCGAAGCACCCAAACCTGTTCAAGCACCAAGTCCTGCGCCGGTTGCCGATAATCAATTTTGGGTCGTTCAATTGGGTAGTTTCTCCGACGAGCTAAATGCCAAGGGCTTGGCCCGATCAGTTTCAGAGGCGGGTTTTAAAGTCGAAATCACCCCGCTTTTTGCCAAAAAGGGAACGGTATGGCGGGTGCGGGTTGGGCCATACACAAACCGTGAGATGGCGGTGAAGGCAACCACACAGCTCCGTGAAAAACTTGGCCGTGATGGCTTGGTCATGCCGAAGTAGATTGTGGCTTTTCGAGCTGATTTTCTGGATGGATAGGTAATTTATGGTTGTTCTTGATTGGGTCATTGTTGGTATCGTACTGGTTTCCACACTGATCTCACTGGTGCGTGGTTTCGTTAAAGAAGTTCTTTCCTTGTTAACTTGGATCGCTGCTTTCGGGATAGCGCTGGGCTTTTCCCAACCTGCCTCCGCCTTTATTCCGCAGGCTGTGGATATCCCATCTGCTCGGGTAGCACTCGCGTTTCTTGCCTTGTTTGTCATAGTGCTGATCATTGGCGGCATCATCAACTGGGCGGTTTCTACCGCAGTCAATAAAACGGGATTAAGTGGTACGGATCGCTCGGTCGGCATGGTTTTTGGTCTGGCTCGGGGTGTTTTCATCATTGCCATTCTGGTTTTGCTCGCACATTTGACCGCCATGCCCAAGGAAACCTGGTGGCAGTCTTCTGTACTTGTTCCGCAATTCCAGATCGTGTCCGACTGGATTCTGGCACTGCTGCCTACCGACATTGCACAACATTTTCAGTCGTAACGAGTTGATTTAACACGTACGACTTGACGCAAAATTTTTCTATCGGGGTTCATCAATCATGTGTGGCATTATCGGTATCGTGGCCAATGGTCCTGTGAATCAGATGTTGTTCGACGGCTTGACGCTGTTGCAGCATCGGGGACAGGATGCTGCGGGCATTCTGACCTGTGAAGCGGATCGGCTTTTCCTGCGTAAAGAGAATGGTCTCGTAAAAGATGTGTTTCACACCCGTCACATGCGACAACTCCAAGGGCACATGGGTATCGGGCATGTGCGGTATCCAACAGCGGGGTGCGATTCATCCGCAGAAGCGCAGCCTTTTTATGTGAACGCACCTTTTGGGATCGCGCTTGGTCACAACGGCAACCTCACCAATGTGGACGAGTTGCGCGCATCGGTGCAAAAGACCGACCACCGGCATATCAACACAAACTCTGATTCAGAGGTTCTGCTGAATGTGTTTGCGCATGAGCTCTCTGCTGTAGCGGGTGATGAGCCCAATGTTGAAGACGTGTTTTCCGCCATCAGTGGTGTACATCGTCGAGCCAAGGGCGCTTATGCCGTTATTGGCCTCATTGCAGGACGTGGAATTTTCGCTTTCCGCGACCCCTTGGGGATTCGACCCGTATGCTACGGCCAGCGCAAGCATGAATCGGGAAAGACCGAATACATGATCGCCTCCGAGTCTGTCGCAATTGAAGCAAGCGACTTTGACTTGGTCCGGGATCTGGCGCCTGGTGAAGCAATCTTCATCAGCCCGGAAGGGGAGGTTAGTTTCAAGCAGTGCGCAACCCATTCGCAATACACCCCGTGTATCTTTGAATTTGTTTATCTAGCCCGTCCGGATTCCATCATCGATGACGTTTCGGTCTACCGTGCTCGGATGCGCATGGGTGAAAAACTGGCAGACAAAATCCTACGTGAATGGCCTAATCACGATATCGACGTCGTGATTCCCATTCCCGACACAAGTCGCACTGCCGCTCTTGAGATTGCATTCAATTTGAACCTCAAATATCGCGAAGGCTTTGTGAAGAATCGTTACATTGCGCGCACATTCATCATGCCGGGACAAGAAATGCGCAAGCGTTCCGTTCGCCAAAAGCTTAACGCGATTGATCTTGAGTTCCGGGGTAAAAACGTCCTGCTTGTCGATGATTCGATCGTGCGCGGCACCACCTCAAGCGAAATTATCCGAATGGCACGTGAAGCAGGGGCAAACAAGGTATATCTGGCCTCGGCAGCGCCGCCCGTGCGGTATCCCAACGTATACGGAATCGACATGCCGACTGCGAACGAGTTTGTTGCTCATGACCGTGACGTCGAGCAAATTCGTGCCGCTATTGGTGCGGATTATTTGATTTATCAAGATCTTGACGATCTGATCGAATCGGTTCGTGCGGGGAATCCTTCATTGAAATCATTCGATTGCTCCTGCTTCACCGGTGAGTACATTACCGGCGATATTGACCAGAATTATCTCGATGTGTTGTCGAGTCGCCGCAGTGATCAATCCAAAAATCCTGCCAGCCAGAAGTCCAGAGATATTGTCGCCGTCGGTTTATACAATGTGCAGTAATCGGTTTAGTCGCGCACTACAACGGGTGCTGCTTGCAGGTTTGCTCCTATTTACTGCCGGCTTCGGCGCACAGGCACAAGCAATGAATCCGAGCACCACAGTTCTCCCCACTTCTGTTGTTACGGCACAAAAACAGGTACATAGCCTGCTGATGAACAGTGGAGCAGGGGATGCACCTTTCATCATTGTTGATGCATCAGATCAAAAGTTATATCTGTTTGAACGCAATCAGCTTAAGTTGAATTTTTCCGTTTCGACCTCTGCTGTCGGTGTCGGTTCGGCAGAGGGCAGCAACCGAACCCCGCTGGGGCTGCATCGAATTGCCGAAAAATTTGGCGATGGCGAACCCATCGGCATGATATTCAAGGCACGCCGGCCAACAGGTCAATTAGCAGACATTCAAACCAAGCCCATCAAGGGCGATGGCGATGATGTGACCACGCGCATCATGTGGCTACAGGGTTTACAGCCTGGCATCAACGAAGGGAAGGGTGTGGACTCGCATGCGCGCTATATTTATATTCATGGTACGCCGGAAGAAGGGTTGATCGGACGCCCCGAATCCCACGGTTGCATTCGTATGAACAACACACAAGTGATTGAATTGTTCAATCAGGTTCCGGTCGGCACACTGGTAGATATTGTTAAGTAAGCTCTGAGTAATTCCATCTCGGAATTTTCAGAGGGCAAAAATCAAAAACGGAATCTTAAATAAAACCAGAGATTCTTTATAAACCCATTCATTCCCAGGAGGAATCCATGCCCGCTTACCGTTCCCGCACGACAACGCATGGTCGCAATATGGCTGGCGCTCGCGCGCTATGGCGCGCCACAGGTATGAAAGAAGGCGATTTCGGCAAACCGATTATTGCCGTTGCCAATTCGTTTACTCAGTTCGTTCCGGGACACGTGCACCTAAAAGATATGGGGCAACTGGTTGCGCGTGAAATTGAAAAAGCAGGCGGTGTTGCCAAAGAATTCAACACAATTGCGGTTGATGACGGGATTGCCATGGGCCACGGCGGCATGTTGTACAGCCTGCCATCACGTGATTTGATCTCAGATTCAGTTGAATACATGGTCAATGCGCACTGCGCCGATGCGCTGGTCTGCATTTCCAATTGTGACAAAATTACACCGGGCATGCTTAATGCGGCATTGCGTCTGAATATTCCCGTTGTCTTTGTCTCGGGTGGCCCGATGGAAGCCGGCAAAACCCGTTTGGCTGGAGAAATAGTCAAACTGGATTTGGTCGATGCCATGGTGCAGGCAGCCGACGATTCAGTGAGCGATGAGGATTTGGACGCTATAGAACGTTCCGCCTGCCCAACCTGCGGTTCTTGTTCTGGGATGTTCACCGCTAACTCTATGAATTGCTTAACAGAAGCTCTGGGGTTATCACTTCCCGGCAATGGCTCAATGCTGGCCACGCATGCGGACAGAATAGAACTGTTCCTGCGGGCAGGGCGCCTGATTGTCGAACTTGCCCGTCGATATTATGAGCAGGATGACGCGTCTGTTTTGCCTCGCTCGATTGCCAGTTTCGGCGCATTCGAGAACGCCATGGCGCTTGATATCGCCATGGGCGGTTCGACGAATACCGTCCTGCACCTGTTGGCGGCTGCACATGAAGCCAAAGTTGAATTCACCATGAGTGATATCGACCGTATGAGCCGTCGAATTCCCAATTTGTGCAAAGTGGCACCCAGTACGCCGCAATATCACATGGAAGATGTGCATCGTGCCGGCGGCGTCATGGGTATTCTTGGTGAGTTGGATCGGGCTGGCTTGCTCAATAGCGATTTGCCAACGGTACATAGTACGAGCATGTCCGCAGCGCTTGACGACTGGGATATCAAACGTTCGTCGGCAAAAGACTCGGTCAAGACGTTTTACTCAGCGGGACCAGCGGGCATTCCTACGCAAACGGCATTCTCCCAGGATACACGTTGGCCCAGTCTGGACGATGATCGTCAAAAAGGCTGTATCCGTAGTATTGAACATGCCTATAGCCGTGAAGGCGGACTTGCCGTCCTGTTCGGAAATATTGCCCGTGATGGCTGCATCGTCAAAACGGCGGGTGTAGACGAATCCATTTGGCAATTCACCGGACGTGCCCGCGTATTCGAATCGCAGGAATCGGCGGTTGAAGCGATTCTCGGAGATCAGGTCGTCGCCGGAGACGTCGTTGTTATCCGTTATGAAGGCCCCAAGGGTGGGCCGGGTATGCAGGAAATGCTGTACCCAACGAGTTACCTCAAGTCCAAAGGGCTTGGAAAGCAATGTGCTTTGCTGACTGACGGACGTTTTTCCGGCGGCACATCCGGCTTGTCGATCGGCCATGCTTCTCCAGAAGCTGCCGCAGGTGGTGACATTGCACTCGTAGAAGAAGGCGATGTTATCGTGATTGATATCCCCAATCGAAGCATCAATGTTGCGCTCGACGAATCTGAATTGGCCGCTCGACGAATAAAAATGCATGAACGCGGCGAACGCGCCTGGCATCCTGTGCAGCGGGATCGGATCGTCAGTCAGGCGCTAAAAGCGTATGCACTGATGACCACATCTGCTGATCGCGGAGCAGTTCGTGACCTCGATCAGATTACAAGCACAGTGCATTCGAATTTCTGAAAGTCAGAGGCGATTGATGGTCTTGTTTAGATTTACTGCAAGCGCAGGAGTTTGAGCACGGCCAGAGGTGCCAAGATGTCGGCTTCCAATCGACGGTAGATACGCACATAAACACCGCAGACTTTTGATGCCTCGGCAAGTGCGAGGCCCGCCTCGAGGAAGCGCAGTGCGTAGATCGAACCGGAGCCATGGAAATCAGGTGTGACAGTTGTGCAGGCCGAATAGCCTGAAACTGTGGCGGTAGCGTCGGGAAGTGCTGTTTATTCAAGCCCTTGCCGCTTAGCGGCGATAAATCCTACTTCGCATAATAGATATTATGTTAAATTTGCTGTCTATCCGTGTGAACATCCTTGTATGGTTTTTATGATCGCCATACTCCCATCCGATATTTCGAAGTAAACTTCACCTCTAACTAAGCAACATGGTTCAGTTAATTCGAACTGAAACCATGTCAAGGATTGGTGACGACAATGGACAACACACATTCATTCGATCATAGAACCTCATCAGAGGGACTGGACGCACAGCCAGTGAATTGGGAACTCGCGGTAGCTTCTATGGAATCCGTACTCTCCCAGTCATCTGCTCATCGCAAAACCCGTCTTGTGGATTTGCTGGTTCAGGCTGAAAACATGCTCATGGATGCGCGTCGAATTCGTCAGCCACAATTGGCAAATGCTTTGGATCGGCTTTTGCACGCCATCCAGCAGGAATTGATTTCGCCCGCAGAGGATTTCAGTCGTCTGATTCGATTGATTCGGCATATTGATCGCATTATCAAGAACATGCTCCTTATTTCTCATAAAGATGCCCTGCCCGTTGCATTGATTATCAGTGCCCAGGAACCTTCTGATGTGTTGAGAGATGCCTTGTCGCGTGCTGGGTTTGCGCCCAGGACAATCAATGCCCAAGTCCTCAATCAGGCTCTCGAGCATGACAAGATCAAAGCGCTCGCTGATGAGGCGGAATTGATCATGCTTCTGGCTCAAGATGATGAATCATTCGCTAATCTGGAGCTCCCGTTTACGTTGCTGGAAAACGAACTTCGGCATAAGACATCGCTTCTGATTTCAAGCAAGGACTCCTTTCAGATTCGTGCTGCATCCGCCAAAGCTGGTGTCTCGCATTTCCTTACAGAGCCGCTTGATGTGAGTCGCCTCAATATGTTATTGCAATCTTCTCGCATTTTGGATGAAGAAAATAAACCGCTCAGAGTGCTGATGGTTGATGACATGGTGACTGCCGGTGTTTATTGGGGAAAGCACTTCCAGAAGCAAAACATAAATTTCCGTTTTGAATCGAAGCCCGAACAGGCTTACCGCAGTGCCGTCGAGATGCAACCGGATATCATCCTGCTTGATCTTTATATGCCGGATATTGATGGAATCGATTTGGCTAAGATTTTCCGAGAGCACCCCCGTTTGCTTGATGTGCCGATTTTATTCATGTCGACCGAGGAAAATGATCGCCGCCGCATGAACGCCAAAATTCAAGGCGGTGACGATTTCCTCAATAAAACGATTGCGATCGACGATCTGCTGAAAATGGTTCGTTATCGGGCTTTGCGCTATCGCCAGTCCATGGCTGAAAAGCGCAGCGACTCTCTGACTGGTTTGCTGAACCACAATGCCATCAAGGATTTGGTCGAGGCTGAGATCGATCGTGCGAACCGCCAGAACCAGCCGTTGTCTGTCGTTTTGATTGATATCGATCATTTCAAAAACGTGAACGATACCTTTGGCCATCAGGCTGGTGACATCGTCATCAGAAAGCTTTCAAATTTGTTGAATACGCGACTGCGACGCTACGATGGTGTCGGGCGGTACGGTGGCGAAGAATTCATGATCACCCTGCCAAACACAGACGAGCAAACTGCCGCCCATTTGATCAATCGGCTTAGAGTGCAATTCGGTCAGTCAGCCATACGTACAGAGAACGGCAGCAATATGTTATGCACGTTCAGTGCCGGTATTGCCAGTTTCCCGCGCTTTTTGGACCTGACATCTTTGATTGAAGCGGCTGATCAGCATTTGTATGTGGCTAAAGCCAATGGTAGAAATCGGGTTGTTTGTAGTGAAGAGGCACTCGGCGCATCTCCTCCCAAGCCCGACTGAATTCGCAATGCCCCCTTCAAGGGTCTACAATGAGTGGAAATTTTTCACACTGAGGTTTCTATGGACGTTCTTGAGCGTATTGACCAATTCGTTAAACAAAATCCGGTTCTTATTTTTATGAAAGGCACGCCGCAGTTTCCCAGTTGTGGTTTCTCGAGCCGAACGGCTGAAGCATTGAAGGCCTGTGATGTTCCATTCGGTTATGTTAATGTATTGGCTGACCCGGAGATATTTGAAAACCTTCCTCGTTACCGCGATTGGCCTACATTTCCACAAGTTTATGTGAATGGCGAACTTATTGGCGGTTGCGACATTACGCTGGAAATGTTCGAACGTGGTGAGCTACAACCTTTGGTTGAAGCTGCCGTTAAGGTCCAAGAAGGCAATCAGCAAGCCTAAAGCGTATAAGACACACCGAATTATGGCGGGGGCTGAGCCCCCGTCAATCTGCCGGTGTCAGATCAATAATTTCCCGAAGCAAAGCTGTCGCATAACTTCCTGATTCCAATGCAAATGACAGATTGAGGATACGGCTGCCCTCCTCTGTCTTTTCTTCACACTGCAAATTGGTTATCGGTGCCATTAGAGCGCGTCGATCATGTTCAACCCGCCAGTCGCGCAGGTGATTCGACCAATTCTCCGAGCCGTAGCTCGTTAAAACTTCTTCTACGATTCGGGTTTCCTCAGTCTTAATATCTCCAAAGGCGGGACTCGGTCCTTCACCCCAGAGCGGCCCCGTAAGCCAAATATCTTTGGTATCAATTCTTTGCTGTGTGTTGTTCAACTCTTCCTCGACAACTAAAAACCAACTATTTGTGCCCGCAAGACGGGCCAGATCGCCAGGTTTAGCGGTGGCTTCAGTGTTTTGGGACAGACGATCGGACAAGACCCGGTTGAAGATTTCAGCTCTGAGCGTCGATATGCCCCAGTTTCGATCAGCGCGACTAATTGAACGGGCGTTCGATAATCGTCCCAGCTTTTCGAGCAAGGCATAGTTGCTTCCCGCATGCCCGAACCGCTGCTCGGCAAAGTAATTGGGAAAACCCTGCGACTCTAACCTTTCAATTCGTTGCCGAAGTTCTGGGTCATGCCCTATGACATCGCGAATCGTAACAGTGAAGCGGTTACCCCGATGACTACCCCGACGCAGCTTCTTGCGATGCAGGTTCCAGCGAAGCACTTTTACGTGATCGGGTAATGCATCGATCCAATCCGGAGGGTTCTCTAATGAATGCGATGGCATCAAAGGCAGACTGACCCACTGGGATGTGACCGCGAGTTTGTCCTTCATGCCGCAAAAGCCGATGTCTCTTTCTGCCACACCGGATAATTTGGACAGTAGCCCCAGCATCTGCCCCGTGGTGATTCCCGTTTTCTCGACCAGAAACAGACCGTGGGCACCTTCTCCGTCCGGTTCAAACCCGAGGATTTCATCCACGCGGAAGTCTGATGGAGATTGTTTCAACTGCCCTTGCAGAATGGGCGGAGCGCCGTGATACAACAACTGATCCAGTGGCCCGGGGTTGGCACTCATTCGAGCAGCTCAAATTGCCAGGCAATCGACTCACCCGCGCGTAACGGCACAAGGTGCTGATTGTCCTCTACAGGGAAGCTGTCGGGCACTTGTGTGGTGGTTCGCGTCAGCCGTACTCGTTTTTCATTGATAGGCAGCCGGTAAAAACGCGGGCCGTTCAAGCTGGTAAAGGCCTCTAGTTGATCTAACTTGCCAACCTCATCAAATGCCTCGGCATATAACTCTAATGCGGCGTAGCCGGTAAATGCGCCAGCACAACCACAGGCGGATTCTTTGCTTGATTGGGTGTGTGGCGCCGTATCGGTACCCATGAAGAATTTTGG
Source organism: Halothiobacillus neapolitanus c2 (assembly GCF_000024765.1). GTDB lineage: Bacteria > Pseudomonadota > Gammaproteobacteria > Halothiobacillales > Halothiobacillaceae > Halothiobacillus > Halothiobacillus neapolitanus. Next base: position 1,247,191 of record NC_013422.1, on the reverse strand, counting down.
ATGACCCGACGTGGCGGCATTCAGCAGGGATTGACGATGCGTTTCACGCTTGAGAATGGGCAAGCAGTAATAGTGTGGCCGGATGCCGCCGACAAGCATGGCATTGCGGTTGTACAGCAAATGATGTGCTGTGATGGTGGCAGCGACCCGCTCCGATTGGCTCATGACGAACTCGACCGCCTGCGTTGTCGTGATGTGCTCCATTACCAGTCGCAAATCTGGGAAGCGATTCAGAATGGGCGTGAGTACACGGTCAATAAATACCGCTTCACGATCGAAAATATCGATGTTCGGATCAACCACTTCGCCATGAACCAGCAAGGGCAAACCGGAACGAGCCAATTCGCCCAACAGGTGATCGATGCTTAAGGGATCACGCACGCCTCGATCCGAGTTGGTTGTCGCGCCTGCCGGATACAATTTTACGGCATGGATATGTGGGTTGGCCGCTGCGGCGGCCAGCTCTTCAACCGTTGTCTGTTCGGTGAGGTAAAGCGTCATCAACGGCTCGAATGCTATGCCTTCTGGAATGGCCGCAAGTATGCGGTCTCGATAGGCCATGGCCTCGGCAACTGTTGTCACTGGTGGGACCAGGTTGGGCATGATGATCGCCCGGTGGCATTGTTTTGCTGTAAATGGTGCGACGGCTTTAAGCATGGCGCCATCGCGCAGATGCACATGCCAATCGTCCGGTTGGCGGATCACAATTTCATTCATAAGGGAGCTTCGGTCTTAAAGATAACAAGGGGGCTTTTTACCATGCAATGTACGCCCAGCCTTGTTCTTGATACTCCATTAGTGCAGCGGCACCGACCTGACGAACCTTAGCGAAGGAGCGCATATCGCTATCCTTGTAGCCGACGGTGTGCATGGTGTTGCCACAGGCTACAAATTGCACGCCATAGTTTTCTGCGAAGCCCTGAACCCGTTCGTAAATCAGCTTGTCCACCGGGCGTTTCGGGTCTTTGGCCAGAATGTGGATGCCCTTGGAAAAGGCAACGACAGCCAGTTGGATATTGCCGCCAAACTCCGTGAGCAGCGCGCTCATGGAGTTGAGGATATGGGTTTGGTACTCGGCATCATCGTGATTAAATTGGAAGACAAGATGGTGCTGGGGCTTGTCTCCGGGGAATCTCAATTCATCAGCCGCCTGAGCGCTTTTCACGCCCAGAGCCAATGAACTGGCGCCTGCCATCGCCGCAATAAACTGGCGACGATTTTTTAGAATATCCGACATGATGACACTCCTGATATTTTATTCTGACTTGTGTTTTTAATCTTAGCGCATTCGAACCAAGGCCACACCGCCCTGTTCAAAAAGCACCTTTGCATTCGGCAATTGGGCCAAATCGACAACCCGCGTTAATACCAAATCGCCCTCCTCAGGCCGATGGCGTTTAAGAATCTTGCCCGCATAAACGCCAAAACTTGGGGTGTTCATCTTGTACATAACGGCGTCGCCGGGAAGATCCCGTGCAATTAACCCGGCTGTACGGATCGGGCCTTGTTGCAATGAGGCCACGATGGGTAAAAGTTGTGCATTGGCAATCCATGAAAAAGAAAGCGCTAGTGGAATCATGATGGCAGCAGCTGTCTTGCGCTTCTGAAAGACCATCGCGATCGATAAAAGTAGAAACACGCCCAATGGTAGATACCAGGACCAGCCAAAATATTGCGCCCTATCTGCCAGCATGTCCCGAACATAAGGTGGATTGATTTTGTTAAAGAACACGTCAAGCAGCGAAGGCAGTGCCAGCAAAAGTACAAAAAACAACCAGGCAGGCAAAGCATGTGCCCAGCGATTGTGAATCGTAGGGAAATAAACAGCCATGATCATGATCAAGCCGATCAGTCCGTAATTGAGGTAATGAGGCAGTTTGGTTCCTGAAAAGGAAAATATAATCAGAACAAACAAAAACCATATCCAGCCAAATCGGATTAGTGCGCTCTGATCGTTTTCCGGCTTGCCCCACACGTGGCGTAAATCACCTACCGAGTGCCGAATGGCCACCACAACCAGACTGGTGAACGGAAGCAGCGCAATGAACGTAACGACCGGGTAGTACCAGAAACCACCGGAATGCCCTTCCATGGGCGCGCTGAATCGACCCACATTGTTTTTAAGGAAAAATCCATTGATGAACGCCTGCCCTTCCCTCATGTATTCAAGCACATACCAAGGCAAGGCGACCAGCAGGAAGATGACAAGACCGCGCCAGTCGAGCACCGCGCGCCACCAGGACGACCATTTGCCGGTAGAAACGTAGAACAGAAGACTTACCGCGCCGGGTATAACCACCGCGACGGGCCCTTTGGTCAAAAAGCCCAGCGCCATGGCAAAGTAGGCCCAGCGTATATAGACAGCGCGTTCGGTTTGCCAATGGCGAAAAATCGCGAACATGGCCCACGTGATGAATAGGATCAAAACAGCATCCGCAATAGCTGCTTTGCCAACCACCGTTGTCATCAGGCTTGTAGATGCAATAAGTGCTGCAAAGAAAGCCTTTTGCGAATCAGTCACTTCTTCCATGAAACGATAGATTAAATATACCCACGCCGTAGAAGCCAATGCAGACGGAAGGCGGAAGGCAAATTCGTTAAAACCGAATAAATACGTGGGGATAGCTTGAAGCCAGTAGATCAGAATGGGTTTGTCGAACCGTGGAACCGAATTGAGGTAAGGCGTGATGAAATCATGCCGCAAAAACATTTCACGTGTGGCCGTGGTGAATGCGCCCTCATCAAGATCGAATAACGGCATGGACCAAATATAGCCATAGAATCCGATGAAAACGGCCAAGCCTAGTATGAGAAAATGTGCGTAACGATTTTGGGTCATTAGGTTTTGTATCGTCGATTAAGGCTCAATATAAGCTCCTATACAAGCGCAAGGCCCATCAATCGACATGCCCCGTGAAAGCATCTAGGCACTGAACCGGCCGAAGTGTGGTTATATCGTGGCTGTCGGCGTGTCCTTGTCCAATGCGCCTGCCAAGTAAGTTTCGATCTTCGCACGCGTCTGCCCTTTGTCCATCGGGCTGAACTGTACGCCGATTCCGGCCGTTTTGCCGCCTTGGGCACCATCGGGGGTTAGCCATACGACCTTAACCGCCAATGCTATCCGCTCGGGACTCCCCATCATCGTCAGTGTTAAAAACAGCTCTTTTCCTAGCTCATGCTGTGTGTAGCCGGGGATAAACAGGCCACCATTTTTAATGAACGGCATGTAAGAACGGTACAACGTATCCTTATCGGGAATGTTGTGGTGAATCATGCCTCCGCCAAGTGCCATCCTTTTCTCACCTCGTATTAGCTTGAAAGACTCAATCGCAGCATTCTAACAGCAACTTGAAACGGAAATTTAGCCAATTTTCATCCCGAGTGCCTAACCTGTAATCCAAACACAATCGCGTAGCATGGCGGTTGCATCTGAAGAGATCAGATCAGTTCCCTTCCCTCTCGTTCGTACACGACTATTTCGCACTTGCTCTCATCAGTAATTTGCTGGTGATATGAAATGCATTTACGAGTGCTTTCAAACAGTACAAAGCTCAATTATGTGCATGGACACTAAATACAAACGGAATTTGAAAATCATGATCATTTTTGCTTTATTCGTCTGCCGACAATACAGTGATCTGTGTTCTAACAGGAAGATGTGGCATCCGTGCTTGGAGGCGGTGGGAATCATTCTCGCCTGCAAAGCAATTGGACGAGATGAATTGGAAATAGTGAATCGATAACAAGTCCAGAATCGTTGAGGAGTTCCCATGAAATCATCATTAAATAAGCAACTGTCCGCTGTTGGTTTGAGCCTGGCGCTGGGGGTGTTCGCATCGACCAGTATGGCCGCTGATGAACCGCCGGCGATCAACATTAAACGTTTGTCGATGGAAATGGCTTTGAAGGCTGCCGAGGGAGCTATTCATGAGTGCCGCGCCAAGGGCATCCAGATCGGTGTAACGGTCATGGACCGCAGCGGAAACCCTCAGGTTGTTTTGCGGGATGTGCTGGCACCCGATCTCACACTGACGATCTCTCGAATGAAGGCTTACACAGCAATTTCCTTCACATCGGCCACTTCCGCCCTGGGTGATCGTGGCGATGGTGCCCTTGGGCGCGTTCCAGGACTATTCTTCGGAGCGGGCGGCGTCCCGATCGAGGCCGGTGGTCAGGTTTACGGGTCCATCGGGGTATCTGGCGCCCCTTCCGGCAAAACAGACGAAGAATGCGCGCGTGCTGGTGCCAAAGTGGTTGAGTCTGAGCTTGAATTGATGTGAGCCGCAACAGACTAGGGAACCTCTGATTGAATCCCTCGTGAGCCAAGTTGCTGATCCAAAAGCCGCAAAACGAGGCAGAGGCCGAAGGTCGTAGTTTACGCTACGATGCCAAGGCCGATAACGAAGTGTTGCGTCTTTTGGGCAGCAACCCTCGTGGGACGGGCTTTTGAGGGCGATTCGCTGTGTTGCGCCGCTCACGAATGGAATAACCATTCGTTTCGCGCCGCGCCTTGCGACTCATCCCTCAAAAGCCCGTCTCGGCCACGAAGGATTCAATCAGAGGTTCCCTAGGCTTGGGGGTAAAAAAGATGATTTTTAGTCTTGACGACACCACCCTTCATCTTTAATATGCCGCTCCACGTTGCAAGACGTTTTCCCTGATAGCTCAGTTGGTAGAGCAAATGACTGTTAATCATTGGGTCGCAGGTTCGAGTCCTGCTCAGGGAGCCAAGCGCCCGTAGCTCAGTTGGATAGAGTATCTGGCTACGAACCAGAGGGTCGGAGGTTCGAATCCTTCCGGGCGCACCATGTCCCCATCGTCTAGAGGCCTAGGACATCGCCCTTTCACGGCGGTAACCGGGGTTCGAATCCCCGTGGGGACGCCAATTCCTGCTTTTCGTTTCATGCCTCACGAAACGAAAAACTTTTGCCTGCTTATGTCCCCATCGTCTAGAGGCCTAGGACATCGCCCTTTCACGGCGGTAACCGGGGTTCGAATCCCCGTGGGGACGCCAATTTCTGTCTAATAGTGTTGATACAAAACCATCCTCCGTGATGGTTTTTTTAATCGACAGTCTTTCTCGAGTGCCTAGATGTGAGATTCGACGCGATTCCTGCCTAGGCGCTTAGCAAGATAAACCGCCTTATCTGCTGCGGCGATCAATTCGAGTAAATGGGTTGCCTCTTCTGGATAGTGCGCGATGCCAATACTCACAGTGACACACTCCCCTTCAATACCTGGTTGCCATTCCTGGTTCACAAATGCTTGGCGAATATTCTCGGCCCTTTCTCTGGCTTCTGCCAGAGCGGTTCCCGGCAAGGCAACAAGGAACTCTTCTCCACCCCATCGAAAGGCCACGGCATCATCGGGGAGTGATTTGAGTATAAGCGAACCGGTTATTCGAAGAACTTCATCTCCTTCTAGGTGGCCGTACCGGTCATTGATTCGTTTGAAAAAGTCCAAATCAATAACCAGCAAAGACAGTTCTACCTTGGCGTTAGGTTGCCGCTTTACCGTCTTGTTGAATGTCTCAATCAAAAGCTCCATTCCTCGCCGACGATTAAAGAGCCCGGTCAAAGAGTCTCTTTCTGCTTCCTTTTGAAGCGTGACTTCGATCGTTTTATAGTCTGTTACATCGTTGATAAAGCCGACAACGCGTGCCGGTTCGCCGCTGGGAAGAAAGTCGGTGACGACCCCGTGATCCTCTACCCACAAGTAGAAACCATTTCGGTTACGCAAGCGGTAGGTGGCGACAAATTGGCTTCTGCGGCCGGTCAAATGCTCCTCGAGTGCACCGAAAACGATGGGAAGATCATCGGGATGTACGTTGTCCTTCCAGGTGGAAAGAACCGGTTCCATCTCGTCTGGTCCATAACCGAGAAAGCGTTTGAGATTTGGGCTGAAATACAGTGAATCATCGGATACATGCCAATCCCAGACACCATCGGCCAGGTCGTACAGTACTGACCAATCCTGCCCATTCAGACTGCCAGAATGCCGTTTGCTGATATCTCTTGCCACGGAAATAAACCATTCCCGCCCCTGATATACAACTGCCTCTGTATTGACCTCAACCGGAAGCGACGAGCCGTCCGCGCGGCGATGATGACCTTGAAAACGGTATACACGGTTTTGCCGTATGACATCGGCAATTTCTGTCCATGCGGGCAAACCGCGCACATCCATCTGGAGTGACAAAACAGAGTGATTGAGCACTTGTTCCCGAGTTAGATAGAGGTCTTCGTATGCATGCAGGTTGCAATCCAGAATGTTCGAGGTGACCGGATCAATTAGATAGATTGCATCAGGGATCGCATCGAACAAACCGCGCTCAATTGCAGGTTTTCCTTCTGATTGAACGGTAATATCAGACCGATCTGAATACATGAACAATTCCATTTAAAAAAAAGACCATGTACAGGATACCGTTACATGGTCTTTTTTTAAAAGCAGAATTGAATGATGTATTTATGACTCAGGTTGTTTGATATCGCGCCAGTATTCCTTTTTAAGGAAAAACATGAGTACGGTAAAGAGCAAAATGAACCCCAATACATACGGGCCGTAAGCCATGCGTTGAATTTTTGCCGGTTCAGACATGTACACCATGTAAGACACGAGATCTTCTACCATAGTATTAAATTCAGCTGGCGGCATGCTTCCGGCAATGACAGGTGGCTTGAGCCCGGATAGACGCTTTTCTGTTGAGCCATCGGGCATTTTTAAATCGGTATAGACAGGCTCCTGTACGCCCTGCTGTGCCGCGAAAACATCGGGCATGTTGACATCGGGGAAAATAGCGTTGTTTACACCCCAGCGTTTGGTCGGGTCAGCGTAGAACGAAGTGAGATAGGTATACAACCAATCCGCGCCTCTAACACGTGCAATCAGAGAAAGATCGGGCGGTTCAATGCCGAATACCTGCTTGGCATAATCCGCAGGCATGAAGTTAACCATTTCATCGCCCAACTTTAGTTTGGGTGGGAGCAGTGCCTTGGCCTGGTCACTGGAAAGGTCAAGGTCAGAAGCGACCCGGCCATAGCGCATGTACTTCGCTGTATGACAGGTTGCACATTGCGCCTGGAAAGTTAGAGCACCTCGATACAGGGCCGCCTTGTTGGACAGATCGACCGATACGAGTTTCAAGGGAATGGCATAGCCTTCAGAAGCTTGAGCCGCTGTTGCCAGCATCATGCTGGCGATGATGATAAAGGTAGCCCGAATCATTGCACTCGCTCCGGTACAGGTTTAGCCGTTTCAAATTTGCTCACCAGAAACAGGGCAATAAAGAACCCGAAATAGATGAAGGCGAAAATACGAGAGAACAGCGTATTCCAGTAGGTCACTGGCTGGGTGCCAAGGTAACCAAGACCCAAGAAGGCGACAACGAACGAAAACAAAATCACTTTAAACGCCATCGAGCGATAGCGGATTGATTTGACCGCGTTTCTATCGAGCCAAGGCAGTAAAAAGAGAATCAAAATGGCCGAACCCATGGCCACAACACCAAGGAATTTGTCTGGGATCGCCCGCAAGATTGCGTAATGTGGCGCGAAATACCAAACCGGTGCGATGTGTTCCGGGGTTTTCAATGGGTCTGCCGGAATGAAGTTGGGCGCTTCAAGAAACTTTCCGCCGCCATCTGGCCAGTAGAAAATGACAGCCGCAAATAGGAACAGGAATACACCAAGGCCGAACAAATCCTTGACCGTGTAATAAGGATGAAACGGGATGCCATCAACGGGTTTGCCGTGCTCATCCTTATTGGTTTTGATTTCGACCCCATCGGGGTTGTTCGATCCCACTTCGTGCAGCGCCATGATGTGACCACCGATCAAGAACAGCAGTACAAGTGGCAGCGCAATGACATGCAAGGCAAAAAACCGATTGAGCGTGACATCGGATACAACGTAGTCGCCACGAATCCAGAGGGCGAGATCAGGCCCGATGTACGGAATGGAGCCAAAGAGGGAAATAATCACCTGAGCGCCCCAAAAGGACATCTGGCCCCACGGCAGCAAGTAGCCCATAAAGGCTTCGGCCATCAGGGTCAACAGGATCAAAACGCCGAAGATCCAGATCAGTTCGCGTGGCTTTTTGTACGAGCCGTACATCAACCCACGGAACATGTGCAGATAAACCGCGATGAAGAAGAACGATGCACCGGTGGAATGCATGTAACGAATCAACCAGCCCCAGCTAACGTCCCGCATGATGTATTCAACGGAGTTGAACGCTTGAGCCGCTGATGGCTTGTAGTTCATCGCAAGCCAGATGCCAGTGACGATCTGAATGGCGAAGACAGCCAGCAGGATTGATCCGAAGTAGTACCAGAAATTGAAGTTCTTGGGGACGTAGTATTTAGCGAGATGCGCGTTCCAGAAGTGGGATACGGGCAGTCGATCATCGACCCATTTGCCTAACTTTTGAATCATGCTTTCTTCTCCGCAACGCCAATTCGAACGATATCATCCGTCGCAAAAATGTAGTCAGGCACAAGCAGGTTCAGTGGTGCTGGCATGCTCTTGTACACTCGACCGGCTAGGTCGTATTTGGAGCCGTGGCATGGGCAGAAAAAGCCACCTTTCCAGTCGGGACCCAGGTCTTTTGGTGCAACTTCCGGGCGATAGGTGGGCGCGCAGCCTAAATGAGTGCAAACCCCGATGACGACAAAGATGTTCTTCTTACGCGCACGGAAGAAGTTATCAGCAAACTTTGGTTGCTGACTGGCCACTGCGCTGTTTGGATCGAGCAGTTGGCTATCCAAAGAGGGCAGCATTTCAACCATCTTGTCGGTACGGTGTACGACAAAGATTGGTTGTCCGCGCCAAGCAACAGTGACCATTTGGCCTTCGGCCAGTTTGCCAATATTCACATCTACTGGCGCGCCCGCAGCTTCGGCACGAGCACTGGGTTCAAATGAGGATAAAAAAGGCACTGTAGCGAAGCCGGCGCCTACTGCGCCTACTGCGATGGCAGACCCCGTTAAAAAACGACGCCGACCCGGATTGACAGGAACATCAGCCATTAATTACTCGCTCCAACCTTGTTTCAGTTTAAAGTCAACTTATTCATTGTTATGGGCTCAATGTGTTTCCCAAAGCCTACCCGCTTTGCCATTGATGTGTTCACTCTATTTCCAAGCATGAAAGCCATGGTTGTTTGAGCGCACTTTTCCGCTCAAGTTCGGCCGCAAACTTTGCGAGTGTTATCGCTTCCGATGTTTGCGTCAAACAAGTGTCATTAATCGCTTTTGAGATGTGTTTATCGCCTGTGACTTCAAAGGGTTAACTGGCTCAGAATCACGTTCAAACACTTTTACCGTTCACACAGGGTTGGCGATATCGACAAAACGAACCTCCAGTCCGAATTGCTCAACCAGCTTTAATCCAAGGCGACGAACACCCTCTCGTTCAGTTGCGTGGTGACCGGCAGCGTAGTAAACGATGCCCTCCTCCCGTGCAATATGCGTCGTCCGTTCACTGATCTCACCTGAGATGAAGGCATCCAGTCCCATTTGAACAGCTTCGACGATTCCATCCTGTGCGCCGCCCGTGCACAAACCAATCCGCTGAATCGCTTTATCCTGAGGGCCAACGATCAGGGGCGTTCGCCCGAGTAACTGCTCAAGGGTGCCCCCCAAATGGCTCACTGCCACGGGCGCCGGTAATTCACCTGCCAGTGAGAGTCGCTTGGCCCCAAACGGGACGATGCATTCAAGTCCCAGTTGTTCCGAGAGCGCTGCATTGTTACCAAATTCCGGCTGTGCATCCAGTGGAAGATGATAGGCAAGCAAATTAATATCATGCTTGATCAAACGGGCAATCCGTCGATACTTCATCCCGGTTAGTGCCTGAGGTTCGTTTTTCCAGAAAAATCCATGGTGCACGATGATGGCATCGGCCTGCCAATCAATCGCAGCTTCGATCAATTCTGCACAGGCGGTGACACCGGTAATAACGCGTTGAATACTGGGCTTCCCCTCAACTTGCAGTCCGTTCGGCGCGTAATCGTTCCAGGCGGCCACGTCCAGCAATTGATCGCAATAATCAAGCAACTCGTTACGGTCAATCATAGTCTGGTTTCTCCATGTGCGATATTTACATGAGGATTCTTTACAAACACCTGGCGTAACATCGTCAGCGCGATTTTTAGCCCGTGTTCCAGTTTTGACTCAATCAGCTGTAACCGGTTTTTTTCAGTGTGTGGACGATTCAAGATACTTCCCTTCAATTGGTTCGTTCGATTCGCCATGAGGCTTCGCCCGGTTCGGGACAAAAGTGCCTGTCTACGGCCCAGCCGACCAGACAAGCCAGTCGGTGCTCAATTTCAACAACCGGGATTGAAGACCTGACCCATGGCGGACATGCGTTTTCCTGAAACCAGTTTTTCAAGCTGCGTGAGTGTGCGCTGCCTTGCGGCTGAATTCGATCTTTGGGGCGTCGTGTGCGTATCAGCCAATCCCGGTCCAACCAGCGCTCACCGATGGCTAGCGGGTCGGTTATTTGCGTCCGCACCAAGTGGATATTTTTGCCCGGCGAATACTCAATCGAATGCGTTTTGTCTGTCCATGGTAATGCTTCGGGCGCTTGAAGGTCTGGAGGTATGCGCCACCAGAGTTCATCGCGATACCGACTGATCAACCAGTCACCCCAGGCAAGTTCGGGATGCTGATCAGGTTCCGCTGTTTTAAGTTGCCTGAGAAATTCGATCAATCGGGCCTTCGGTGGCATCAACGCACCGTGACGCTTGATCCAGGTTCGCAGAACGTTGGCTTGCCGAGAAGGTGCCAGAGCGAGCAATTGGCTCAGTGGCAAACGCTCCAGGCTTTCGAGATTGCCATCAATGGCTGCGAGTGATTCGAGCAATGCCAGATCATCGCCGGATTGCCTAGCTGCCTCGCCCAAACTAACGAGCGCTTGTGGCCAGCGCGATTGAATTCGTGGCAGGATTTCGGCACGCAGATAGTTGCGATCGTAAGACAAGTCTTGATTACTGGGATCATCCACCGGAATCAGGGGCAGCGAAGCCGCAAACTGTCGCAAATCATCTCGGGGCATTTGCAAAAAGGGGCGCCAATGCCAACCCGCCCCGAATCGTGTCAAGGCGGGCATGGCGGATAAGCCAGCGGCTCCACTGCCACGAAGTGCGGCCAGCAGAAAGGTTTCGACCTGATCTTCAAGATGATGTGCTGTCACCAGAACGGGTTCATCCTCGGGCTGGTAACGGCGGTACAACCATGATCGCAGCGCTTCGTAGCGGGCCCAGCGTGCGCGCGATTCCAGTGAATGCTGTCCATGTATTCCTCGAGTCGGCACGTCGATTTTAATGCAGTGCGATTCAATTGAGAAAAAGCTGGCTTGCTGACACGCCCTCGCACTCCATTCGGCCGAGTCGGGATGAATTTGATGGTCGATACTGACGACGGTGATCTCATCGATCACACCCTGCTGATACTGGTTATGCAACCAAACCAAAGCGCCCAGAGAATCAGCACCACCAGAACTGGCCAGCACAACCTTCAGAGGTTTAGGGAGCGAGTCCGGTAGCGGAGCATCAGGCATATTTTATCGTTTCACGACGACAAGTCGAAAACGGCATTCAGCGATCGATAAACTGGCCGTAACTCATCAAGCGATCGTAACGGCGTTGCAGTAATTTATTGATCGGTTGATTCGAGTGCTTGACCAGCGCGCGTTTGAGTGACGCTTTGAGTGTTTGGGTCATTTGGTCGATATCGCGGTGAGCGCCACCGCATGGCTCACTGATGACCTCATCGATCAAGCCCAACTCCAGAAGGCGTGGCGCGGTGATACCCAGCGACTCAGCCGCTTCGGGCGCTTTGTCGGCACTCTTGTAGAGAATGGAAGCGCAGCCTTCCGGGGAAATGACGGAATAGGTGCCGTACTGGAGCTGCATCACGTGGTCACCGATGCCGATCGCCAGCGCACCGCCGGAGCCGCCCTCACCAATAATGGTGACGATGATCGGTGTTTTCAGGTCGGCCATGACAAACAGATTACGGGCGATGGCTTCGCTCTGCCCCCGTTCCTCCGCATCAATGCCCGGATAAGCGCCCGGCGTGTCGATGAAGGTCAGAACGGGCAATTTGAATTTTTCGGCCATTTCCATCAAACGCTTCGCCTTGCGGTAGCCCTCTGGACGAGGCATGCCGAAATTGCGGCGGATTTTTTCTTTGGTATCGCGCCCTTTTTGCTGACCGATCACCATGACCGGGATGCCATCGAGACGCGCCATGCCACCGACAATCGCGGCGTCATCAGCAAAAGCGCGATCACCGTGCAGTTCGGTGAAATCGGTCAGCATGTGTTTGATGTAGTCGAGGGTGTAGGGGCGCTGGGGATGGCGAGCGATCTGGTTGATTTGCCATGCGGTCAGATTGCCGAAAATCGACCGCGTCAATTCCATGCTTTTGGCTTCGAGCCGCGCAATTTCCTCGTTGATATTCAGCCCTGCTTCATTATCCATGAGTCGTAACTCACGGATTTTGGCATCCAGTTCGGCGATGGGCTGTTCAAAGTCCAGGTAATTCGGGTTCATTATTCATTCTTTCCAGATAAACGCTTTGAGCAAGATTGTAGCGCAATGCGGCCTACTCTATGACCACGGGTTGATTATCAAGCAGCCGAATGGCCCCCAGTCGGGCCGCCGCCAGCAATATGCCATTTTCAGCCGTGAGCTGAGGGTCCAGCGTGTCGGGGCGGCAAAGCGCAAGGTAATCGAGTTTGAAGCCGGCAGCGGTTAATCGATTGCGGGCATTTTTCAGCACGGTATCAAGCGGCTTTCCCAGACGAAGTTGTTGGGCGCTATCCAGCAGTGTGGCATGAAGCAGGGGCGCTGTGCGACGCTGCTCTTCATCCAGGAATCGATTCCGCGAACTCAAAGCCAGTCCGTCTTCTGCGCGTGCCGTCGGTACGCCCATGATTTCTATTGGCATGTTTAGATCACGCACCATACGTCGCACGATTTGCAGCTGTTGAAAATCCTTTTCGCCGAATACGGCAACCTGCGGCTGAACCAGATGGAACAGCTTGATCACAATCGTGGCCATGCCGGTGAAATGACCAGGACGAGCAGCGCCCTCCCAATGGGCAGCCAGTTCACCCGGGTCGACACGGATGGAGAACGGATTTATTTCCGGTGTCAGTTCAGCCTCATTCGGCAGAAAAACCGCATCGACGTTGAGCCGCGTCAATTGCGCAATATCCTCGGATTCTGTACGAGGATACCGGGCCAGGTCGTTGATATCATTGAACTGCATCGGGTTGACGAATATGGAAACCAGCACGGATGGCTGATCTGCCCGACTTTGCGCTGCCTTTACCAGATTAAGATGCCCGTTATGGAGGTTCCCCATGGTGGGCACGAAGGCGACATTCCTTTCTGCTTTGGCCTGTGCCTGGCGCCAGTTCAGTAATTCATTCAAATCGCGGATGATTTCCAATTAAACGAACCCTTCATGTTCGGCGGGAAAACTCCGGCTGCGCACGGCAGATGCGTAGGCTTGCAATGCTTGGAGAATCGCCCCCCTGCCCCGAAGAAAATCACGAACGAATCGCGCAGGATGTGGATTCATTCCAAGCAGGTCGTTCATGACGAGCACCTGGCCATCGACATCGACGCCCGCACCGATGCCGATGACGGGCACATCAATCGATTTGGCGATACGCGCACCCAACGTACTAGGAACACACTCAACCAGAACCATAGCTGCACCGGCGTGGGTCAGCACTTCGGCATCACGCATAACGGCAGAGGCATCATCAATATCACGACCGCGAACCCGGTACCCGCCGAGTTGTCGCACCTTCTGCGGCAGCAACCCGACATGCGCGCAAACGGCGATACCGGCATCCGTCATGGCTTGCACCAGATCTGCCTTGGCGGCCGTGGCTTCTATTTTTACGATATCCGCTCCGCCTTCCTGAATCAGTCGCCCTGCATTACGGAGCACCGTGGGAGTATCGGTATCAGACAGAAAGGGTAAATCTGCCATGACCAAACCCGATGGCGCTCCACGACGCACCATCTTCGTGTGATAGATCATGTCGTGCATCGTCACGCTGAGAGTATCGCGTTGGCCTTGCACGACCATGCCGAGCGAATCGCCTACAAGAAGGATGTCGATTTCGGCCTCCATGGCCAAACGGGCAAAACCGGCGTCATACGCAGTTATCATCGCGATCGGTGTTTGATCGCGTTTTGCATTCTGCAGGGTGGTCAGCGTTTTGGGCTTAACACGTTGTGAACTCGTGCTGGTTTCGCCGGGGGGTGTCTGACTGCTCATGGATTTAATGCCTTTTCTGTGAAATCGTTGAGGGAGCAACGATATGCAATGGGTGCTCGGGCGCAGATGACAGCAGCTCCGCAATAAGACGGCCATCAGGCAACCGGGTATCCGGTGCAATTTCATGCCAAGGTGCCAGAACAAAGCGGCGTTTGGCAATTCCGGGGTGTGGAATGGTCAAGGTGGGTGTATTCATGGTCATTTCGCCGTACGTCAGAATGTCCAGATCCAGCACACGCGCACCCCATGCCTGAGTGGAAAGCCGCCCTGCGGATTGCTCCAGACCCTTGAGTGCCTGCAACAATGCGCCGGGTGTCAGGCTGGTTGAGATCAAGGCGACTGCGTTGACATAATCCGGCTGATCCTGCGGCCCCATCGGAGGATTTGCGTACATTTGAGATGTTCGCAACACGTCGGTGCCCGGTAACCCATCAAGCGCGGACATGGCATCCACAAGTTGCTTGACCGGCTGATCAAGATTGCTGCCCAGAGCTATGAATGCATGGACATTGTCTGATTCAGAATCGGGAGAACGGGGCGTGTCTGTGGCCGGGCGCATCAATGAGAGCTTTCGCTTGTTATTTATTCGTGGATGGGTTCTTGGGATGACGCGGGGGACGTCGCCGACGCGGGCGGCGCTGCGGATCGCCATGCCGGGCAAAATCTTCAGGCAGATGAGTCGGAACGGTTTCGCCTGAATCCATGTCGCGCTCGGGTGCGTATTGTCGCCAGAACTGGCATATGTCAGGAGAAACCTCGCCTATTTCACTGCGCAGACAGAGAAAATCGAGGGCGGCACGGAACCAGGCATGGGCCAGCAGGTGTTTTTGCTGATCTTTGAGTTCCGTCATTGCGATGCCCATCGACATCCCCTGTGCGGCTTGTTCGAGTGTCGGCTGGAGTGCCCAGATCACGCGCATCAAATCGGTCAGGCGACGAGGGATGGCAACCTGCTTGACCGTTGACTCGATGACCTCATCCATGGCCAAGGCAAAGGCAACGTCTGAGTCGACGCGTTGATGCAGCCAGTGCTCACGTCGACGGCTCAAATCGGCCCACAACAATCCCGCAAGCATGAACGCAGGATTAACAGGCAGCTGATGGCCGACGCGTTCATCCGTGCCGACAAGTACGCGCTCGACCAATCTTGAGATACGGTCATAGTCGCGATTGAGCAGGTTATCGAGCCCCGGAAAGAGATAACCCAACAAATCTAGTTCACGCAATTTAAGGAAGGCGGCCCAGGCATATCCACCTTGGAAAATCTTGATGCTTTCATCGAACAAACGGGCCGGCGCGATGGATTTCAGCAGGTCGCGGCATTCTTGGATGGCAGAAACGGAATCTCCGGTCAGGGTGAAACCGAGCTTGGCCATGAAACGCGCCGCACGGAGCATTCGGACGGGATCTTCCTGATAACGCGTTACAGGGTTGCCGATGATGCGCAAATGGCCGGTTTCGATATCCTGCCAACCCTGCACATAGTCAACAATCTCAGCGTTGGCAAAGTTGTAATACAACGCATTACAGGCAAAATCTCGACGCCATACATCTTCATCAATGCTGCCAAAAACGTTGTCACGAAGAATCCGCCCTTGGTCCGAACGGCGAACGCCGTCCTCGTCACCACCTCGGAATGTCGTTACTTCAATCATGTCATGGCCAAAGATGACGTGAACAATACGAAAACGACGGCCGATAATTCGCGCATGGCGGAATAGAGACCGCACCTGCTCGGGCTTTGCATCCGTGACCACGTCGAAATCTTTAGGTCTCATGCCTCGGAGCAAGTCCCGGACACAACCGCCCACCAGAAAAGCGGCATAGCCCTGATCGTGTAAGCGCTGCAATACATTCAGGGCGTGATCGCTGATCTGTGAAGCCACAAGCCCGTGCGTGTCTGGTGAAATCCGGGTCGGTTCTGGTTTGTCAGGAAACAAGGTGTTGATTTCTCAATATAAACAAAATGAGTTTTATCGTATGTCAGAGATGATGTCGGCAATAATGATACAAAAAAGATGGCAGAGTCTAACATCCGGTCGACAACTCACCATCATAGTCTGGCGAAAATCATGAAAATAGAGGCAGGAAATATAACCACGAGTTCGTGGCATTCGGCAAGCTGTGATAAATTTCGGGGCATGTTTGATTTTAATTATTTATCTGCTCTTGATATTTCGTCGGTGTTCAGCCCAAGAAAACGAGGCAGCGCCGGAAATTGCGCCCTTGCAAATAGATTGGAGAGCAAGCCCAGTTCATGAATTCGTTGATTCCAATCGTTCTTCTCCCCTTCTTAAGTGCACCCTTTGTTGCGTGGATTGGCGGTCGTAGTCGCCGTGCTGCGGCTTGGTCTGCCGCAGTTGCCACGCTTTTATGCCTAGCTTTGCTTGGGGGCTTGATTAGCCAGCTTGTGCACACAAATGGTCTAAACGTTGCGCACGTCATCAGCTTCAACTGGATGCCTTCGATCGGCCTTGAATTTGCCTTCCGCATTGATGGCTTGAGCTTGCTCTTTACCGGCTTGATTCTGATTATCGGCTTGCTGGTCGTGGCTTATGCCCGTTATTACCTCGCTGCCCAGGACAGTGCGGCACGGTTTTTTGCCAGCTTGATGCTGTTTATGGGTGCCATGCTGGGGATTGTGCTTTCAGAGAACCTGATTCAGATGGTTGTGTTCTGGGAGCTCACCTCGCTGTCTTCTTTTCTTCTCATCAGCTTCTGGCAACAGCGTAAGGAAGCCCGTTATGGTGCGCGGATGGCATTGGCCGTCACCGGTTTAGGTGGCCTGGCTCTGCTCGGGGGCGTGCTTTTGCTCGGACATGTGGCCGGCAGTTATAACCTCAGCGTGATTCTCGATGCGGGTGATCAAGTCCGAGAAAGTCCATTGTATCTGCCGATTTTGCTGTTAATTCTGTTGGGGGCATTCACCAAATCGGCGCAGTTTCCGTTCCACTTCTGGCTGCCCAATGCGATGGCCGCGCCAACGCCCGTTTCTGCTTATCTGCACTCCGCCACCATGGTCAAGGCCGGGCTCTTTCTGCTGGCTCGCCTGTTCCCCGTACTTTCCGGCACGAATGAGTGGTTGTTGCTGGTCGGCGGTGCCGGACTGATCACGTTCCTGCTTGGTGCCTACACGGCATTATTCAAACATGATCTCAAAGGTTTGCTGGCCTACTCGACCCTAAGTCATTTGGGATTGATTACGCTTCTGTTTGGCTTTGGAACACCCATGGCCGCCGTAGCCGCCGTGTTTCATCTGATCAATCACGCCACATTCAAAGCTTCACTATTCATGGTTGCGGGTATTGTCGATCACGAAACCGGCACGCGCGACATGCGCCGTCTCGGTGGTTTGGCGCGCAAGATGCCGCATACGGCCGCACTGGCCATCGTGGCAGCATCGGCCATGGCGGGTGTTCCCCTGCTAAATGGCTTTTTGAGCAAGGAGATGTTTTTCAGCGAAGCAGTCGATGTGGCGCAAGACTTCGGCTCCAGTTGGGCCCTGCCACTGCTGGTAACCTTGGGGGGTGTGATGTCGGTCGCCTACTCCATCCGCTTCATTCACGATACGTTTTTCGGCACACCCTCGCCTGATCTGCCCACTGAAATTCACGAACCGCATCGCGGTATGCGCATTCCGATCGATATCCTGGTGCTGGTGTGCCTTGCCGTCGGGCTATTTCCTGCCCTGCTCGTGGGCGGTTTACTGAATCTGGCTGCTGGTGCGGTACTCAATGCCCCACCACCTTATTTCAGCCTTGCGCTCTGGCATGGGTTCAATGCGCCGCTGATGATGAGCAGCATCGCCTTGGTGGGTGGTTTGCTGGTGTATCTCGCGCGCCGCCCGTTGACTCGTTGGCACGAACATAGTTTGGGACGAATAAGCGCCCGTGCCGTCTACGACCACCTCATGGTTCTGATGCAGACCGCAGCGGAGACCGTGACTCACCGTTTCGATCAGGAACGCCTGCAATCCATGGTTTTCTGGACGACCGGCGTAGCTATTGTTGCCGGCCTGATTGGCTTTTTGAGATATCAGGCACCACTTTTCGGTAACGATTCGCAGGCCGCACCGTTTGATGCGCTAACGGCTGCGGGCATGGTCATCATGATGGGCGTGTCTTTGTGGCTTGTGCGTCATCACCGACAGCGATTGTTTGCGCTCTTGTTAATGAGTGTGCTCGGCTTGGGGGTCTCCTTGCTCTTTGTTCGTTTTTCAGCGCCTGATCTGGCGTTGACGCAGCTCTCGGTTGAGGTCATTACGGTCATTTTGATGCTTTTGGCACTGCGTTATCTGCCGCAACAAACCCGTTCGGAGCTTGATCCGAAAAATCGTCCACGAATCCGCCGTGATGCTGTAATCGCCGTACTCAGTGGGGTGGGCATCGCACTATTTACCTATGCTGTCATGTCGCGTGACTACGAAACGATTGCCGGTTATTTTCTGGCAAACAGCCTCACGGAGGGCGGTGGTCATAACGTCGTCAATGTGATTCTCGTCGATTTCCGTGGATACGATACCTTCGGTGAGATCAGCGTTTTGGCGCTGGCCGCACTGGGCGTTTATGCCCTGCTACAGGGGATGCGACTGCCACCTGCTGTCTCCGCTCCCATCGCCAGCGGGCGGATCGCGCATGCCCAATTGTTGCAAACAGTATCGCGTCTGCTGTTGCCGATGACGTTGATGTTCGGTATCTACATTCTGCTGCGCGGGCACAACGCGCCCGGCGGTGGGTTCATTTCGGGTTTGATCATCGCCAGTGCACTGATGACTCAATATCTCGCTCAGGGCATCGATTCAAGCGAACGCGCTCTGAGCGTGCCCACACACGGTGCGATTGCTCTTGGCTTGTTTCTCGCACTGGGAACGGGCTTGGGCTCGATTGTTCTTGGCTATCCGTTCCTGACTTCGGCATTCACTCACGTGCATTTGCCCGTTGTTGGTGATGTTGAAGTCGCTTCCGCCATGCTGTTTGATCTCGGCGTATTCTTTGTTGTCATGGGTGCCAGCGTGCTCATGCTGACCCAAATGGCCAAACTCACACAGGTTGAGCCCACTGTTCATGCTTCCGGGCAGGTGGCCAAATGATGTCGATTCTTTTTGCCAGCCTGATCGGTTTTCTGACCGCAGCGGGCGTATTTCTCTCACTAAGGGCGCAAACATTTCCTGTTGTGCTGGGGCTGACCTTGCTCTCCTACGCAGTCAATCTCTTTCTGTTCGGCATGGGTCGGCTTAAAACGGATGCCGCTGCCGTATTGGGCAAAAGCGCGAGCTATACCGATCCACTGCCGCAAGCCCTGGTACTGACGGCCATCGTCATTGCCTTTGCCATGACTGCATTTGTGATTGTACTTGCGCTCAAAACCCGTGCTGAGTTGGGGAATGATCATGTCGATGGCGAGGACGACGCGTCAGCGAACGAACAAGGCGGTCCATCAGCATGACGCCTAACGTAAACCTTGCGCCCCATTCGTTTGATCAAATACTGGCTCTGCTGGTGTTTCTTCCCGTACTGAGCGCCATTGCATTGATAGCCTTGCACCGTGCCGGTTGGCGCCTGAAGCGTCTAATCAGCGCAGCCAGCGTCGGTGTTCTGCTGCTGGCGACGATATATCTGATGGTCAGCGGCGCGGGCAACACGCCACAGGTTTATCCCATGGGCGATTGGCCTGCGCCATTCGGCATCGTTTGGGTGTACGACCGGCTTTCCGGTCTCATGTTGCTCCTGACGGCGATTCTCGGTGTCGTTAGCCTCACTTACGCCATCGCCACGAATGAAGATCACAACGGCGCTCATTTCCACGCGCTGTTCCAGGCTCAATTATTCGGTCTGAACGGCGCCTTCCTCACCGGAGATGTGTTCAATCTGTTCGTGTTCTTCGAAGTGCTCTTGCTGGCCTCCTACGGACTGATGCTTCATGGCGGAGGGGCTGCGCGAAGTAAGGCCGGGTTGCATTACATGGTCATCAATCTGGTGGGCTCGACCCTGTTCCTGTTCGCTGTGGGGGCGCTGTATGGCGTTCTGGGCACGCTGAATCTTGCCGATCTGGCCGTCAGAATTGGTCAGGCACCCAGCAGCCTGTACGGGGTCATCGCCGCTGCCAGTCTGATGCTGTTTGTGGTATTTGCCATCAAGGCCGCTGCATTTCCGCTGTATTTATGGCTGCCCGGCACTTATGCCGAAACATCAGCACCGGTCGCCGCCTTGTTTGCCATCATGACCAAGGTCGGGTTGTATGCAATGCTCCGTGTTCACGGCACGTTATTTGATACCTCTACTGCACCGGCCAGTTTGGTACATCTCATCGGCCCGTGGGAGCTTTGGTTGGGGATCATGACACTCATCATGGCCACGCTGGGCGTACTGGCGGCAATGAATCTCCGCCGCCAAGTCGCTTACCTGATTTTGGCTTCTGTGGGCACGCTGTTGATTGCATTGGGTGTGAATACCACCGAGTCCATTGAAGCCGCGCTCTATTACTGGATACATACCACCCTGCTATCCGCAGGTTTCTTCCTGCTGGCCGACATTGTTCGAAGAAGTCGCGGTGATGATGGTTGGCGTATCCACCCTGCGATGCCGAGAGCCACGTTGATCGGTGGACTGTTCTTTATCTACGCGATGGGTATGGCGGGTTTGCCCCCCTTAACCGGCTTCTTCGGCAAGACAATGATCTTGCATTCGGTATTGGGTTCTCCCTTGATGGGTGCGATTTTCGCGGTGGTTCTGATCACCAGTGTGCTTCTGGTTATTGCGCTAGCACGGAGTGGCAGCACGCTGTTCTACCGTGTGGATCATCAGGAGCAACAGGTTACGGCGCAGACAGTCTCTTCATTTGCCTGGTTGGCTGTGTTCACGCCTTTGATTCTTGCGGCGGCGATGGTGATTTTTGCACTGCAACTGACCGTTTGGTTGCACAACACAAGCATGCAGATCAAGGATACTTCCGTGTGTATCCGTCAAGCTCTGGATCCGGCCGTGTCTCGTCTGCACACAGAAGAACCGAAACAGCCCAATCCAGCGGATGTATCACCCCACTTTCCATCGGTTAATCAAGAATGAAAAAGGTGTTACCCCATCCACTGCTCAGTCTGCTATTGCTGGGTTTATGGCTTTTGCTGAACAACAGCCTGTCCGCGGGGCAATTTCTGCTGGGTTTAATCCTTGGCATCGCGATCCCGCTCTGGGTGCGTCACGCGCTCGCAATTCACTTACCCATTCGCAAGCCATTCGCCCTGTTGGCTTACATCGCCTTGGTACTCAGGGACATCATCGTTGCCAATTTCGTGGTGGCCAAGCAGGTGCTCGGGCCTAACCGGGCTCTGCAACCGCATTTTCTGAACATCCCGCTGACGGTATCGCACCCCACGGCGATCAGTCTGTTCGCCAGTACCATTACGCTCACGCCCGGTACGGTTTCCTGTGAGCTGAGTCAGGATGGCCGAACATTACGAGTACATGCGTTGCACACGCTCGATCCCGTCGCCGAGGTTGCGGGCATGAAGGAAAGGTACGAACGAAGACTAATCAGGATCTTTGGTGAAAAAAGCACTTCGACCGTGCAGGAGCACCCATGATCACGGTAGCAACTCAGATTGGACTTGTTCTCGTCGGTTTGGCCTGTTTGCTCAGCCTCTATCGTCTGTGGCGTGGCCCCACCCTGCCCGATCGGATTCTTGCCCTGGATACGCTGACAATCAATGTCATCGCATTAATCGTACTGTTCGGCCTATGGATTGGCAACACCATCAATTTCGAAGCGGCTCTATTGATGGCCGTTCTGGGCTTTATCAGCACCGTCGCCTTGAGCAAATATGTACTGCGTGGCCAGATTATCGAAGCGCATATCGACGATAAGCAAGTCGGGAAATCAGGAGATTAAACATGTTATCCGAGTTTACGCATTGGCTTATTTCCGGCCTCATCTTGCTTGGCAGCTTTTTTGTGCTGCTGGGTTCGGTCGGCATGGTCAAGTTTCCTGACTTCTTCATGCGTCTTCATGCGCCGACCAAAGCGTCAACACTTGGAGTCACCGCGATTCTGGTTGCCTCGATGATCTACTTCACAATCAAACATCAAAGCCCTTCGCTGCATGAATTATTGATCGTGGTATTTCTTTGGCTGACGGCACCGATCAGCGCCCTGATGATGGCTTCTGCCGGTCGACGTGTGCATAAAAAAAAGGTGGACACAGACTGAGTCCGTGTCCACCGCCGTAACGCTGCTATGCAGATGCTTACAGTCTGAACTGATTGATCTTCGCTTGCAGCCCTTCGGCCAGTCGCGCCAGTTCTTCGGAGGCAATCCGAGTCTGGCCCGCACCCTCGGCGGATTGTTCGCTGATCGAAGAAATCTTCTGAACGTTCCGGTTCATCTCTTCTGTCACCGCACTTTGTTCTTCAGCGGCACTGGCAATCTGGAAGTTCAGATCGTTGATGGTTTGCACCGATTGCGTGATGGCCTGCAGCGAATGCTCGGTCTCTTTCATGGCTCCGATGCTGGCTTCTACCTGAACTTTGCCTTGATGCATTGCCGAAACCGCTGCCTCTGAACCTGTTTGTAAGCGTTCGATCATCTGACGAATTTCTTCAGTAGAACCTTGTGTTCGAGAAGCCAGAGAGCGCACCTCTTCTGCCACAACAGCAAACCCACGACCATGTTCTCCTGCTCGTGCTGCTTCGATGGCGGCATTCAAGGCAAGCAAATTGGTCTGCTCGGCAATCGCGCGGATGACTTCCAGCACCTTGCCAATATCCTTCGATTCGCCTTCAAGCGAGGTAATGGCGACTGCCACGTGATCAACGTTCGCGGCCAAATCATTGATAATCTTCACCGAACGTTTCACCACACCCTGACCACTGGTGGCCGCATCATTGGCTTTACTTGCCGCAGCCGAGGCATCGGCCGCATTGCGGGCGATATCGTGCACAGTGGCGCTCATCTCGTTCATGGCCGCAGCCACCATTTCGGTTTCCTGTTGTTGCTGGCGAACGCCTTGGTCGGTTTGCGCCGAAACAGCCGAGGTTTCCTCCGCCGCCGCCGCCAGTTGGACTGAAGCAGAACCGATTGATTTCAGGGTTTCACGCAAGTTTTCACGCGCTTTGTCCAGATGCCGCAAAATCATGCCCAATTCATCTTTCGAGGTGATATTTATGCAGCTATCCAATTCACCTTTGGATAATGAAATGGCCATCTGATCTGCCGCACGCAAGCCCTTGGAAATTTCGCGAATGACCCAAGATGCAATCCCGATCACCAGCAGTAACGAGACCACCATGAGCCCGCCATAAAACCAGTTATCCCGATCAACGGCATGGCGCATCCGGTCATTTTCGCTCTTCAAATTATTGTTGAGCAGGTCTTGATAGGCTGTAGCCGCTTTTGAGAACGTATTCATTTTAGGAACAAGCTGAGAGATAAATATCGATCTCGCCGTCTCAAAGTCACCTGATTTCAAGGATGCGATCATCGGCAACATCGTTTCTTCTACCAATTTGTTTTCTGCGGAAATCAGCCCCAAACGGACTTGGTTTGCTTCCGCTGACCGATGTCGCACACCAGATAAATTAGTATTGAGTTTTTTGAGCGCAGCCAAATCCTCACCGATAGGGTTCAAGTGGCGATCAATAGAATGGTCAGCGTGCAGGGAGACGCTACTTGAATTCGGATTATGCTGCAAAGCCATTTGAAGCTGAATCACGATCAGGTTGATCTCTCGGATCGATTGATTTGCAACAATCATCGGTTGAACTCGTAAGTTGAAGTTTTGCTCTGCACGGTCTTGTGCATTGTTTTCGTTAAGCATCCCAAAAACACCAAGCACCACGATGACAAGCATCGAGAATGCGGACAAGATGATCAACTTGGCTTTAATGGTCATGGCTGTTTCCTTGAGCACGCGTAAAACTGTTCAAAATGGTTGTAACAAGCATTGGTGATGTTGCTTATCGGCTGACGCGGCGAAAACTTAAGTTGTTTTTGCCTCGGCAGCAAGGCATTTCAAACTTAAAAAATTTCGGGCAAAAAAAACCCGACGCCTTGTCGGGTTCTTGAGCCTTGAACATCTGATTATTCAGAAATCCTGATCGGCACGGTACCGCGCCTCACACGATCAAGCTGAATGCTTATCCTTCAGACTTGGAACGGAATGAATCGTGGCATTTTTTGCAGGTGCCGGCAGTTTCCTTGAACTGGGGGCCAATTTGAGACATATCGCCCGTTTTTGCGGCCACAACCAAAGCGGCAGATGCTTTTTGGAAGGCAACCACATCTTTGTTGAATTTTTCCGGCTCACTCCAAACGGCATCCTTGGCGTGGGTTGGCGCAGCCATGCTGTCTGAGCCCTTGGGGAAGCCATCTTGAGTAAGCATGCTCATGGTATGAACCGTTGATGCCATCTTTTCGAAATCGGCCTTGTTGTAAGGCATTTCTTTCTTGACCATGGCCGCCATCATCTTGAAGTTATAGCCGGTCACTTCCATCATGGATTGGCGATACTTGATCGCATCGGTCATGGAATCGGCCGCAGCGAAACTGCCAACGGCAACCGACAAACCTAACGCCGCCGCCACTGCAAATTTAACTAAACGCATGTCACATCACCTCATAAAGTTTTTTCAAACGAGTTTTTGATTGGCATCCGAGCCTTAAGCAATTTGCCCGAACAATGTAAAAATATAGTGAAACACTACAGATTGCAAAATTAGTCATGCAAACTATTTTTCCATCGGGAGTCTGCGTTCAGAGTCACGGCATAATAGATCCAAAGAAAACGGTCAATCGGCTAAACTCCCGCCTTTGAATGCAGGAAATGAGGCTTCAGATGATTCGAAACTACGTGGATAAAACCCCGGTTGTGGCATCGGATGCCTGGATTGACGACTCGGCCGTCGTGATCGGTGACGTGCATCTGGCAACCGGCGTGTCCATCTGGCCCACAGCCGTACTTCGCGGTGATGTGAACAGCATTCAAATTGGTGCCCGCAGTAATTTGCAGGATGGGGTCATCGTCCACGTCAATCAACCCAGTGCCAAAAGGCCGAAGGGCTCTCCCTGTCTCGTGGGAGAAGACGTCACGGTTGGTCATCGCGCGACTTTGCACGCTTGCAAGATTGGGAATCAGGTTCTGGTCGGTATGGGTGTGATCGTTTTGGATGACGCCATCGTCGAAGATCAGGTCATTATCGGTGCGGGCAGTGTTGTAGCGCCGGGTAAGACACTGGAAAGTGGTTTTCTTTATCTTGGTGCCCCGGCTCGAAAGGTTCGTCCGCTTACCGATGATGAGAAAGCTTATTTCGTCCAGTCTGCTCGCTTTTATCATGAATTGGCGCAACAACATGCGCAGCACAGTTCGCCTTGCTGAATTGCGAGAAGATTATGAAAACAAGCATTGCCTATGAGGATTACCTCAAAGCCATTTTCAAGCTAGCCGAACAACGTAGCGATTCTGCGGCGAGTACTTCAGCCATTGCCGAGCGGCTCAATATTGCACAGGCATCCGTAACTGCAATGCTCAAACGATTGAGTCACGACGGATTGATCGAATATGAGCGCTATCAAGGCGCGCGGCTGACATCTGCTGGAGCGGCAATCGCCATCGACATGATTCGCCGACATCGCGTGATCGAGACATTTCTGGTGCGGGATCTCAATGTGCCGCTGGCTGATGTGGATGCCGAAGCGGAAATTCTGGAACATGCCTTTTCCAGCGCTCTGATCGACCGCTTATGGGCGCATCTTGGCGAACCTGAGTTCGATCCGCACGGCGCGCCGATTCCCGCGCCTGCTCAAGCACCAATTGAACGGCGCGATCTCACCGCACTTTCAGAGCTTGTTCCCGGTGATCAGGCGACAATTGTGCGCTTGGCAGCGCAAAACGCGGGGCAGTTGCGAATGTTGACGCAACTTGGGTTGGTTCCGGGACAAGTCATCAAGCGCAGTGCCGCTCCCATCGGCGCCAGTGACGTTTATCTGCAAATAGATAAGCAATCACGGGCTTTGAATCCGGCACTCGCCGATGCCGTATGGGTGCTGTGCCCGGGAAAATCCGGTACTGAATAGTAAAAATTATTGCCGGATCGTGATTTGCACGATTAAACCGGAACGAGATTGGCATAGCTCAAAATCAGCCATTTACTGCCCTCAATGCCGAAATTAACCAGCACCCGCGTATTCGCGCCCGATCCCTCGTGATCGATGATGGTACCTTCACCAAACTTGGCATGGCGCACAGCCTGACCGATACGCCAGCCCGCCTCCGTGGATTCCGGCTTGCCGGGCAATCCGGATTGCGCCCGGAACGCCTGTTGCGCTCGTGGCCGGATTTCGTCAATCAATTTTCCGGGCAGTTCGCCCAAAAAACGCGAAGGCATCGGGAACATTTGTCGCCCATGCAAACGGCGCGATTCGGTGCTGGTGAGGGTCAGAACCTTTTGTGCTCGAGTAATGCCGACGTAACACAATCGCCGTTCCTCTTCGAGCCGACCGGGTTCATCGATTGACATCTGGTGCGGGAAAAGCCCTTCTTCCATACCAACCAGAAAGACCATTTCGAACTCGAGCCCCTTGGCCGCGTGCAAGGTCATCAACTGGACGCAATCTTCCCAAGCCTCGCCTTGCGCATCGCCCGCATCGAGACTGGTTTGGCTTAAAAAAGCATCCAGTTCGCTCATGCCTGGCGATTCGTCCGGATCAAAAACGAATCCACGCGCCGCATTGACGAGCTCATCCAGGTTTTCGAGTTTGCTTTGCGCGCGCTCTTGATCTCGGTCCTTCTTGTGCTGCTCACGCAGACCGCTTCGATCAATACAAATGGCTACACGATCGGATAGCGTTTGTGTAGCCGAATCGACGGCAAGTGAATCGATCAGATCAATGAATTGCCTTAAACCACCCGATGCGCGCGGGGGAAATGCACCACTCGCTAACAGATTTATTGACGCTTGCCATAATGAGGTTGCAGCCGTTCTGGCCTGATCACGAAGCGCCTGAAGGGACTTGTCGCCCAATCCCCTTGCCGGGTTGTTGATAACCCGCTCGAAGGCCGCATCATCGTCGCGGTTGGCCACCAGGCGAAGGTACGCCAATGCATCGCGTATTTCAGCCCGATCAAAGAAACGCAGACCGCCGTAAACCCGGTATGGCAAACCTGCGCGGATCAAGGCTTCCTCAATGGCGCGTGATTGTGCGTTGGCTCGATAGAGAATGGCGCATTCGCTCCGTGGAAGGCCATCACGAACCGCTTGTTCAATTTGCTGGGTCACGAAATAGGCTTCGTCCTGCTCATTGAAAGCGAGGTAGTAGCGAATCGGCTGCCCCCGCTCGCCTTCCGTCCAGAGCGTCTTGCCCAGACGCCCCTGATTGCGCGTAATAATGGCGTTGGCTGCATCGAGAATATGCCCAGTCGAGCGGTAATTCTGCTCCAGCCGAACAAGATGCGTGTTCGAGAAATCACGGGCAAAGTCATGAATATGTTCAATTTTCGCACCACGCCATCCGTAGATGGACTGGTCGTCATCACCCACGGCGAAAATGCCGTTATCTTCGCCAACCAGAAGCCGCGCCCAGGCATATTGCAGGCTGTTGGTATCCTGAAATTCATCGATCAGAACTTGCCTGAACCGGCGTTGGTAATGTTGACGCAACGTGTCGTGATCTCTCAGTAACTCTGTGGCTCTCAAAAGTAATTCGGTGAAATCGACCAACCCGCCGCGCTGACAGATGTCTTCATAGGCCTGATAGACAGGCATGATCGCATCATTCAGGTGATCCCCACTCGTCGCCAGATGTCGCGCCCGAAGCCCTTGCTCTTTCCAACCGTTGATTAGCCCTGCGACCATGCGCGGCGGCCAACGGGTCTCATCCATGTTGGCTTCACGCAGCATCCTTTTGACCAGGCGGAGTTGATCGTCCGAGTCCAGAATCTGAAAGGAGGACGGTAGATTGGCTTCCTGATGATGCATCCGTAACAGGCGATTGGACAGGCTGTGAAAGGTGCCGACCCACAAGCCACCCAGACCAGAACTCGCTGAACTAGCCTCATTTGGGGCCAGCAATGTGGACAATCGCTGACGCATCTCACCTGCGGCCTTGTTTGTGAACGTCACCGCCAACATGCTATGCAACGAAAGCCCTTGTTCGTCATGAAGCCACGCCATGCGATGCGTCAGTACGCGGGTTT
This sequence comes from Halothiobacillus neapolitanus c2, assembly GCF_000024765.1. GTDB lineage: Bacteria > Pseudomonadota > Gammaproteobacteria > Halothiobacillales > Halothiobacillaceae > Halothiobacillus > Halothiobacillus neapolitanus. The sequence goes on along the minus strand of NC_013422.1, from coordinate 1,218,702 downwards.
TACCTGAGCCGGCACCGGCAAGAACCAGGGTGGCCAACGAGGGGCTGGTTACGGCCTCACGTTGCGCTTCGTTCAGTGGATCGAGGATTTTGTTTGTCATGGGTGCGAATTGTACCGGCGCTGAAGTGTTTTTGCCTGTTGTGTGCGCTTAAATTCCTGTAAGGCAAAATAAAAAACCCGGTCATTCTATGAGGGTGTAGCTCATAGAATGGCCGAGTTTTGAACAGCATGCGGGTCATGCCCGCTTTATTTTAATGAGAAGAAGCTAGTTTCCCTGGAATCATCACTTCGCGCTCAACTTCGGTCACGCGCTCAGAGACAACGGTTTTATACAGGTTATATACCATCAAAATGGTACCACTCAGGAAGAAAGCACCGCCGATGAAGCGGACAATATACGGAATATGTAGGAACACAACCGTCTCAACAAAGGTATAGGCCAGGTTGCCGTATTGATCGAAAGCACGCAGCATTAATCCCTGCCCGATGCCGGAAACCCACATCGCAACGACGTACAGCACGATCCCGATGGTCGCAAGCCAGAAATGAACGAATACCAGACGCGTGGAGTACAGGCGGGTTCCCCATAGGCGAGGAACCATGTGGTAGAACGAACCGAAGGTGATCAAGGCGACCCAACCCAATGCGCCTGAGTGCACGTGGCCGATCGTCCAGTCAGTGTAATGAGAGAGTGCATTGACCGATTGCAGGGCGAGCATTGGCCCTTCAAAGGTCGCCATGCCGTAGAAGGCCAGTGCCGTAACCAGGAACAGGATAATCGGGTCAGTTCGCAGTTTCTCCCAGGCACCAGAGAGGGTCATGATGCCGTTGATCATCCCGCCCCATGATGGCAACAACAATAAAATCGAGAAGGCAACCGAGAGCGAGTTGATCCAGTTTGGCAATGCAGTCCATTCAAGATGGTGGCCACCAACCCACATGTACAAAAACGATAAGGCCCAGAAATGCACGATAGATAAGCGATAGGAGAAGATGGGCCTGCCGGATTGCTTGGGCACAAAGTAATACATCATCCCCAAAAAGCCGACAGTCAGTACAAACCCCACGATGTTATGGCCGTACCACCATTCGGTCATTGCATCCTGTGTGCCGCTAAATACCGAATACGACTGCCAAAGGGAATAAGGCACCTGCAAGTTATTGAAAAAGTGCAAAATGGCCGTCGCCAAGATAAAGGCCATGTAAAACCAGTTAGCCACGTAAATGTGTGGCTGAGAACGGCGTCGGAGCGTGTTGGCATACACAACGGCATAAATAACCAAGCCAATCATCATCAAGATGTTGTCGACCAAAGGATACTCGGCATATTCACGGCTTTGGCTATGCCCCGCCATTAGGGCCCAAGCGCCAATAAGCACGACTGCCTGCCAAGCCCAGAACATGGTGTTGAGAAGGTATTTACCGCCCCAAAGACGCGTCTGACACGTGCGTTGCACGACGTAAAACGAAGTGGCGATCAACGCATTTCCACCGAAACCCCAGATCACTGTATTGGTATGCACCGGTCGCAATCGACCAAAGGTGATTTCTGCAATATCGAGATTCAAGGCAGGCCAAGCCAGTTCACCTGCGATATAAAGGCCAGCGGCCATCCCGACTAAAGCCCAAACAATTGAGGCAATGGTGAACATCTTAACGATGTCATAGTCATAGGATGCACCGCTGGGCATGGTTGCGGATGATGCGTTCATCAAATACCCCCAGTTCGGTTTGGTTTTATAAAAGTAACCCACACCTGGGCCACCTGAAGAAATCGGACCATTCCCGAAGGTTGTTACCGATTTCGGCTTTCCATTGACGCCTTTAAGGCCTGCGCTTTGCGCTATTTGAATTTATCAAGCAATAAAACTATGTATCCAAGGATTATATGCTTATTACTATACGTTAATATTGCAATATATATATGAGAGCATCAAATAAGTTGATTGGGAGTTATTCGGCAATATACTTCAATAGAAACAGCAGATTGCTTAAGAATATTCGATCGGCGCCTCAAGATGAGACACACTCAAGAGAAGCTCGAAAAACCCGTCATTCCCGCGTAAGCGGGAATCCAGCGCCTTGATTTTTCTGGGTTCCCGCTTTCGCGGGAACGACGAATCATAGGTTTTTCGAGGTGCCCTCAAGACTGATCAATTTGGCAAGCCTGGAAATAGGCTTGTTGAAAACTTGAAATTACCGAGCGTGCACCGGATGAAGACCCGTGTGCAAAGGAAACCGGAGGGGTGTAAATTAGATCGTGTACCCAACAAACCAATCCTAAACGTCCACGTTTCGGCTTAAAGAAAAAATCGATCCAGTGTCGACAAGCGTTCGCTTCGATCATTCAGGGTGCAGCGAGCTTAAAATCTTACCGTTCAACTAGGGAAATCGAAAGCCACATCAAACCCCTGCCCCGTTTGGGTTTGAATACCAAAAATTCCTTCATCCAGACTGAACTGAGGACTGAGCGTCGGTCTGAGCCTTTTCGAGAATCAATCGGGCAACATCAATGAGTTTGGCGCCGCCCTCCATCGCCTTTTGTTGCATGAGCCGGTACGCATCTTCCTCATTAAGTTTTTGTTTATCCATCAATTCACCTTTGGCGCGCTCGATGATCTTGCGCTTGCTAAGAGCATGTCGCGCAGATTCAATTTCATCATTCATAGCTTGCAAGCGCAGCGTTTGCGCATGCAGGATGTCGAGAATCGAACGGCTAATCTGACTGCCTGGTACATCCGCCGGCGAACTTCCCAGCGCCACGGCCTGAACGTTAAATAACCGTGCAGTCGGGAAATCTGACGGTTCATCGAACGACGCCAATCGGTGCAGCAGTGTGCGGTGATCCGCCAAATCCCGCTCGGCCAATTCAATTTTCTGAGTGCAGAGTTGAGTCAGCCGTTCGGCCAGCTCATCCTCCATCATTTTCATCAAATCCATTCGTTGCGAGGCCAGATCGAACCAGATTTCAGCCATTTCACTGCCGATGCGGGCGGCGGACGAGGTTCGCTCGGCCATTCGCCGCATCGATTCAATTTGTTGATTAATTTCGTTTTTTTCGTGCGCAGTCCATACCACCGCGCATTGGGGCGCCGCAAACTCTGCGAACACCTCAAGGCAGCGCCGTTGTCCCTCTTGTAAAAAGTGCATTTTGTTCAGCAAGGGCGCATCAAAATAACCCGCGACAAACCCCACAACGCCGGTGGCACGTTCCTGCCCCGCCAGCTCTTTTGACTGCATAAAGTTGAACAGTGCAACCAATGCACTGGTGATTTGCGGGTCAACAGCCGTATCGGCTGCTTCAAAAACAACCGCCAGCAAGGCATTAATTAAATAAGTATATGATTGCATGGAGGCGGAAGGGCTCAACAGTCTGTCATGCACCTTATGCCGCAGCCTAGGCAGGTCATCGAGCAAATAAACCGCTAATGCGACACGATTTAGCAGTCGAATTCGGTCCGCATGACAGCCGGAATCGAGCTTCATCTGGTCAAAACACCCCCGGAGTGCGGCAGTGGCAGACTCGCTCAGCGGGATGTGTTGCGCCAGTTCTTCGGAACACTTGGGGCTGAAATCGCCCAAGTGCAGGTTAGAAAACCCACGCTCCTTTTGCAGGGCATGAATCAATCGACTGACCGCGCGAACAAGTTCGCTCGTTACGGCCAAATTCCGCAGGGATTGAAGCTCTCCTTGCCGCGCGGCCTGCATGAAATCAAAGGCGGTAGTCATGCGTCATCCTGATGGTTTTCACAAGTGATTGGATCACCGCTTATGGGCGGATTAATGAGCGACCTTTCGTTGTTTTTCATACAAGAACTTGAGCACTTCATGTCGATAATGGTTATAGGTGGGATTGTCTGCCAAGACTAAACGGTCACGAGGCCGCGGTAAATCTATAGTCAAAATTTCACCCACGGTGGCCGCCGGGCCGTTGGTCATCATCACAATGCGATCAGATAAGAGCACGGCCTCGTCGACATCGTGCGTGATCATGATGACCGTGTTTTTCAGATCGGCCTGAATTTCCATTAACGAATCCTGCAAGTGGGCACGGGTGAGTGCATCGAGCGCGCCGAACGGTTCATCCATCAGCATCACTTTCGGCTGCATGGCCAGCGCCCGGGCGATACCGACTCGCTGCTTCATGCCGCCCGAAATCTCATCTGGACGTTTATGCATGGCGTGATCCATGTGCACCAGTTTCATATTGTGCTCGATCCATTCGCGCATTTCCGATTTGGATTTTTTGCCTTTGAACACCTGTTTGACGGCCAGTTCGACGTTTTCATAAGCAGTCAGCCAGGGCAGCAACGAGTGGTTTTGGAATACCACGGCCCGCTCGGGGCCGGGCTCAGTCACCTCGCGACCTTGCAAAATCACCCCGCCCTGAGTGGCCTGATAAAGCCCCGCCACAATATTGAGCACCGTGGATTTGCCGCAACCGGAGTGACCAATTAGTGAAACAAATTCGCCTTTGGCAATTTTCAGATCCACACCATTGAGCGCCAGAAACGGGCCCGTGGGTGTTGGGAAGGCGATCGAAACCTGACTGATTTCCAGATATGCCGTTTGATTCATTATAAAACCCTTATTTAATCAACGATCAATCAGCGCAAAACTGATTTCTTGTCCCAGGAAATCCAGCGCTGCAGCAGCAACATGGTGCGATCGAGCATGAAGCCGATGAGGCCGATCACAACCACCGCCACCATAATCCGGCTCAGGGAATCGGAAGACCCGTTCTGGAACTCATCCCATACGAACTTGCCCAGCCCCGGGTTCTGCGCCAGCATCTCAGCGGCAATCAACACCATCCAAGCGATGCTCAAAGACAGACGCAGGCCGGTAAACATCATCGGCAAAGCTGAAGGCACCACGATTTTGCGCACATGCGTCCACCAGTTCAGGCGCAACACGCGCGACACATTGGTCAAATCTTGCGAAATGGCTGCTACACCCACAGCGGTATTGATGATTGTCGGCCACAGGCAGCACAGTAGTACCGTGATCATCGACACCAGATAGGATTTCGAGAACATCGGATCGTTGCTGGCATACAGCGCACTCACCACGATGGTGACCAACGGCAGCCAGGCCAGAGGCGAAACGGGTCGGAGAATCTGGATGATGGGGTTCACCGCCGCGTGCAGGCTGGATGACAAACCAATCGCTATGCCCAACGGTATCGCGATTAAAGAGGCCAGAATAAAGCCCGAAAGCACGGTAACCAAACTGGTTCCAATCTGGCTGACGAACGTCGGTTGCCCCGTGTACGGGTAAATCACCGCCTTGTAGTTTGGGTTTTCTGCCACCAATTTGGCATTGCGCTCTTCTTGCATCTGGTAAAACTGCGCTTTTTTCACCTGAGCCTGCTGATAATCCTGATAAAGGTTTTCAGATTGCACGGCCACCGCCTCCGGCCCTGGGAACGTGCCCAGCGACGTGTGAATGTGATCGGCCACCACGGCCCAGAACACAAGAAACACAGCGATGCCTACGACCGGCAAGCCAACCGCTCTAGCCACCTTGCGGAACAAGGCACCATCCAAAGTGAATTTACTGGTACTCACACGCCACCTACCTTGGGCATCTCATTACCCTTGAGGCCAATTTTGAATTGGGCCAGATAATCATTCGGCTTATGACCGTTGTACGACACTTTGTCGATGAACGTATCGGTCACAGGTTTGAAGCCGGTTTCCGTCGCAAAATCAGGGAATTGTGATGATTTGAATTTGCCCTCGGCAATCAAAGCCAGCGCGGCTTTTTGATAAATATCCGGCTTATATACTGATTTGGCCGTATCGAAGTACCACTGGTCTGGCTTCTCCTCACCAATCTGCCCCCAGCGGCGCATCTGGGTTAAGAACCAAATCGCGTCGGAGTAGAAGGGATAAGTGGCGTTGTCACGGAAAAACACGTTGAAATCCGGTACGGGACGAATATCGCCTTTGTCGAACTCAAAGGTACCGGTCATCGACTTGGCAATCACATCGGCATCCGCGCCGACATATTGTGATTTAGCGAGAATTTTCACCGCTTCTTTCCGGTTCGCGTTGTTGTTTTCATCCAGCCAATGCCCAGCACGAATCAGCGCCTTGACCAGACGAATGGTGGTGTTTGGGTATTTTTTGGTGAATTCGGCGGTGAGACCAAACACTTTTTCAGGGTTGTTCTTCCAGATTTCCAAATCGGTGATGATCGGCACGCCGATGCCCTTCATGATGGCCTGCTCGTTCCAAGGCTCGCCCACGCAGTAACCGTCAATCGTGCCTGCTTGCAGGGTAGAAGGCATTTGCGGCGGCGGCGTCACCGAGAGCAACACCTGCGCATCGATCTGCCCATTCGTATCGCCATGCGCCGGATCGTAAAAGCCTGGGTTCAACCCGCCCGCCGCCAGCCAGTAGCGCAAGTAATAATTGTGCGTAGATACGGGGAACACCATACCCATTTTGAAGGGCTTGCCTTCTTTTTCGTAATCTTCAACGATGGGTTTGAGGTACGACGCGCTGATCGGATGAACCGGCTTGCCATCGGCCATCTTGGGCAAATTCGGCAGCATCTGCTTCCAGACGGAATTGGATACCGTGATCGCGTTGCCGTTCAAATCCATGGAAAACGGCGTGACCAGATGAGCCTTGGAGCCAAAACCGATGGTCGCGGCCAGTGGCTGACCGGCCAGCATGTGCGCCCCGTCCAGCGAACCACCGATCACACCATCGAGCAATACCTTCCAGTTCGCCTGTGCCTGAAGTGAAACAAACAAACCTTCATCCTGAAAGAAGCCTTTCTCATAGGCAATCGCCAGCGGCGCCATGTCGGTCAGTTTGATGAAACCAAGCGTCAACTGCGGTTTTTCTGCTGGGCCAACGCTATCCGCCGCCATCGCATCAGAGAATGCGCTACGACCGAGAACGGCACCAACAGCCAAGGCCACGGCCGAGGCCATGAATCGCCGCCGACTGACCTGCGGGACATCGGCTGTGGTCGCCTTGTTTATCGGAGAGATTGATTGCTGCGCATTGAATTTATCCTGTGTCATCACTTGGTTCCTCTCAAAAGTGCCCAATTCAAGGCAAAAAAAACGCCCACAGAACCTTAAGATCTGTGAGCGCCATTGCTCGTCAACGTAAATTCAAACCAACGGTGGCTTGGTGAAAAGTTTTAAGCACGAGCCATGCCAAAAACTATTTTCCATATATTTCAATAGGATAAATATATTTGATATCCGCCATGCGCCCGAAATGCACCATGTTTGCCCATGACTCAAGCAAAATTGCCTCGTGATATAGCAAAAAAGCCTTCCGCATCGTGCGCAGAATTTATAGAAGCATCAGGTGCAAATCCTCGGATCAAACACGACGCACGAACACAGCCAAATATCCGCAAATAAGACAGCAACAACCCGCCCCAGATTGAATCAAAAATACACAGAATTGCTTTATCTTGGTGCATAGCCCGCCAGGCTTAAAATATAACTTAATGATTTATATTAAATAAAAACTTGGCACACACTGTGCTTAACACCAAGAAAGAACTCAACGCAGTTTGATGACTACAAGACAAAGGCGTCTTTCCTGTCCTGATCGGAATAATCCGTGAATGACAAGAAGGACGCCTTATTTATTTGGAGCAGAAAAAATGATTCGCCCCCGCCTGATTGTGATCGGAAACGGCATGGCCGGTATGCGCACCGTCGAAGAGTTGTTGAAACTCAAACCTGACCTGTATGACATCACGGTTTTCGGTGATGAGCCCTATACCAACTACAACCGCATTATGCTCTCGCCGGTTTTAGCCAAGGAGCAGACGATTCCAGACATCATCCTTAACGATGAGAACTGGTATGCAGAACACGGCATCACCCTGCATAAAGGGGTTCGAGTCGAGCGAATCGAGCGTAAAAAGCTCGAAGTCATCACGCAAGATGGTCAGGCGCATCCGTATGATCGAGTGTTGATCGCGACTGGGTCGCGGGCGTTCATTCCGCCCCTGCCCGGTGCTGATCTGCCGGGCGTGGTGGGATTCCGCAGCATTGCCGATGTGGACACCATGTTGGCCGTGTGTCGCGAAGGCGGTCATGCGGTGGTAATTGGCGGCGGTCTGCTCGGCTTGGAAGCCGCTGCCGGGCTGGTTTCCCACGGCATGAGTGTCACTGTTCTGCATCGCAACGGCAATGTAATGGATCGCCAGCTCGACGGCGTGGCGGGTCGTATTCTGGAAAAAACTCTGGAAGACCGCGGCATCAGCATCCGCCTGAATGCGCATACCGCCTCGCTGCACGGTACGGATCGGGTCGAATCCGTTCGGCTCAAAGATGGCACCGAACTGCCCGCAGATCTGGTGGTGATGGCCGCGGGGATTCGCCCGAATATCGATGTGGCGCTCAATAGCCGCATTTATTGCGAAAACGGCATCGTGGTCGATGACACCCTGCAAACCTATGATCCGAAGATCTACGCGGTCGGCGAATGCGTGCAGCATCGCAAGGAATGCTATGGCCTGGTTGCCCCGTTGTTCGAGCAGGCGAAGGTCTGCGCGAATCATTTGGCGCTGTACGGCATTGCAAAATATACCGGCTCGATGACCTCGACCAAACTCAAGGTCACCGGCGTGGACGTGTTCTCCGCCGGAGAAATTCAAGCCAAGCCCCACCACGAAGAAATGGTGTTGGCCGATGCCACACGGGGCGTTTATAAAAAACTCATTCTGAACAACAACATGATTGAGGGCGCGGTCATGGTGGGCGACACCATGGACGGCGCATGGTATTTCCAGCTCATGCGCGACAAGACCGATGTAACGGCCCTGCGCGATCATCTATTGTTTGGTCAAGCGCATGTCGGCGATGCGGGCCACGGGGCGAAAGCGCGGGTTGCCAGCCTGCCCGATTCTGCCGAAATTTGCGGCTGTAACGGCGTGTGCAAGGGGGATGTGGTCAAGGCCATCAAGGAACATAAACTCTTCACGCTCGATGAGGTGCGGGCGCGCACCAAGGCGTCAGCGTCCTGCGGTTCATGCACGGGCCTGGTTGAAGATTTACTGGCTTCGACCCTCGGCGGCGATTACTCCGCCGCGCCCTCGGTCAAGCCCATGTGCGGCTGCACCGATGCCACGCACGATGAAGTTCGCACCGGCATCATCCGCCACGAACTCAAAACCATTCGCGCGGTGTTCGATCAATTTTCCTGGAAAACCGAAGACGGCTGCGCCAAGTGCCGCCCGGCGCTGAACTACTACCTGCTCTGTGCCTGGCCCGATACCTACCAAGATGACGCGCAATCGCGTTTCATCAACGAGCGCGTCCACGCCAACATCCAAAAGGACGGCACCTATTCGGTCATTCCTCGCATCTGGGGCGGGGTTACCTCGCCGTCTGAACTCAAAGCCATTGCCGAAGTCGCCGAGCGCTACGAAATCCCCACGGTGAAATTCACCGGCGGGCAACGACTGGATTTGCTGGGCGTAAAAAAAGAGCAACTACCCCATGTTTGGCGTGATTTAAGTGCCGCCGGGTTTGTCTCAGGTCACGGATACGGCAAGGCGCTGCGCACCGTGAAAACCTGCGTCGGTAAGGAATGGTGCCGCTTCGGTACGCAGGATTCCACCGCGCTGGGCATTCGCTTAGAGCGGCTCACTTGGGGTTCCTGGATGCCGCATAAATTCAAGATTGCCGTTTCCGGCTGCCCGCGTAATTGCGCCGAAGCCACAGTGAAAGACCTCGGCATAGTCTGTGTGGATTCCGGTTTCGAGCTGCATGTCGGCGGCAATGCGGGCATCAAGGTGCGCGTGACCGATTTTCTCTGCAAGGTGTCCACCGAAGATGAAGTGGTCGAATACACCCAAGCCTTCATCCAGATGTATCGCGAAGAAGCGCATTACCTCGATCGCACCGCGCCGTGGATTGAGCGCGTCGGCCTGCCCTACATCCAACGCCGTTTAATTGAAGACCCGGCCGGTCGCAAAGAACTGGCTGAACGGTTTATCCACTCCCAGCAGTTTTCACAAATCGACCCATGGGTTGAACGCGCCGAAGGCAAAGACGCGCATGAATTTGCCGAACCGCTGGTTCTGGCGTGAGGAGAAACAGCGTGAGAACAGACAACATGAAAAGCACCTGGTATACCGTTGGCACACTGGCCGACATTCCCCGTCTGGGCGCAAAAGTCGTGCGTTTGCATGGCACGCCCATTGCGATTTTTCGCACGCAAACCGACGAAGTGTTTGCGCTGGAAGATCGCTGCCCACACAAACAAGGGCCACTTTCACAAGGCATCGTGCATGATCGAAAAGTCACCTGCCCGTTACACGGCTGGGTCATCACGCTGGATAAAGGCACGGCCATGGCGCCGGATGAGGGCTGCACGCCCAACTATCCGGTGCGGGTGGCCGACGGCATCATTCAAATAGAAGTACAACACCTCGATGCCCTGGCACCCGCGGCGACGGCCTGAACGATGAAGCCCCTTGAAGCCGTCATCAAAACGACCTGCCCCTACTGCGGCGTTGGCTGCGGCGTGCTGGCTGAACAAAATACGGCGGGCGAATGGTCGGTGCGTGGCGATGGCGAGCATCCTGCCAATTTTGGGCGGCTTTGCTCGAAGGGCGCTTCGTTGGCCGAAACCGTCTCCTTACCCAATCGCCTGATGACGCCCCTGCAACGCATAGCCGATGGTGGATTGCAGCGTATTTCCTGGGATCACGCCATTGATCGCGTGGCCGATGGTTTTCGGGCCGCCATCGATGAATTTGGCCCGGATTCGGTCGGTATTTATGTCTCCGGTCAAATCCTGACCGAAGATTATTATGTTGCCAACAAGTTGATGAAAGGCTTTATCGGCAGCGCGAATATCGATACCAACTCGCGTCTGTGCATGTCCTCTGCCGTCGCCGCTTACAACCGTGCTTTTGGCAGCGACACCGTGCCGGTGTCCTACGAAGACTTGGAAAATGCCGATTTGGTCGTGCTGTCGGGGTCGAATACCGCCTACGCCCACCCTGTGATTTACCAGCGCCTGGTGGCGGCCAAAGAACGCCGGCCGAACATGAAATTCGTAGTGATCGATCCGCGCAAAACAGCGACTTGCGACATTGCCGACCTGCACCTGCCCATTGCCCCCGGTGCCGATGCCCTGCTGTTCAATGGCCTGCTGGTCGCACTGGCCGATGCCGGCAAAATTGATCACGACTTTATCGCCGCCTCGGTCGATGGCTTTGAAGCCAGCTTGGCCGCCGCCCGCGCCGATGCGGGCGATCCGGATATTCTGGCGCAACGCTGTGGCCTCTCACGGGCGCAGTTGGAGCAATTTTACGGTTGGTTTATTGCCCATGAGCGCACGGTATCGCTCTGGTCGCAGGGCATGAACCAATCGGCCAGCGGCACGGACAAGGGCAACGCCCTGATCAACTGTCATCTGGCGACAGGACGCATCGGCAAGCCGGCAATGGGGCCGTTTTCCATCACAGGCCAACCCAATGCGATGGGTGGGCGTGAAGTCGGCGGGCTGGCTAATATGCTGGCAGCGCACCAAGGATTTACCCCAGAAGCCATCGACCGCGTCAGCCGATTTTGGGGCAGCGAAAATGTCGCGCAAAAACCCGGTTTGAAAGCCGTGGACTTATTTGCCGCCGCAGGAACCGGACAAATCAAGGCCCTGTGGATTATCGCGACCAATCCCGTGTTTAGCCTGCCCGATAGCCATGCCGTGCGCGCGGCGCTGGCACACTGCCCCTTGGTTGTGCTCTCCGAATGCGTGGCCAATACCGATACCGCTCAGTACGCAGACATTTTGTTGCCCGCCACGACTTGGGGTGAGCGTGATGGCACGGTGACCAACTCCGAGCGTCGAATTTCTCGTCAGCGCCCGCTGTATCCGCCAGTCGGCGAATCTCGCCACGACTGGCAGGCGCTGTGCGCAGTTGCAGAACGACTTGGTTTTGGCACCGCCTTTGATTTCGCCGATGCCGCTGCGATTTTCCGCGAATATGCCGCGCTCACGGCGTTTGAAAACAACGGCAGCCGGGATCTTGACTTGGGCGCATTCACGCAACTCAGCGAGGCGCAATACAACGAGCTGCCCCCGACGCGCTGGCCACAACCGGCTTGCCATGCGCCGATTGAACCATTCAGCGATGGCCGTTTTTTTACGCAAAACCGGCGCGCCAGAATGCTGCCCATCACCGCACAGGGTGCGCCATCGGCGTTGACGCCGCTATATCCCCTGCGCCTGAATACCGGCCGTCTGCGTGACCAATGGCACGGCATGAGCCGCACGGGTGCCGTGCCCAAACTGCTCAACCATGTCGGCGAACCCACCCTCACGATTCACCCGATGGACGCAGCGCGCTACAAGCTGCGGGGCCACCAGATCGCCCGGGTGGGCAACACACGCGGGCAATTAATGACGCGCGTGGTCTTGGACGAGCATCAACGCCAGGGCAGCGTGTTCGTGCCCATGCACTGGAGTGATGCATTTAGCCGCGATGGTTTGGTCAATGCGTTGATCGCACCGATTATTGATCCGATTTCCGGACAGCCGGAATTTAAAACCCAATCGGTCTGGGTCGAGCACTATCCCGCCGAGTGGTTCGGATTCGTCTTGATTCGCGAGGGCCTGCCCGTTCCCGAACTCAAGCAATTGCCCGGCGATTACGCCATCAAGATCACAGCGACCACCGCTACCCGCTACGAACTGGCTGGTGTGGCCGCGCCCAGTAATTGGATGGATTGGGCAAAAACCACGCTTAATCAACAAAAAAACGCCCTTGAAACCGATGCGGTCATCGACCGTGAATGGATTGAATTTGCCGATTCGGCCACGGGGCGTTATCGCATCGCACAGATAACCCAAGGGCAACTCGATTGGGTGCTGCATATCACTCGCGATAGCCGTGCGGTCGAAACCCAATGGTTGCTTGGCCTGTTTGCAGAACCCACGCTCGATGCAGCACAACGGGCCGATTTAATCGCAGGCAAGCCTGCCGGGGCGCAAGCCGATGTCGGGCCGATCATCTGCGCCTGCTTTAGCTTGGGGCGCAACACTCTGATCGAAGCAATCGAGCAACACCACATCACCGATGCCAAAGCTTTGGGCGCGTGTACCGAGGCAGGCACCAATTGCGGCTCCTGCCTGCCGGAACTCAAGGCATTGATTGCCCAGAACCCGCCATCCGCCGAATCGGCAACATCCCCTGCCCAAGCATCTATTGAGGACTGAGATCATGCGTTACTTACCGATTTTTCTCGATGTTCAACAGCAAACCTGCCTGCTCGTGGGCGCAGGGGAAGTGGCCGCGCGCAAGCTCGCCCTGTTGAAATCTGCCGGTGCGACCGTTCGCATCGTTTCCCCCGAATGCAGTGAGGAAATCCGGGCGCAGATCGACGGTGCGCGTATTTCCTATATCCCCGCTTCATTTGAACTACATCATCTCGATGGCTGTGGTCTGGTGATTTCTGCCACCGACGACGAGGCCGTCAATGCAGCCGTGGCCGCAGGCGCCAAGGCGCGACAGATTCCGGTGAATGTGGTCGATAGCCCCGCGCTGTGCAGTTTCATCGTGCCGGCCATTATCGATCGCGACCCGATCACCGTGGCCGTTTCCAGCGCAGGCAAAAGCCCGGTGTTGGCGCGCTGGATTCGCGCCAAAATCGAATCGCTCCTGCCGCACAGCATCGGCAAACTCGCAGCATTCATGGGTGAGCGCCGTGCCGCCGTGCAAGCGGTGTTACCTCAAGTGGGTGATCGCCGGTTGTTCTGGGAAAAAATCCTGACCGGGCTGCTGCCGAGCACGCTGGCACGAGGAAAAACCGACGAAGCCGATCGCTTGTTTGAGCAAACCTTGCAACAAAATGCCGCAACACCCGCACAAGGCCGCGTGTATTTGATTGGCGCGGGCCCGGGTGAACCGGATTTAATGACATTTCGCGCGTTGCAACGCCTACAGGAAGCCGATGTGGTGATTTACGACCGATTGGTCGCGCCCGCCATTGTCGATCTGGCGCGCCGGGATGCCCAGCGCCGTTATGTCGGCAAATGCCGCGAGGCGCACAGCGTGCCGCAGGAGCAGATCTCGCAATTGCTGGTCGAACTGGCGCAGCAGGGCAAGGTCGTGGCCCGCTTGAAAGGTGGCGACCCATTCATTTTCGGGCGTGGTGGTGAAGAAATTCAGCAATTGGCTGCGGCAGGCATCCCATACGAAGTCGTGCCGGGCATTACCGCCGCCAGCGGGTGCGCCTCGTATGCCGGCATTCCGCTGACCCATCGCGATTATGCGCAGTCCGTGCGCTTTATCACCGGGCACACCAAAGACGGCAAGCTGAGCCTGGATTGGGCTCATCTCGCACATGGCCACGAAACGCTGGTCTTTTACATGGGGCTAACAGCAACCGCTGAAATTTGCAGCCAACTACAAGCCCATGGCCTGCCCGCAGATTACCCCGCCGCACTGGTCGAGCACGGCACCACCGCCCGCCAACGCGTGCTGCGCGGCACGTTGAGCACGCTGCCAACGCTATTGGCCGATGCGCAATCGCCATCGCTGTTGATTGTCGGCGACGTGGTGCAGTTGCACGATAGCCTCGCCTGGTTCGAGGGGCACAGCGACGCTGACGCGGCCTTTTTACCGCCGGTACAACACCGCGCACTGTGCGGTATGGCGAATGCCGCCTGACGAAATAACCATTAAAAGTAAATTAAGGAAGAGTCTGATGCTTCGTTTAATTGTCCTGTTTTTCTGTTACTGATTTTTCAGTCATTGAGGTACGCATCATGTCCGAGCAAATGTCCACCGATTACGTCAAACCGAACGATCTGGCCAAAGCCATGGTCGATGCGGGTGAATCCAAGGTTCTCCTTTCCACCCGCGATACCCTGATCCGTGCCTACATGGCCGGTGCCATTTTGGGTCTGGCCGCCATGTTCGCCATCACCGTTACGATCAACACCGGTTCACCGTTGACGGGCGCAATCCTGTTCCCGGTCGGATTTATTCTGCTTTATCTGCTGGGTTTTGATTTGCTCACCGGCGTGTTCATGCTGGTGCCGCTGGCCTTGCTTGATAAGCGCCGCGGCGTGACCGTCAATCAAGTGCTGCGCAACTGGGGGCTGGTGTTCATAGGGAACTTTGCCGGTGCAGTCACGGTCGCTTTCATGATGGCCTTTATTCTTACCTTCGGTTTTACCGTGAGCGCTGGGGCCGTGGCAGAAAAGGTGGGGCACATCGGTATGACGCGCACCTTGGGCTATGAATCACACGGCATCATGGGCTGGTTCACCATCTTCGTCCGCGGGATTCTGTGCAACTGGATGGTCTCGACCGGCGTAGCCGCCGCGATGCTCTCGACCTCGGCCATCGGCAAGATTTTTGCCATGTGGATGCCGATCATGCTGTTCTTCTACATGGGTTTCGAGCACTCGGTGGTGAACATGTTCCTATTCCCGTTCGCGCTGATTATGGGCGGCGATTTCACCTTCGGTGACTACCTGTTGTGGAATGAATTGCCGACTGCGCTGGGCAATCTGGTTGGTGGCCTGCTGTTCGTCGGTTTGATGATGTACGTCACCCACTACAAAACCGCGCCAAAACGCGAATTGTCGCTGTAAGCGTCACCACGGCAGGGAAGCCGTTTGTTCCGGATTTATTCCAGGGGATTCACCATGCAAGACATTAATCCCAATCAGTTCTCTGGCCGCACCATCGCCCTGCCCGAATCAAGGCAGCTGGATGTGTTGGCCGCCCTATTCGAACGCCGGGGGGCTGCGATTCGCCGCTGCCCGCTGGTCAGTATTCACGACGCGCCGGATCAAGCGCCCATCATCGCCTGGATACGCGCGTTTATCGCCGATGCCACGATGACCGATCTCATTATCCTGACCGGTGAGGGGATTACTCGCTTGATTCAAGCCGCTAAACGCACCGGTTTGGTGGACGCGTTTTTGCAAAAACTTAGCACCACCCGATTGATTGTGCGCGGCCCAAAACCGGGCCGTGCGCTGAAGACCTGGGGGTTACAACCCAGCATTCAGGCCGTAGAACCCACCAGCGCGGGCATTATCACCACCTTATTTACCCTGCCGGCCTTATCTCCCCGCATCGGCGTGGTGTTGTACGGAACCGAAGAAAACGCGCCACTGCAAGCGGCCATCACCGCGCTCGGTGCCACGCCCGTACCCGTCGCCCCGTACATTTACGCCAGTGAATCCGAGACCGGTGCCGTGCTGGCGCTAATTGAAGAATTGGCTCAAGGGCAAATCGACGCCCTGGCATTTACCAGTCAACCCCAATACAAACGGCTGGCCAGTGTGGCCAAAGCACACGACTGCGAACAGCAACTTGAACGCGGACTGGCGCGCGTGCGCATCGCGGCCATTGGCCCGATCATGGCGAACTATCTGATCGAGCACGGCGTAAAGGTAGATGTCGTGCCCGACGGTCGGTTTTTCATGAAGCCGCTCGTGGATGCGCTGGCCGACCATTGGGCGCATGCGGCCCTTGAGAGGTCGCCACAATGAACGCTTATCCGCCGGTCAGTGCTTTGATCCTCGCCGGGGGCGCTGGTCGGCGTATGGGCGGAGTCGACAAGGGGCTTTTGCCTTTTGAGGGCGGCGTGTTGATTGATCCGATCATCAAAACACTCTCGCTGCTCGCCGATGAGGTATTGATCAATGCCAATCGCCATCTGGATCGATACCGCCAATGGGGCCATCCTGTCGTGGCCGACCCCGTCCACACAGAGCACCTGTTTGCAGGCCCCGCCGCTGCCTTGGTCCATGCCAGCCGCTATGCCAAAAACGACTGGCTACTGCTCGCCCCCTGCGACATGCCCGATTATCAACCGCACTGGCTTGCCGCCTTGTGGCAAGTGCAGGAGCAAACCCGCGCAGCGGTCGTTATTGCGCACGACGGATCGCGATTGCAACCGACGGTTGCCTTGATTCATCGACCCTGCTTGAGTCAGCGCCCGGCATCGGCCGATACACGTTTGCTCAGTGTGCTCACAGCCGGTCGCTACAGCGTGTGCGCACTGGATCAAGATGCCTGGGCTTTTGGCAACCTCAACACCCCAGAACAATTGCGGTCGCACCACTCAAGACGCGAGGCGCTGACATGAATACACCCTTGCTTGAGCCTCCAGTCGGCGCCCCGCCGCAAGATACCTGCGCTATTTTTGATACCAATCCTTCACCCGCCGAAGCCGTCGAACGGCTCTGCGCCCATATTCAACCGACACCTTGCGAGACGGTACCGCTCCGTGCGGCGCTGGGCCGTTGTCTCGCTGAACCGCTGCCTGCGCCGATGGCTTTTCCGCCGTTCACCCGTGCCATGATGGACGGTTACGCGCTGCGCGCGGCCGAAGTAGAACCCGAGGCCCAATGGCATGTTCTAGACGAAGTGATTGCCGGGCAAATAGCCGATAAACCGCTCCCAACACACACCGCAGTGCGCATTGCGACGGGGGCGCCGCTGCCAATTTGCGCGGATACCGTGTTACGACAAGAATGTGCGCAGCGGTTTGGTCAGACACTGCGCGGCTTACTTCCGCGCATTGAGCTTGGAAAAGATACCGAGGCGATAGGCAGTGTGACTGCAGTGGGCGACCTACTGATTTCCGCTCATTCACCACTGTTGCCGGCTGATCTTGCCAAGGCAGCGCGTCACGGCATCAGCCAGTTGTCGGTGCATCGACCGGCGCGGATTGCCTTGTTAGTCATCGGCAACGAACTGACACCCGCCGGATCACCCTTACCACGCGGTCATTTGTACGAGCACAATGCCCTTCTGATCGAATCGACGCTTGATCAGCACCGCCTTGGGCAAATCATTCACACCGCGGCGGTAAAAGATGATCTGGCTGCCATTGACCAGGCACTCAGTACAGCGCGTGCTCAACGCCCCGATCTATTGATCTTGATTGGCGGCACCTCCGTGGGCACGCATGACTTCACCCGCCGTGCACTCTCCCGTCATGGTCAACCTCTCTTCGAAGGGGTGCATACCCGCCCCGGTCGCACGGCCTGCGCGAGTGTGACCAATAACGGCCTCGTCCTTTTAGCGTTACCCGGCAGCCCTAAAGCAGTTCATGCGCTGCTTGAAAGCATCTTGCTACCCACCTTGCGCTTCATGCAGGGCCATCTCATCCCGTGATCATCGTTGCGAATCCGGAATGGAACGCACCGACTTGCACCAATTTCAATCATTGCTTCGCTTGGGTTGCGCCATAAAAGAGCGCAAAACACGATCCCAATACTGCAAAACCGACGTAACTAATTGTTATTTATGGATTAATGAAGTTGGCATCATTATCGCTATCTCTTGTATACCAGATGAAATACAAGAAGGTGTGCGTTATGCAAAAGCAGGTTGTCCAGCACGAAGACCAACACAATGTTAAAAAAGATACGGGCACGGAGAGTGTGCTGACAATCGCGGGTTGGTTGGATCGATGGAAAACCAATCCCCAAGCGGCCGCTCGTGATCTGCTTGATCGGCAGCAAAAACGTATTGCCAAGTGCGCAGCGGGAAAAACCCCACAATGGATCCATCTTGTCGCGCTGGATGTGCTTGAAGCACAAATTAACGAACTTCTGAAGACGGACGCAAACGACCTGCCGCTTTACGGGGTACCGTTTGCCGTCAAGGACAACATCGATGTTGCGGGCATGCCGACGACCGCAGGTTGTCCTGAATATGCCTACACGCCAGATTCGGATGCCTTTGTTATCGCCAAGCTCAAAAAGGCCGGTGCCATCTGTATCGGTAAAACCAATCTAGATCAATTCGCGACGGGCCTAAACGGAACGCGCACGCCCTATTCCATTCCCCATTCGGTGTTCAGTGAGGCGCATATTTCCGGCGGTTCTAGTTCCGGTTCGGCGGTGGCGGTGGCGCTGGGTGAAGTGGCCTTTTCATTGGGTACAGATACGGCCGGTTCAGGTCGAGTCCCGGCCGGCTGCAACCAACTGGTGGGGTTGAAACCGAGCAAGGGGTATATCAGCACGAACGGTTTAATCCCGGCGTGCCGCACACTCGATTGCATTTCGATCTTCGCGCATACGGTGGACGATGCCCAAAACGTGCTCGCCGTCGCCGGTGTTTATGACCCAGAAGATCCTTATGCGCGGCAAGCCCAACCGGCCGTGACATCTTTTTCGAGCACGAATCTTAAGCTGGCCACGTTCAGCAATTTAAGTTGGTTTGGCGATACGCAGCAACAGGCCGCCTGGAATGCCTATGTCGCACAACTGGCTGCACGGGGCATCACGCTGACGGAAATCGATCCGACGCCTTTTTTTGCATTGGCACCGCTGCTCTATAACGGTCCTTGGGTGGCCGAGCGTTTGGCCGCGCTTTCTGAGTTTGTGGCAGAGCAACCCGAGGCCATCCACCCCGTGGTGCGCGAAATCGTGCTTTCCGGTAAAAAATTCTCCGCCGTCGATACGTTCAATGCCGAATACCAACGAGCGGATTTGGCAAGGAAAATCCAACAAGCCCTGTCTGAGTTTGATGCGCTGATGGTGCCAACGGCACCGATTTTCCCCACGATTGAAGCCCTATTGGCCGAGCCGATCAAACTCAATTCCGAACTCGGCACCTACACCAACTTTGTCAATCTAGCTGATTTATCCGCGTTGGCTGTGCCCGCCTGTTTGCGTGATGACGGACTGCCGTTCGGTATCACCCTGATTGCCGAAGCCTGGGCCGACGCCCGATTGGCCGCCATTGCCAAACAGTTGAACCAGGAACAAGCGACCATCCCGCCCCTGCGCCATGATGAAATTGAGCTCGCCGTTGTGGGGGCGCACCTGACGGGCATGCCGCTGAATCACCAGTTAACGAACCGAGGTGGTCGCCTGCTCGAACAAACCACCACGGCCGCGTCTTATAGACTCTATGCTCTTGCCAATACCACACCACCCAAGCCGGGCCTGGTGTTCGATACCGAAGGCGATGAAATCATCGTTGAAGTGTGGGCACTCCCGCGCACTGCTTTGGCCGACTTTATTCAAGAAATCCCGCCACCGCTGGGCCTCGGCAGCCTTACGCTCGTCGATGGACGGCAGGTGACCGGGTTTATCTGTGAACCACGCGCCCTGCAGGACGCAAAAGACGTGACGGCATTTGGCGGCTGGCGACCCTACATCGCCTCCCGTCAATCTGCGCCATTGGCTCCCCAACCAAAAGGAATTACGCATGCCTGATGTTCTCATGCCTAACACGATGCCGAACATGATGTTCGATAAGGTTCTGATCGCCAATCGGGGGGAAATAGTAGTCCGAATTGCGCGTACCCTGAAAAAAATGGGTGTCACCTCCGTCGCCATTTACAGTGATTCCGATGCCGACAGCCCACATATCCGCGCCTGTGATGAAGCGATTGCATTGGGTGGCCAAACGGCGGCAGAAAGTTACCTTCAGGCGGATCGGATTCTCGCACTGGCAAAAACACACGGTGTGCAAGCCATTATTCCCGGTTACGGTTTTCTCTCCGAAAACGCCGACTTCGCTGAACGCTGTGCCCACGAAGGGATCGCATTCATTGGTCCGACACCCAATCAATTGCGTGAATTTGGTTTAAAGCACCGCGCACGTGAACTGGCCACCGCAGCGAAAGTGCCGCTCGCACCGGGTAGCGACTTGCTCAAGGATCTGCCAGCTGCATTGCATGAGGCAGAACGAATCGGTTATCCGATCATGCTCAAAAGCACGGCTGGGGGCGGTGGGATTGGGTTAAAGCGTTGCGCCGATGAACCCGCGCTCATTGACGCGTTCGAAGCAGTGGCCGGTATGGGCGCACGCTTCTTTGGCGATGGTGGCGTGTTCGTCGAGCGATTCATCGATCATGCCCGCCATGTTGAAGTGCAGATCTTCGGGGATGGCAAGGGTCGCGTGGTTGCGCTTGGCGAACGGGATTGCTCACTGCAACGGCGCAATCAGAAGGTCATCGAGGAAACACCCGCGCCGAATTTGCCAGCCAAAACACGCGCGGCCATGCTGGCATCCGCCGAGCGATTGGGCGAGTCCATCGCCTATCAATCCGCGGGTACGGTCGAATATATCTACGATGCGCCCCGCGATGAATTCTATTTTCTTGAAGTCAATACTCGCCTTCAGGTTGAACACCCCATCACCGAAGAAGTCACAGGCGTTGATTTAATCGAATGGATGGTTTCTCTGGCTGCTGGTGTGCCCTTCGAACTGAGCGCCCCCACCCCGCATGGTCATGCCATTGAAGTGCGCGTGTATGCCGAAGAACCGCTGCGCCACTTCCAGCCAGCGCCCGGCCAACTCAGCAATGTGACGCTGCCCGATGATAAATTCGTCCGCGTGGATACCTGGGTTGAAACCAGCACCACGGTGCCTGCCCAGTTCGATCCGATGCTGGCCAAGATCATCGTTACGGGCGAGACGCGCAGCAAAGCGCTGTCGAATCTGGCTGAAGCACTTGCCAAAACGCGCTTTGACGGCATTTCAACCAATCTGCCGTTTCTACGCGACCTGCTTTCCCTGCCGGATTTCGTGGCGGGCACCCACAGCACCGGCAGTATCGACCACTTTCTTGCCTCCGGAGCGTATCGGCCACCGGCCATCGAAATCATCAAACCGGGCACCTACACCACGGTGCAAGATTTTCCTGGCCGATTGGGGTTGTGGCACATCGGGGTGCCGCCTTCCGGCCCCATGGACGATTACGCCTTGCGTCTGGCAAACCGAATCGTTGGCAACACGCCGGACATGGCGGGGCTGGAGTGCACGCTGGTGGGCCCATCCCTCAAATTCCATCGGGATAGCATGGTCGCCATTACGGGCGCCGAAGCCGACATTCGGCTGGATGATCAGAACGTCCAAGCCGGTCGACCCATCGCCATCGAAGCCGGGCAAACTTTAAGCATCGGACAGGTTCAGAGCGGCGCTCGCGTATATCTGGCCATCCGGGGCGGCATCGACGTGCCCGAGTATCTGGGCAGCCGTTCAACATTTGCACTCGGCAAAATGGGTGGGCATGCAGGGCGCATCCTGCAGGTCGGCGACATCCTGCCCATCGGCACGGCGACGGCGGCATTCGCGCCCAAGGTGGCGGATGCGGCGCTAATGCCCGCCTATGGGAATCACTGGGAAATCGGCGTGCTTTATGGACCGCACGGAGCGCCGGATTATTTCATGCCCGAGGCCATCGAGCAGTTCTTCACCACAGATTGGGCGGTGCATTACAACAGCAACCGCCTAGGCATTCGCTTGTCGGGCCCCAAACTCAGCTGGGCGCGCAGCGATGGGGGCGAGGCAGGTTTGCATCCTTCGAATATCCACGATACGGAATACGCCGTCGGCTCGATCAATTTTACCGGCGACATGCCCGTCATTCTCACGCGCGATGGCCCGAGCCTGGGTGGATTTGTCTGCCCTGCCACCATTGTGCGCGCCGAGCTCTGGAAGGTCGGGCAGCTCAAGCCCGGCGATACCATTCGGTTCATCCCCATCAGTTATGCACAGGCGCGTGCGCTCGAACAGGCTCAGGATGCAGCAATTGATACCCTTCTGTCACCACATCCCCCTTCATTTTTGCAAGCAGAATTGGGACAGTGCATTTTGCTGGATGTGCCCGCGCAAAATAACCTGCCACGGATGACGATTCGCCAAGCCGGCGATGGTTATGTATTGCTCGAATATGGCGAGAACATTCTCGATTTGGCATTGCGGCTGCGGGTTCACGCCTTGATGCAGCATCTACAAACCGATCCGGTGCCTGGCATTCTTGAGTGTTCCCCCGGCGTGCGCTCGTTGCAAATTCGCTACGAGCCCAAACGGCTCACGCAGTCGGGTTTAGTCGCCCGATTGGCCGACATTAATCAGCAATTGGCCGATGTACGTACCTTATCGGTGGATTCGCGCATCGTGCATTTGCCGATGGCATTTGAAGACAGTGCCACGCTGGATGCCGTTGCACGCTATCGCCAATCGGTGCGCGATACGGCACCCTGGTTACCGAGCAACACCGAATTTATTCGGCGTATCAATGGTTTGCCAGATATCAAGGCCGTCACCGATACCATTTATTCGGCCTCCTACATGGTCTTGGGTTTAGGCGACGTGTATCTCGGTGCGCCTTGTGCGGTGCCGCTCGACCCCCGGCATCGTCTGCTTACCTCCAAATACAACCCGGCTCGAACCTACACGGCAGAAGGCACGGTGGGCATCGGCGGCGTGTATATGTGCATCTACGGCATGGATTCGCCCGGCGGTTATCAACTCGTCGGGCGAACGCTGCCCATCTGGAACCGTCGCCCCGCGCACCCAAACTTTGAGGCTGGAAAACCTTGGCTGCTGCGCTTCTTCGATCAGGTGCGGTTTTACCCGGTCAGCGAGGCCGAGCTTACCGAAATGCGCAGCGCCTTTGCCACGGGTGCATTGGATGTCAAAACTGAGGCAGTCGTTTTTCGACTGGATGAACATGAGGCATTCCTGGCAGCGAATCAGTCATCAATTAACGAATTCAAGGAGCGCCAAGCGGTGGCCTATCAGGCAGAAGTCAGCCTCTGGCAGGAGGATGAGGGCAGTCTGAATATCCGCGAGGCCGTGCTGACTGAGACCGAAGTTGAGGGTGAGCCGATTGCAGCGAGCATCAGCGGCAATATCTGGAAGCTGCTGGTGTCTCCCGGTGAAGCCGTACAGGCCGGCCAGGTGGTCGCCATCATTGAAGCCATGAAGATGGAGTTTAGCGTCGAAGCACCGCGGGACGGAGTCATCGCACAGTGCGCCTGCACGCCGGGGCAACTCGTGCAGATGGGGCAAACGCTGGTCACGCTGGAGTTTCCCGCATGACCCCGCCCTTGCGTTTTCCGGTAAAGCAGCCGCGCAGCGCCAAAACGCCTGCTTTAGCCGAGCGCGTGTACGCCCAAGTCAAAAAAGCGCTGTTTAACTTCGAATTGCTGCCCGGCGAGCGTTTCAGTGAAAAAACGGTGGCCGAACTGACCGGCGCCAGCCGCACACCCGTACGTGAAGCACTCACTCGGCTGGCAAGAGAAGGCTTTCTAAGCGTTCAGAATCGATCCGGCTGGCGGGTCAACGAATTGGATTTTGCCGTGTTCGACCAACTGTATGAAGTTCGCACCATCGTCGAACTCGCCAGTATTGACCGCTTGACCGCACAAACAGAACCGTCGGGCGTCAACGAACTCGCTGCAATCTGGCAGGTACCAGAAGCGGAACGCCTGGCGGATGGCCCTGCCGTATTCACGCTCGACGAGCAGTTCCATAACCAGCTGGTTGCCGCGACAGGCAATGCCGAACTGCATCGAATCCACACCGGCGTTACCGAGCGTATCCGCATTGTGCGTCAACTGGATTTTACCGAGAGCCATCGCATCGAAGCGACCTACAACGAACACGCCGCCATTCTTGCGGCCATCGCTCAACACCGTGGCAACGAGGCCAAACGGCTGCTTCAAACCCACATCGAACTGTCAAGACAGTCCGTTCGGAAAATCAGCCTTCATCGCCTGTATGAAGCGCGCGAACGGATGCGTGAACGCGCTGCATCACTCAACCCCGTTTCAGAAACCGAGACCGGCGGAATCCGGCCAAACCCACTTGTGACCCCGCAAGAAAATCTCGTTTGAGAAAAACCCGCATGAGAAAACCCAATGGAGGGAACAACCATGAATCGTCGTAACTTTATGAAAGCCGTGGGCGCTACCGGATTGTCACTTAGTTTCGGCCTCAAGGGCATCGAGTTTGCCAATGCCGCAGAAGGCCCAATCAAGGTCGGTATTCTGCATTCGTTATCCGGCACGATGGCCATCTCTGAGAGCGCACTCAAAGACAACATGCTGATGTTGATTGCCGAGCAGAACGCCAAAGGTGGTGTGATGGGGCGCAAATTAGAGGCAGTCGTCGTCGATCCCGCATCCAATTGGCCCCTGTTCGCGGAAAAGGCACGCGAACTGATCAGCAAGGACAAAGTTTCCGCCATTTTCGGATGCTGGACTTCCGTTTCCCGCAAATCCGTCCTGCCTGTCGTCGAAGAACTCAATGGCCTGCTGTTCTATCCCGTTCAGTTTGAAGGCGAAGAATCCTCGCGCAATATTTTCTACACCGGCGCGGCGCCAAACCAGCAAGCCATTCCGGCCGTTGATTATTTGATGAACGAGCTTGGCATTACCCGTTGGGTATTGGCGGGCACCGATTACGTGTATCCGCGCACCACCAACAAAATCCTGGAAGCCTACCTCAAGCAAAAAGGTGTGAAGGACGAAGACATCATGATCAACTACACGCCGTTCGGTCAGTCCGACTGGCAGTCGATCGTGAGCCAGATCAAGCAATTCGGCAGCGCGGGCAAACCCACCGCAGTTGTTTCCACCATCAACGGCGATGCCAACGTGCCGTTCTATCGCGAACTGGGCAATCAGGGCATTCAGTCTCAGGATATTCCCGTCGTTGCCTTCTCCGTGGGCGAACAGGAACTCTCCGGCATGGATACCAAACCATTGGTCGGCCAACTGGCGGCCTGGAATTACTTCGAAAGCGTCAAAACGCCAGAAAATGAAGCCTATATCGCCAACTGGAAGAAGTTCAAGAAAGACCCTAAAGCGGTGACCAACGACCCGATGGAAGCGGAGTACATTGCCTTCCAGATGTGGGTGAAGGCGGTTGAGAAGGCCAAATCCACCGACACGGACAAGATCCTCGAATCGATCATCGGCGTGGAAGTGCCCAATCTGACCGGCGGCACGGCCAAAATGCTGCCCAATCACTACATCACCAAGCCGGTGTACATCGGGGAAATTCAGGATGATGGACAGTTTGATGTCGTCTGGAAAACCAAGACCGAAGTGCCGGGCAAGGCATGGTCCCCGTACCTGCCCGGCAGCAAGGATCTGATTGCGGACTGGACACCGCCGATCAACTGCGGCGCGTACAACACCGTCACCAAGAAGTGCACAGGATCAGGTTCATAGAATCAGAACGCAGCTTCTGTCATACGGCCAACCATTGTTGGTTGGCCGGTTTCCCGAGGATGGATTTATGACGCATCTTACCCGCAGTCACCCGCGATCCAGCGCCGCGCCAATCGGATTTAAACGATTCCGGCACTGGATCGCCCCAATTTTCACGTTGTGCCTTCTGATGGGCGCAACGCTCCCTATGCCGATGGCGCAGGCCGACTCAGCTTCGCCTTCATTGGCAACAGGCAGCCCCACCGTTTCCGCCATCGCAAGTGATGACGCCATGACGCGCAGCCACGCCATCAAGGCTTTGATACTTCAGCCGCCGGCCGGTGCCGCCGATGTTCTGCATGCGCTTGATCAAGGCATGCTCTATGTCAAAGCCAAGCCCGTCGCGCAACTCGGTATTGCCGATGCCGCAGGAAAAATTTCCGCCATTGACTCGGAAGAGATCCTCGGCAACACCAGTGATGCCCAATGGCAACCTGTATCGATCAATAACGTGATTCGCATCCAGTTGCGGCCGCGTCTTGATCTGATGGCGCTGGCATCACCCGATGTATCCAAACGCCGTGACGCCGCTCAGGATTTGTTTTCTGCACGGCTGACTCCGGACTATATCCATGAAATAAAAGCATTGGAACCGCAAATCAAAGATGCGGATGTGCAGGCGAATCTGCGCAAATTGGTGGCTGGTTTCGAACTGAATGATGCCGACCCCAAGGTTCGGCTCGTCGCCATTGCCGATGTTGCCGACGCACTGGATCCGGAAATCCGCGCCAAACTGGCGAATCTGGCGAGTAACGATAATGACCCGGCTGTGAAAGCGGCGGCGGCCAAAACGCTCGATGCCATCAATACCCGTGTGGCCGGATGGCAGTTTTTGCAAAATCTGGTGTTCGGGCTCAGCCTCGGCTCGGTATTGCTGCTGGCCGCGATTGGCCTGGCGATTACCTTCGGTGTGATGGGGGTCATCAATATGGCCCATGGCGAGATGATGATGATCGGTGCGTACACGACCTGGCTGCTGCAACAACTGATGCCCAATCACCTCACCGCGGCGCTGTTTCTGGCCATTCCGAGTGCCTTTCTGGCCGCGGGCATTATCGGCATGGCGATTGAACGCGGGTTGATCCGTTTCCTTTATGGTCGTCCGCTGGAAACCCTGCTGGCAACATTCGGTTTGAGCCTGATGCTGCAACAGGCCGCACGAATTATTTTCACCCCGCTCAATCGTGCCGTTGCCCTGCCGGATTTCATGAGTAATAGCTGGGTTGTCAATCCGGTATTCGCCATCACATATAACCGGCTGTATATCCTGATTTTTTCACTGACCGTCTTCTTTGCCCTTTTACTTTTGCTCAAGCGAAGCACCTTCGGGTTACGAATCCGTGCTGTCGCACAAAACCGTGCCATGGCCCGAGCCTGCGGGGTGCGTTCAAACTGGATCGATGCCCTCACCTTCGGTCTTGGTTCCGGCATCGCCGGTATCGCCGGTGTGGCGCTGGCGCAGATTACGAATGTCGGCCCCAATCTCGGCCAGAGTTATATCGTCGATTCATTCATGGTCGTAGTACTGGGCGGCGTCGGTAATTTGTGGGGCACGCTGGTCGCCGGGATGGGTATCGGCGTGCTGAATAAATTTCTCGAACCCTATTCCGGCGCTGTTCTGGCGAAAGTCGTGGTGCTGGTGCTCGTGATCCTCGTTATTCAAAAACGCCCGCGTGGATTATTCCCGCAAAAGGGCCGCGCGGCGGAGGAATAGACCATGCTTTTCAAGACATTATTTGCAGGCCATGAACGGGGCGGCTTAGTCGTGATGCTGGCGATTGTGCTCATGTTGTTGTGGGTCAGTATCGGCAATCTGGCAGTGCCCGCGAGCAGCCCATGGCATGTTTCCACCTATACCGTGACTATCCTCGGCAAATTCCTCACCTATGCCCTGTTGGCCGTATCGATTGATTTGATCTGGGGTTATGCCGGCATTCTTTCGTTGGGGCATGGCGCATTCTTCGCACTCGGTGGCTACGCGATGGGCATGTACCTGATGCGTGAAATTGGTGATCGCGGCCAGTACGGCAATCCCGATCTGCCGGATTTCATGGTGTTTTTGAACTGGCATGAACTGCCGTGGTACTGGTACGGCTTCGATCATTTTTG
Source organism: Halothiobacillus neapolitanus c2 (assembly GCF_000024765.1). Classification (GTDB taxonomy): domain Bacteria; phylum Pseudomonadota; class Gammaproteobacteria; order Halothiobacillales; family Halothiobacillaceae; genus Halothiobacillus; species Halothiobacillus neapolitanus. The sequence continues at coordinate 1,190,599 of NC_013422.1, read as the reverse complement.
GTTTGCCGCCCTGATGGTGCTGCTGGTGCCGGGCATCTTGGCTGGTTTATTCGGCTGGCTGGCGTTTCGCTCGAAAGTCTCCGGCGTGTATTTCGCCATCATTACCCAGGCGCTAACGTACGCACTCATGCTGGCTTTTTTCCGCAACGAGATGGGCTTTGGTGGCAATAATGGCCTAACGGATTTTAAAGATATTCTCGGGTTTCCCATCGCCGAAAATGGCACCCGCGTGGGCTTGTTTGTCGCCTCGGGTATTGCCCTGATCCTTGGCTACTTTATTGCCCAAGCCATTGTGCGCTCACGCTTCGGGCGGGTGTTGGTCGCGATTCGAGATGCCGAGCCGCGAACCCGCGCCTGCGGTTATCCGGTGGCACGATACAAACTGGTCGTGTTCGTGATTTCCGCCATGCTGGCCGCTGTTGCGGGCGCATTGTATGTGCCGCAGGTTGGCATCATCAATCCCGGCGAATTCTCGCCTTTATCGTCGATCGAAGCGGTTGCCTGGGTGGCAACCGGTGGTCGGGGCAGCCTGTTTGGCCCCATTATCGGTGCCTTCGCCGTCAACTACAGCAAAACACAACTCACTTCATTGGCACCGGATTTATGGCCGTTCGTGCTTGGCGGACTGTTCATTCTGGTCACCGTCTTTCTACCCAAAGGGCTGATCAGCTTGCTGGCGCGGCGCAAGAAAGCCCATAAGCCCGCAGCCGATAAACCGACAACGTCCCCAGCGACAGACAGCAAACCGGAGGTTCTGTAATGTTATCTGCTCCGAACGAAAGCGAGATCATCGGTGATCGCGTGGCAAACCCGATCCCCGGCCAACCGGATGTCACCCACGGGGCGATCCTCTATCTGGAAGATGTCACGTTGAGTTTCGATGGGTTCAAAGCCCTTAATAAACTCAATTTGACACTCGATGATGGCGAGTTGCGCTGCATTATCGGCCCGAATGGTGCGGGCAAGTCGACCATGATGGATGTCATCACTGGGCGGCGAAAACCCGATTCTGGCCAAGTTTTTTTCGGCCAGAACATCGAACTGCTCAAACTGGCAGAGCACGATATTGCCAACGGCATGGTGGGGAGAAAATTCCAACGCCCAACAGTTTTCGAGGCACTGACCGTGGCGGAAAACATCGAACTTACCCTGCTGGGCAAGCGCGCGCCGTGGCAAGTGCTCAAGGCGCGCAGCACACCCGCAGAACAAACGCGTATCGATGAGGTGCTAACCACCATCGGCTTAATTGGGTTGCGCCATCAATTGGCCGGCATCTTATCGCACGGTCAGAAACAATGGCTTGAAATCGGCATGTTGCTCGCCCAAAACCCGCGCATTCTGTTGGTTGATGAACCTGTTGCGGGCATGACCGGTGAAGAAATGGCAAGAACAGCGGAATTGCTGGTCAGTTTGGCCGGAGAACGCACCGTCGTCGTTGTCGAGCACGACATGGCCTTCGTACGCAAAATCGCCCGCACCGTCACGGTTTTGCATCAAGGCAGTGTGCTGGCTGAAGGCAGCTTGGGCAGCGTGCAAAGCAATCCCAAAGTCATCGAAGTGTATCTGGGAGAAACACCATGCTCACACTGAATGCCATTAATCAATACTATGGCGGCAGCCATATCCTGAACAATATCAACCTCTCGATCGATGCCGGGGCGCTGGTATGCCTGCTGGGTCGCAATGGTGTCGGCAAAACCACGCTCATGCGTTCAATTATGGGCATGGTTGCGCTAAAAAGCGGCGATATTAACTTTGCTGGACAAGATCTTTCCAAGGCATCGACAGAGCAACGCGCACGGGCCGGTATTGGCTTTGTGCCACAGGGCCGAGAAATTTTCCCGCTGCTCACCGTAGAAGAAAACCTCAAACTTGCCCTGGCCGGACGACGCGACAAGGTGCGTAAAATCCCGGCACAAATATATGACCTGTTCCCGGTATTGCAGGAAATGCGCTATCGGCGTGGGGGCGATCTCTCCGGTGGCCAGCAGCAACAGTTAGCCATTGGCCGAGCACTGGTGCTCGACCCGAAAATCCTGCTGCTGGATGAACCTACCGAAGGCATCCAGCCTAATATCGTGGTTGAAATCGGTGAGGTGTTGCGCCGCTTGAATCAGGAGCTGGGTCTGGCTGTTTTACTCGTGGAGCAGAAACTACCCTTTGCCCGTCAGGTTGCCGACCACTTCGTGATTATGGAGCGCGGAGAAATTCAAGCCACTGGGGCGATGGGCACACTCGACGATGCGCTTATCGGCCAGTATCTGACGGTTTGATCGCAGTATTGGCATGTATGAAATTTCAGGTAAAGACGATGCGTTCGCGTACATCCAACGCGTTGCCAACAAATGGCGACTGCCAATACAGTTGATTCACCCCGAAGATAAAAACATAGCCTATTGATTTATTGACCAAAACACCATGCGAGCATTTGAAAAGGCAAGATTTGCTGATAAGGTCGAACCGATTACGACCCTGACGAAGACATGATCAAAAGAGAGCCATAACTCCGCATGAGTGCTACTAAAAAATTAAGCCTGACCAGCAAGGTACTAATCGGCATGGGGCTCGGCATTGCCATCGGCCTGTTGATCAATATGACTGGGCTTAATGTCAAAGGTGGCTTCGTCAACACCTACGTGGTGGATGGCTTGTTCTACGTGATGGGCAAGTTGTTTATCAATGCGCTGAAAATGCTTGTAGTGCCGTTGGTTTTCTTTTCTCTACTCAGTGGCGTTTGCGGCATTGGCAACCTCAAGATACTTGGGCGCGTCGGAACCAAGTCATTCGCACTTTATATCCTCACGACTGCCATCGCCATCGCGGTTGCCATAATCATTGCAACCTCTGCCCATATTGGCCTTGGCATGAACCTGGCCGCCGATACCAGCTTCACGACACAAACCGCGCCACCACTCACCGAAGTACTCATCGGCATAATTCCAACGAACCCACTAGCAGCTATGGCGCAAGGCCAGATGCTGCCTTTGATCTTCTTCACCATTTTGCTCGGGGTCAGCATCGTCATGGTCGGCACCAAGGCAAAGGGTATTGTTGCGGGTATCGAGGTGGCAAACGAAATCATGATGAAGATGGTCACGCTGGTCATGGTTGTGGCGCCCTACGCCGTTTTTGCACTCATTGCCAAATCCATGGCCGAATTGGGCCTCGATTTGCTTGGCCAGCTGGCAGGCTACGTCATCGTGCTCGTTTCGGCCCTGCTGGTGCATTTATTCTTTACCTTGATGATTATCCTTAAAACCTTCTCGGGCCTGAGCCCGCGGGAGTTCATGCGCAAAATTAGAGAAGCACAGATTTTCGCGTTCAGCACAGCCAGTTCCAATGCCACGATTCCGGTGACGCTGCGTGTTATTACCGAAAAAATGGGGGTCGATAATTCGGTTGCCTCGTTTACCGTTCCTTTCGGCGCGACCATCAACATGGATGGCACGGCCATCATGCAAGGCGTTGCTACTGTATTTATCGCTAATATTTACGGTATCGATCTTGGCATAACCGGCTATCTCACCGTCATCATGATGTCGGTTCTCGCCTCCATCGGCACGGCTGGCGTGCCCGGCGTTGGGCTCATCATGCTCTCGATGGTGTTCTACCAAGTGGGCCTACCCGTCGAGGGTATCGGCCTGATTTTGGGCGTAGACCGTTTAATGGACATGATTCGAACGGCTGTGAATATCTCAGGCGATGCCGTTGTTTCAGCCATCGTTGCCAACAGCGAGCAGAAACTGGATCAGAAAACCTATAACGATCCGCAAGCGGGACTATTCACCCAAGCACAGGATCTTGAGATTGACCATAACGACGAAAAGGAACTCGCAAAGATTATTCAGACTGCACATGATCGGCGTTGATTCCGGCTCCCCTTATCAGGCTGCTGAAATAAGTATTTCAGCAGCCTGATAAGGTTTCTTGAACCACTGCCGTAATCGACATCTCGGGTGAGGCTTCTTGGCAAAACCAAGGTTCAATGCCTCAACTGAACAACACATTGGCCTGATCGATCAGACCCCAAATGGTTATAAGACCTTCCCAGCCTTTCAGAAAATTCGATGAAGAAAAATCACTGCACGAGGGTGGCCGACTCGGCCAATAGGTAGGTCTTGAAAGCCGATGCCACGGGTGACAGGAGCTTGTCGCTGCGATGCACGATAAACCAATGACGCATGATCGGAAATCCTTCTACAGAAAGGACAGCCAGACGTTCTAGCATCAATTCCATTTCCAATGTCTGCTTTGAGATGATCCCCAGGCCCAATCCAGCCTGAACGGCCATTTTGATCGCCTCGTTACTGTTCATTTGCATGCTTTGGTGGATTTTCAATTCTCTAGCTGAAAAGAAACGCACCATGGCGCCTTGTGTACCCGAACCATCCTCTCGGACAAGAAAGGATTCATTCGCGAGTTCAGCGATTGGAATATCAGTTCGTCCGACCCAGGGGTGATCAATGGGCGCGATCACAACCAACGGGTTATCCATAAACTGCGTCGCCTCCAAGCCCAACCCATCGGGTACCTGCCCCATAATGGCCAAGTCAATCCGATTTTCAGACAATAGATTCAATACTTCAGCCCGGTTGGATACTTCGAGGTGAATCGACACCTTGGGATATCGACTGCGGAATCCGGCGAGGATTTCTGTCGCGACCGCATTCACCGTAGAGGTCACCGCAATATTCAATTGCCCTTCCTCTACGCCTTTGAGTCTTGCCAGAGCATTCCCCAAGTCGGTCAGCTGTGCAGAAATATTTTTGGCCGCGTGCTGCACATTTCTTCCCGCTTCGGTCAGGAATATCTTCTTCCCAACCTGCTCGGTGAGCGGGAGCCCTACGAACGATTCGATCTGGCGAACCTGCATGGAAACACCCGGTTGACTCAAGTGAAGCTCAATAGCTGCCTTGGAGAAAGACAGATGTCTGGCAACGGCCTCAAAGACCACCAATTGACGCAAGGTAAGTCGGCGCAATGTATAAGCCCTGCCTTATGTTTTATCTAAATATTATTGATTATTAATTATATCAGACGGGTTTTAAAGTGCATCGGCGTTGTTCACAAACCCATCCTGAATTTTTTTATAAAACAGAGGAGTTACATCATGGATCAGTCCGCACGTTACGCCGACCTCAGCCTGAAAGAAGAAGACCTGATTGCAGGTGGCAAGCACATTCTTGTCGCCTATAAAATGAAGCCGAAAGCGGGACATGGCTACCTTGAAGCATCTGCACACTTTGCAGCTGAATCTTCAACCGGCACCAACGTTGAAGTTTCAACCACTGACGACTTCACCAAAGGCGTTGACGCACTGGTTTACTACATCGACGAAGCCACTGAAGACATGCGGATTGCCTATCCGATGGACCTGTTCGACCGCAACGTCACTGACGGTCGCATGATGCTGGTATCCGTATTGACTTTGATCATCGGTAACAACCAGGGCATGGGCGACATCGAACACGCCAAAATTCACGACATCTACTTCCCAGAGCGGGCCATCCAGTTGTTTGACGGCCCGTCTAAAGACATATCCGACATGTGGCGCATCCTGGGTCGTCCGATCGAAAACGGCGGTTACATCGCTGGCACCATCATCAAGCCCAAGCTGGGCTTGCGCCCGGAGCCGTTTGCCGCTGCTGCTTACCAGTTTTGGCTGGGTGGCGACTTCATCAAGAACGATGAACCACAAGGCAACCAGGTATTCTGTCCATTGAAGAAAGTTCTGCCGCTCGTTTACGACTCAATGAAGCGTGCTCAGGACGAAACCGGTCAGGCTAAACTGTTCTCCATGAACATCACTGCTGACGATCACTACGAAATGATGGCCCGTGCCGATTTCGGGCTGGAAACTTTCGGCCCAGACGCCGACAAATTAGCCTTCCTCGTTGACGGTTTTGTTGGCGGTCCAGGCATGATCACGACTGCTCGTCGTCAATATCCCAACCAGTACCTGCACTATCACCGTGCCGGTCACGGCATGATCACTTCACCTTCTGCCAAACGTGGTTACACAGCGTTCGTTCTGGCGAAGATCTCCCGTCTGCAAGGGGCTTCCGGTATCCACGTGGGCACCATGGGCTACGGCAAGATGGAAGGCGAAGGCGATGACCGCAACATCGCATACATGATCGAGCGTGATGAAGCACAAGGTCCGGTGTACTTCCAGAAGTGGTACGGCATGAAGCCAACTACGCCGATCATCTCCGGCGGCATGAACGCGCTGCGTTTGCCAGGCTTCTTCGAGAACTTGGGCCACGGCAACGTGATCAACACCGCTGGTGGTGGTTCTTACGGCCACATCGACAGCCCAGCGGCTGGCGCCATTTCACTCAAACAAGCGTACGAGTGCTGGAAGGCCGGTGCCGATCCGATCGAGTTCGCCAAGGAGCATAAAGAGTTTGCTCGTGCATTCGAATCGTTCCCGAAAGATGCCGACGCGATCTTCCCGGGCTGGCGCGAGAAGCTGGGCGTTCACAAGTAATCAACGCCTAGTCTAATTGCTCACACCCTCGGTTCACCGAGGGTGTTATTCTAACAGAACATCAATTACAACAGCCATCTGGGCCATGTGCATGCAAGCACGTGTACATCGCCCAGCTTGCTTCTTCAGGCTCACCCTCCCTGGATGCTCCACTGAGAACGACATCCAAGGGCAATCCTCCAAGCTAAATTGATAGGGAACAATGCCATGACCGATAAAGATCAATACAAAATTCAAGATGAACCCTTTTATCAGCAGCAGACCAACGAAGTCGCCCTTTACGAAGCCGCTTATCGGAATCGTCTGCCCGTCATGGTCAAGGGTCCGACCGGTTGCGGCAAATCCCGATTTGTCGAGTACATGGCCTGGAAGCTGGGCAAACCGCTAATTACCGTTGCCTGTAATGAGGACATGACGGCATCCGACCTCGTGGGTCGCTATCTGCTCGACGAAGGCGGCACACGTTGGTTGGACGGCCCGCTGACAACAGCGGCGCGCATCGGGGCCATCTGCTATCTCGACGAAATCGTTGAAGCGCGTCAGGACACCACGGTGGTGATCCACCCGCTTACCGACCATCGTCGCACTCTGCCACTCGACAAAAAGGGCGAATTGATCCATGCCCATCCAGATTTCCAATTGGTGATTTCCTATAATCCCGGCTATCAAACGTTGATGAAGGATTTGAAACAATCCACCAAGCAGCGCTTTACCGCTTTCGATTTTGATTATCCGGATGCCGCACTGGAAACCGAGATCGTGGCAAAGGAAACCGGTTTAGATGCTGATACGGTCGCCAAGTTGGTGAAAATCGGCAACGTGGCCCGCAATCTGAAAGGTCACGGTCTTGACGAAGGCATTTCAACCCGTCTGCTTGTTTATGCAGCAACCCTGATCAAGGACAGTGTGTCGCCACAAGACGCCTGCCGCATGGCGCTGGTTCGCCCAATCACCGATGACATCGACATTCGTGAAACGCTGGATCATGCGATCGACGCAACCTTTGCCTAACCTACTCGAGGTGGAAATGGAGCAATCAATCATCACAACCTCCATTATCACCTGTCCGCATTGCGGCTTTGCGCAACAAGAAACCATGCCTACAGACGCTTGCCAATGGTTTTATGAATGCACGCAATGTCACGAGTTGCTACGCCCTCAGCCGGGTGATTGCTGTGTCTTCTGCTCCTATGGCAGCGTTCCGTGCCCCCCCATCCAAATTTCCGGAAAAGGAAGCTGCGGCTGCCATGGATAATACGCTTTCCCAAGATCCGCAACTCCAGGTCTATTGGACAAAGCTCGACACCCGGTTTCCCCTGGCCGAAGCAGTCTTCGAAGACTGCATGACCGAGGCGCTTGCGTCTCTCAGTCCCGAAGGGATCGACGCCTATCTCGAAGCCGCCCGCGTGATTGGCAAACTTGGCCGTGGGGTGGAACCGCTGCTGGCGTTCATGGAAGAATGGCCCGCAACCGCCATAGCGGTGGGTGAATCCGCACTCCCGGCCGTTATGGACACCGTCCGCGTCATGCAAAAATCGCCCAATGGCCGGGCCATTGATCCGTTTATCCGCACACTCGCACCAGTTGCGCGCCGGTTGCAATCGGTTGAACTGCTTCAAGAATATCTGGATATCACGCAGGAATTGATGGGGCGAACCACCGGGTCGATCCACGGTCATCACACGACATTCCCAAGCCCCGGATTGCCTGATTTTCTGGCCCAAGCACCGAATCTGCTCAGCCAACTCACACTCTCGGGAATGAAGAACTGGGTCGACTATGGCGTCCGCAACTACAACAATCATCCCGAACGCCAGAAGGATTATTTTAGCCTGCGATCCGCGGACAGCCGCGCCGTGCTGCAACGCGAACGGCATGGCACGCTTCTGGTCGATAACGAGCGAAATCTTGATTTATATTTGCGAGCCCTGTGGCAAGACAGCGAGCAACTGGTGCCCTATTCCACCGCATTTGATGAAATTCGCAAACCCATTCCCTATTACGACAAACTCGGCATTCGACTGCCGGATGTTTGCGACGACAGCAACGGAGTCCGTGGCATTGATCGTTATCGAGCCATGCTTGCCCACATCGTTGGGCACCGTCGCTGGTCAGAAGCACAGATCGCTGATAACTGGAGCCCCTTCCAACGCATGGCGGTCGAGTTTTTCGAAGACTGCCGTGTCGACACCCTGTTGATTCGCGAATACCCCGGCCTACGCCGCTTATTCCTCGCGATGCATCCGAACCCGCAAGAAAATGCCTGCGACCCAGAGACCACATCCTGCCTGCGCCACCGGCTGGTAATGATGTCACGAGCCCTGCTCGACCCGAATCACGGATACAAGGATGCCAACCTCAATGAATTTGCGGCGCGTTTCCACGCACTCATGGAACAGCCGACCACGACCACCAACGAAGTCGCCCTCCTAGCACTGAGCTATGTCGCCAGAACGCGGCGCCAGAGCGATCAATTCTCCAAGGTGCATTTCGACAATACCGTTGTCGAATACCGTGACGACAATCGCCAATTGTGGAAATTCATCGAAGCGGGCGATGAGGAAGAAGCCTTCGATGAACAGCGCAAAATCAAACCACAGGAAGTCCAAGGCCTGCCGCCACGTCATTATCCCGAGTGGGATTACGTGAGTCAGAGCTACCGCCCGGATTGGGTTAGTGTCTATGAAGCTTTGCATCCCAGTGGAAACGCAGCCGATATCGACAGCCTGCTGCAAAAGAATGCCGCGCTTGCCAAGCAGCTCAAAAAAATGCTCGACGCGCTCAAGCCGCAGGACAAGGTACGTATTCGCTATCAAGAAGAAGGCAGTGAACTTGATCTCGACGTCGCCATCCGCTCGCTGATCGACTACAAGAGCGGCGCAAATCCCGACCCCAGAATCAATATGAGCCACCGTACCAACGGTCGCAGTATCGCGGTCATGCTGCTGCTCGATCTGTCGGAATCACTCAACGAAAAGGTGGCGGGTAGTGAACAAAGCATCCTTGAACTCAGTCAGGAAGCCGTATCGCTTCTGGCCTGGGCCATCGACAAACTCGGCGACCCCTTCGCCATTGCCGGTTTTCATTCCAATACCCGTCACGAAGTACGTTATCAGCACATCAAAGGCTACAGCGAACGCTGGGACGACGAAGTTAAAGCCCGTCTGGCGAAAATAGAAGCTGGTTACTCAACCCGTATGGGTGCAGCTATGCGCCACGCAGCCCATTACCTCAGCGCCCAGAAAGCAGACAAGAAACTCATGCTGATCCTGACCGACGGCAAGCCTTCGGACGTGGATACTTCTGATGATCGGCTTTTGATTGAAGATGCGCGTCAAGCGGTTAAGGAACTCGACCAGCTGGGGATTTTCCCCTATTGCATCAGTTTGGATGCCAGTCTGAAAGCAGGTGATGACGATTATGTGCGCGAGATTTTCGGGCAGCAGTACACAATCATCGACCATATTGAACGCCTGCCCGAACGCTTACCGCAGCTGTTCATTGCATTGACCAAATAATCTAATCGTCATGCAGGCAAACATAGTGGCAAAGCTGACCTTGTAGACATCAACTCAAGTGTTTTCCTGCTCTGGTCGTTCTAACAGATAATCCAGAAAAGCCCGCGCCGCAACCGACATCTGCCGACCGGCGGGATAAATGGCATACCAATGCCGCAGAATCGGATAGCCCTGTACGTCCAGAACTGCGAACTGGCCGGGTTGATTTAGTGTGAGCGTATGGCGAGAGAGGGCCGAAATACCGAGCCCGGTAAGAATCGCCTGCTTGATGGCCTCGTTACTACCCAGCTCAAGCCGCGGACGAACCGTGATACCCAGTTCAGCGAACCTTCGCTCAATTGCATTACGGGTGCCGGAACCTTTTTCACGCATTAACCAAGGCTCTTGAGCCAGGCGCTCAAGGCTGATGTTTTTCTCTTTGGCCAAAGGGTGATCAGGTGCAGCCAGCACAATAATCGGATTATCCATGATGGGCGTGGATTCGATTTCCATGCCCTCGGGTGGCTGACCGAGCAGATAAAGATCATCCAGATTATTGGCAATACTCGCCAATACTTGCTCCTTGTTGGTAACGCGCAAACTTACCTCGATGCCCGGGTAGAGTTTCGCAAATTCACCCAATAAACGGGGCGCGAAATAGGATGCAGTCGTAATCGCCATTAGCCGCAACTGGCCCTTCTTTAAGCCCTGCCGCTCGGCAGCCAAGGTGGTAAAGCGGTCCATGATGCCGAAAATTTCGCGGGTTGCCTGCGCGAGTTCCTGTCCATCCTCTGTCAGGTAGATCTTTTTCCCTACTTGTTCGATCAAGGGGACACCGACCATTTCCGATAACTTTTTCATCTGCATGGAAACCGTTGGCTGCGTTAGAAAGAGCTCTTCTGAGGCACGGGTAAAACTTCCGAGCCGCGCTATAGCCTCGAAAATTTCCAGTTGCCTAAAGGTAGTGTAATGACGCATATCCTCTCCTGTTGATCCGAACAAACTCACATCATGCCAAGTCTGTTTCTTGTCGTTCCAACATGATTATGAACGATATGTTCGCAGCACATGACAAACATATAACACCGGAATTCGGCAATCGCTTTATCCCGACATCGGAATCGGGAAAATCAAGGCCAAAAAAAGCCCCTGATGATATTTTCCTGATAAAAAGGAATATCAATCAAGGGCTTAGGTTTGGTTGCGGGAGTAGGATTTGAACCTACGACCTTCGGGTTATGAGCCCGACGAGCTACCGAGCTGCTCCATCCCGCGTCAGTAGGAGGCGCATATTATAGACTTCTGATCGGTTGTCAAGAGTAGATTTGATGGCAGCGTTACCGAACCGGGATACTTTGAGGACTTGGCCACCTTATTACGCCCGTTGAGTTACTCGCGGTTTGTTTGAAATAGCCAAATGCCCGGCCGCGCGCCCTGATTGATGGGCTTTCGGACAAAACAACACTGCGCACAATAGTTGGAGGCATCTTAGGATACGACCTTATTACGGCCGGTTGCTTTTGCCTTGTACAGGCGCTCGTCGGCCAGTGCAATCAGCTCTTCGGCAGCAATGGCTTTTTGGCCTGACGTGGCGGCAACACCAATACTCGACGTGACCTGTAGCAATTGATCGCCCAGATTGATCTGTGACTGGCTTATTGCAAAGCGAATACGTTCGGCAACATCACGTGCATCCTGAATGCTGGCACCAGGCAGGACAACAACAAACTCCTCGCCCCCATACCGCATCAGAACATCGCCTTCACGCAGGATTTCCCGACAGACGTGCGCCGTACGAATAAGCACTTTATCGCCACTCAAATGACCATATGTATCGTTTACCCGCTTGAAATGGTCCAGATCAAGCAGTAAAACGGACAAAGAAGAGTGGTCCCGTGAGGCACGGGTCAATTCCTCTTCCAATCGTTTAAAACCGAATCGACGGTTATAAACGCCGGTCAGCGGATCCAAGGCGGCAACACGCTGCAAATCATCATGCAGAAGTGCATTATTGAGTGCCAATCCCAGACCTTGCATCAACAGCGGCATTAATCGTGGTACATCATCGGCAAACGGAGTGGCCGAGGCCAGAATGACCCAACCCAATACAAATCCATGATTTTTAATGGGTGTCAGCAAGACATCGCTGGGTACGAAATGGGATAGGATGGCATCAACAGTCACGCCCGGTGGCAGGGTGATTCTCGTTTGCACCGCCTCATCCTTCGCGTTGAAATAGACTTTATTCTCTACGAGTTTTTCAGGATGGGAGAGCCCTCGGGAAGCCAACACAGTCCACTCGCCCTGACGCTCGAGCACAATCGCCCCGCCCTGAGCATGTGCATTGGCTTGCAGCAACCCCAGGGCTTGATCGCCCAGTTCATGCAAATCAAGTTTACTGGATACCGTCTGGGTGAAATCACGAATGCGGGCTTCAACCATATGGGCATCGTGCAGCGCATGGAGCAACGCATTGTAGCTTTGGGCCACGGCGCCGAGTTCATCCTCGTCCTGCTCATGCAAACGACAAACTGCGGGGTTACAGGCCGTCCAGTCGCCTGAGAAAGTCGCCTTTTGCATGGCCGCGCGCACTTGCTGCATTCTTGAGCTCAACTGACGCAAACGTGGTCGGACGATGCGGCTGGCCAAGGCAAAATTCAGTCCACCGACGACGAGCCCGGCAACAAGCGTGGCAATGATAAAAGTAGGTGAAAAAGCGGTTGATTTAGGAACACCGAAACCCAAAACGAACAAGGGGAAAGCAGCCCCCATGACCACGCCCATTGCCACCATACCCATTGCCAAGGCACGAAAAACGTGTTTTGACATCTGCATCCTACACCCCGTTTTGTTTCTCGTTTACATCGCGCGCTAACTTTCTTAGACAATAGCCATACTACCTTGTGACACAAAGATGTCATCTCAAGGATTTTTGGGCCGGATTAATAAGCGAAAAACCTGGGGCAGCGGACTATGAGCAGAGATAACCGGTAATCAGATTGACTGTTCCCAGTGCCAAGCATGGGCAATCATGTCTTCCAAGGCGGGATATTCGGGTTTCCACCCAAGATGTTGGTGCGCGAATGTTGCGTCGGCAATCAAACGCGCAGGATCGCCTGCCCGGCGATCCTCGATGAGAACAGGAATTTGCTGACCGGTCACTGTACGCGCCGTTTCAATGACATCAAGCACGGAATAACCGTCCCCATTGCCGAGGTTGAATTGCTGACTTTGCTGACGCGCTTGCAGCCATTGCAAAGCCAGTTGATGCGCAGAGCAGAGATCCTGCACATGAATATAGTCGCGCAGACAACTGCCATCGGGTGTGTCGTAATCCGTTCCGAATACGTGAATATGCGACCGGCGGCCGGAAGCAGCCTGTAACACCAGAGGGATCAGATGCGTTTCGGGATTGTGGCGTTCGCCCAACTCACCTTCCGGGTCGGCTCCGGCCGCGTTGAAGTAGCGCAGACACACTGATTTGAGGCCATAAGCGGCATCATAATCGGCCAGCAGATGCTCGACCATTAACTTACTGCGGCCGTAGGGATTGATTGGTTTTTGCGGATGAGATTCATCGATCCGATCTGACTGGGGTTCACCAAAAGTTGCTGCCGTAGACGAAAAGACAAAATGCCTTACCTGATGGCGCACCATCGCATCCAGAAGATTGAGCGTATTGGCGACATTGTTGCGGTAATACTTTCCGGGGTTACCAACCGATTCGCCAACGAGGCTAAAAGCGGCAAAGTGCATGACGGCATCGAATCGATGGGAACGAAACAACCGATCAAGTAGCTCGCTATCGGCCATATCGCCAACAATCAGTTCGCCGTAGCGGACGGCATCGGCATGACCGGTAGAAAGATTATCGAGCACCACGACACGGTAGCCCGCACGATCGAGGTACTTGACCATGTGCGAGCCGATATAGCCCGCGCCACCGACTACGAGTATCGACTGCATCAATCGTCCCTGACGCAATCCACAAAATAGGATTTGACGTGATCGGTTTCTTCTGCGACCAGGCCGTGAACGTCGGTCTCGAACCCAGGCAACTGCTTGTTGAACTCACGCGCGAATTTCAGGTAATCAACGATGGTTTTGTTGAAACGCTCACCCGGAATCAACAATGGAATACCCGGCGGGTACGGCGTTACGAGCGAGGCAGTAATGCGGCCTTCTAGTTCGTCGATCGGTACGCGATCGATCTGCTTGCGCGCCATTTTTGCCCAGGCATCCGCAGGCCGCATGGCCGGTTCCATATTCGATAGATACATCTCGGTCGTCAGGCGTGCGACATCGTTCTTCTTGTACAGATTGTGCAATTGCTGGCACAGATCACGCAGGCCAATACGCTCATAACGCGGATATTTTGCGACGAAATCCGGCAGAATCCGCCACAGCGGTTGGTTCTTGGTGTATTCGTCCTTGAACTGTTGCAGCGCCGTCAGCAGGGTGTTCCAGCGCCCTTTTGTAATGCCGATCGTGAACATGATGAAGAAGCTGTACAAGCCCGTTTTTTCAACGACAACACCATGCTCGGCAAGATATTTTGTGACCACCGAAGCCGGAATGCCCGTTTCATCGAAATCACCATTCAAATTCAAGCCGGGGGTGATCAGCGTCGCCTTGATCGGATCGAGCATGTTGAAACGATCGGTCATCCGCTCGAAACCGTGCCACTCGTCTTCAGCACAAATCATCCAATCGTCCTGCGAACCGACGCCCTCTTCCGCAAGAACGTCCGGCCCCCAGACCTTGAACCACCAATCGTCGCCGTATTCGGCATCCACCTTGCGCATGGCACGGCGGAAATCGAGCGCTTCGAGAATCGATTCCTCGACCAACGCCGTACCACCCGGCGGCTCCATCATGGCCGCGGCCACATCGCAGGAGGCAATGATCGCGTACTGCGGCGATGTGGACGAATGCATCAAGTACGCCTCGTTGAACACATCACGGTCGAACAAATGTTGTTTGCTGTCCTGAACCAGAATCTGTGACGCCTGCGACAACCCCGCCAACATTTTGTGCGTGGACTGAGTCGAGAAAATAACCGACTTCTTGCAACGAGGACGCTCAGCGCCAATCGCGTGGTAGTCACCATAAAAATCGTGGAAGGCGGCATGGGGCAACCAAGCTTCGTCGAAATGCAGGTTTTCGACATAGCCATCCAGCTCGTTCTTGATTTCTTCGACGTTGTAGATAATGCCGTCGTAGGTTGATTGCGTGATGGTGAGAATTTTAGGTGTCTTGTCTTCAGCCTTCGATGCAAAAGGATGCGCCTCGATCTTCGCCTTGATGTTCTCGACCGAAAATTCCCTCTGCGGAATCGGGCCGATGATGCCGTAATGATTTCGCGTAGGCATCATGAATACCGGAATGGCGCCGGTCAGGATGATCGAATGCAGAATCGATTTGTGGCAGTTTCGATCAACCACCACGATATCGCCCGGCGCCACATTGGAATTCCAGACCATCCGGTTGCTGGTCGATGTGCCGTTGGTGACAAAGAACAGGTGATCGGCATTGAAAATACGTGCGGCATTGCGTTCGGATGCGGCCACCGGCCCCGTGTGATCAAGCAGTTGCCCGAGTTCATCGACTGCGTTGCATACATCGGCGCGCAGCAGATTTTCACCGAAGAACTGGTGGAACATCTGACCCACCGGGCTTTTCAGGAACGCGACGCCGCCTGAATGCCCAGGGCAATGCCATGAATAGGAGCCATCGGCCGCATAACCGGTCAATGCACGGAAGAACGGAGGCGACAGCGAATTCAGATAAGACCGGGCTTCACGAATCACATGACGCGCCACAAACTCGGGCGTGTCCTCGAACATGTGAATAAAGCCATGCAGTTCCTTAAGCACCTCGTTGGGCAAATGGCGACTGGTCCGGGTTTCGCCATAGAGGAAAATAGGAATGTCTGAATTACGGAAGCGAATCTCATGGATGAACTTGCGCAACTGCGCGATGACAGGCAGTTCCTGATCCGGTTCATGATTCAGCGTGCTGAATTCCTCATCATCGATGGAAACGATGAAGGCGGAAACCCGACTCTGCTGTTGTGCAAACGAGGCCAGATCAATGTAACTCGTCACGCCGAGTACTTCTTCCCCTTCCGCACGGATGGCGTCGGCCAACGCACGCACTCCAAGACCGGAGGCGTTTTCAGAACGAAAATCTTCATCAATGATGACGATGGGGAAACGAAATAACATGGCATGATTCCTGTGGCGGACGGATCAGTGAGACAGTGCATGGCACGAGAAAACTAAAGGCTCGCATTCTAACGCAGCAATGCATCAATTTTGGGCTTTTTGCATGACGCTTTCTTGAATACGCGAACGAAATTAGCTTTGCGAAGTAATGTGGATTTCTGCATGGTGCAGTTCTGAGGGATATTCGATGGCAATGATCTCAGCATGAACACGGCGCGGCGTGGAAGTTTCACTTGGCAAGAAGAGCACAACTTCTGCATCCAACGCCTTGCCAAGCACTGCTTTGGCAAGCGGGGAATCGATGCTGATCAGTTGGTTTGCCGGATCGATCTCGTCAGGCCCGACGAGGCAAACCGTTTGCTCCCGATCATCAGCGTAAAGCAAAGTGATTCGAGCACCAAAATAGACCTTGTTCATGTCGGTAGGCGGCTGGCGCACCACCTTGATGTCACCCAACCGCTTTTGCAGATAACGAATGCGACGATCGATTTCGCGCAAACGCCGCTTGCCATAAATGTACTCGGCATTTTCCGAGCGGTCGCCCAAAGCAGCGGCTTCGGAAACAGCCTGAACGACAAGACGTCGCTCCACGCGCCACAGTTGATCGAGCTCCGCCAGCAAACGTGCATGTCCACGCGCGGAAATGACCGCCGTACTCATCGGCTTTTGAAGCTAAGGTTAAAGCCCATTATTTCTTCTGTGCGCCTTTTCTTGGCGGCTGAATGGTGATCATGCTGCCCAACTTGGCCGTAGCGACAGGTGGTGCGGGGTTGATCGTCTGCTTGATTGATGACACGGCATGATCCAGATCGCGCAAGCGGTTATCCCGCAGCTCACCGCCCGCCGCGCCCGGATGGCCGCCGCCCCGGAAGTATTTTGCCGAAATTGCGCCAGCGTCCACACCGGGATTTGCACGCAGCGAGAGCTTGCCATTGCCCCGAACGCCGATTGCCATATCCATTTTGTGGCGGGTTTCCATCATGTCCATGATCACACCGCGCCACACGTCATGCGGCCAGTTGAAGAATACGCCGGTGCGCACGCCGTCGATATCAAGCATGGGCACTGTGGTCTCATCGAGCACGGATGCGGAAAGAATGTGGAATTTATCGTTGAGCGGCAGTTCGGGATTATTCAGATCCTGTTCGTCGATGCGACCGACGAGGAAGTTTTTGCGCACGTCATACAGACCGCGCTCGATCGGCTCCAGATTTTCGCCGCGCTCATGCGCCTGAAAAAAATGCTCGATCAGATGAAAACGGTAACTGCGCTTGAGATCCGCCAACGGCGGAGCCAGATGATCATCCTGCATCACCAATCCGAGCAGATATAAAGACTTGCGGAACAACGGCTCATCTTTCAGCCAACGGTCGCCCATATCAACGAAATCGGCCCGCAATGCATACTGTGCCCGCTGCTCTTCGGACATCAAATCGGCAACCGCCTCAAACGCCAGTTTGGTTGCACAGCGTTCCGTATCGAGGTAGTACCAATCGTATTTGGCGGCGCAATCCGCGCCAGTCGCATGATGGTCGAGCAATTGCAGTGTCGTCGGGACTTTCAGCTTCTTGATGCGCTTGTCGATCTGCTCGGCCTGATCAAGCGTGAGATTGAGGTCGGTCAGCAGCAAAGAGGCCGGTTCGCCTTCTTCGATGATTTGCTCGACGACTTTATCGACCGCCAGCGGAATATCGCGGTAATCGGCATTGAAGCAGCGCGTATTGATACCAGCGGCCTTGAGCATGAATTGGGCGCCATAACCGTCGAGGTCGGTGTGCGACAAATGGTAGACCCAGCCCTTGTCGGCGTTGTCTGGAGAAAGTTGGGGGCGGATCAGTTTAGGCGTGCTCATAAATGCTCGTTCAGGTATCTGGAATTATTTTGGGGTGGCAGTGTAACAGCCTGCCTCGGTAGTGTACTGTTTCGCTCTTGGAGGTACTTTCAGAGTCCTCCGAATGCGTCAGGACAAGGCGCCGTGCGCAGGCAATGGCCAAACCCTTGTCAAGCACGGCAACGCCGTCATGGCGCATTCGGAGCACTCCCATCGGGCGAGCCGCTGGCCGATCATCTGCGGCGTTGCGCTCGCTTGCAAGGGGGCGGCCATTGCGGCGCGAGCGCGCCTTGCATCTAATCGGCCAGCGACTCGCTGAATGTGCCTCCAAGAGCGAAACAGTACACTAGTGTTCGAATCAGCCCCTACTCAGCCGCGCCGCCAAGTGGTTTGCCCGGCCTTGTCTTCGAGCACGATGCCTGCGGCCTGAAGCTCATCGCGAATCCGGTCCGATGCCGCAAAATCCTTGTTGGCGCGCGCGCTAGCACGTTCGGCGATTTTCTGTTCAATCGCCTCGTCGCTCAATTGATCCGAAGAGGATGGTGCCCAACGCAGAAAACTTTCCGGATCGTGCTGTCCGAGATTCAGGATTTCACCGATGGCCTTTATCGTCGCGGCGCAATTGGCATCCTTGCTGCGGTTCAATTCGCTGATCTGCTCGAACACGATCGCCAATGCTTCCGGTGTATTGAAATCGTCGTCCATCACCCCACGAAAACGCGCCATAACCTCCGGGTTAGGTGTTCCATTTTGGGGTGCGTCCTTTATAGCCGTGTACCAGCGTGTCAGACTGGCGCGCGCCGCATCCAGATTCTGGTCCGAATAATTCAATGGGCTGCGGTAATGGCTGGACAACACGAACAACCGAATCACTTCCGGGTGATATTGCCGCATCACCTCCGCCACAGTGAAAAAATTGCCCAGGGATTTGGACATCTTCTCTTCGTTGATCCGCACAAAGCCGTTGTGCATCCAGTAGTTGACGTAATGATGACCCGTCGCACACTCGCTTTGGGCGATTTCGTTTTCATGGTGCGGGAACTGCAGATCCTGCCCTCCCCCGTGAATATCGAAGGTCGCCCCCAGCGCGCGGGTCGACATGGCCGAGCATTCGATATGCCAGCCCGGACGACCGGGGCCAAAAGGCGCATCCCAACTCGGATCTCCGGGTTTTTCGGCCTTCCAGAGCACAAAATCGAGCGGATCGGTTTTCGCCTCGTCGATCTCAACGCGCGCGCCCGCACGTAAGTCATCAGGATTACGGTTGGAAAGTTCGCCATATCGATCAAACGTGGAGACATCAAAGTACACATCGCCATTGGCTGCACGGTAGGCGTGGCCGCGCTCGATCAGGCTTTCGATCATCGCCACCATATCGCCTACCGATTCGGTAGCGCGTGGTTCAGCTGTGGGTAACAGGCAGCCCAAGGCGGCCGCGTCATCATGCATAGCTTCGATATAACGCTCGGTCAGGCTGCGAATACTTTCCTTGTTCTCGGCGGCACGGGCAATGATCTTGTCGTCGATATCCGTGATGTTGCGCACGTAATGCACCTCATAGCCACTTGCCCTGAAGTAACGGACAACCATATCGAACACGACCATTACCCGCGCATGGCCGATGTGGCAGCGGTCATAAACCGTCATGCCGCAAACATACATCCCCACTGTTTTCGGTTTAATCGGCACAAATTCACGCTTGGCGCGTGCGTGGGAGTCATAAATAACCAGCATAATGTGTCTTTTCTCGTTAATAGGGCCAAATGTTGCGTGTATGATTGCGACTTTATCGTGCAATCTCAACCCAAAAATAGGAAAGCAATTGCGCAGTATGCGAGTTCTGTCCTTGCCAGGAGCCTGCCGGACTTTAGGGAAATCGGCTGCAAATCCATCTGAACGGTGCATATTTCACCGCTTTCTTGGGCAATAGAACCCGCTATTACCCTGCAAAAGCGGCAAAATCTGCCCTCGCCCAGCTTGATTTTCGCTACGATTCCTAAAGTCCGACAGGCTCCTTGCCAAACATCCCTTTTGCTATCTGGAGTATTAAGTAAATGAGCAATCCACAACCACGCGTCGCCCTCACCACCCGTCTTGGCACCATCACTCTGGAATTGAATGCAGAGAAAGCGCCCGCCACCGTCGCCAACTTCCTGGCGTACGTGGATAGCGGCCATTTCGTTGGCACCACGTTCCACCGTGTCATTCCGGGCTTTATGGCGCAAGGTGGCGGCATGACTGCCGATATGGAACAAAAGAAAACCATGCCGCCGATTGCCAACGAAGCGGACAACGGCTTGAAGAATGTGCGCGGTAGCATCGCCATGGCGCGTACCGGCGACCCGCATTCTGCCACCAGCCAGTTTTTCATCAACCTCAAGGACAACGGTTTTCTTGATTTCACGGCACCGAACCCGCAAGGTTATGGCTACGCCGTATTCGGTCAGGTTGTCGATGGGATGGCTGTTGTCGATGCCATGGCGACCCTGCCTACTGGCCGGCGCAATGGCCATAGCGATGTGCCAGCCGAGGATGTGATCATCACTGCGGCAGAACGTGTTACTGCCTGATTGTTTTCAGGTTCAGATCAAGCATAGTGTAGGAAGGATCCCAGTGGCCGAAATTCTGGTAATAGCCGACATTCATCTCTCGCCGGCTAATCCGCAGACCGATACATTCGCAGCGCTCATTGCCCGTGCGGCAAAGGCGGATGCGCTTTATATTCTCGGTGATCTGTTCGATTACTGGGTGGGCGATGATCAGCCCTTGCCCGATGCCATCGGCCATACGCTTGATCAACTATCCGCCCTGCCCTGCAAAAAGTATTTTCAGGCGGGCAATCGAGATTTCTTGGTCGGGCAGAATCTGCTAGACCGAATCGGCGCTGAATATCTGCCCGATGTATTTCCACTGGCCCATCAGGGCGAAACCATCCTGCTTTGCCATGGCGATACGCTCTGCACGGATGATCACGCCTATCAGGCCATGCGTCAGCAGTTGCGCTCTGCGGCTTTCAGGTGTGATTTTCTTGGCAAGCCACTGGCAGAACGCATCGCGATCGCCGAAGGTTTGCGCGCCCGGAGCAAAACCGAATCGAGCAGCAAGCCGGAAGATATTATGGATGTGAATCCTGTAGCCGTTTCTGCCCTGATGCAGTCAGAAGAATCTAAGTTGCTGATTCATGGACACACCCACCGCCCAGCCATCCATCGGCTGGCCGATGGGCGCGTGCGGGTGGTCACGGGAGACTGGTCTACCCGCGGCTGGCTGGTTGCACTCAATGCAGATGGGATCACGCTGGAACGTTTCGACTCGAGTAGCACCGAAATCGTTGATCGCGTCAATTTGTCAGAATCAAGCAAAACAGCAAGGGAAACGCCCCGATGACGCTACCGCTCTTTCTTACCTGGCTACGCATCGCGGCGATACCGTTACTGGTGTTCGTCTATTTATTTGCGCCGTTTGATGCGGCACGCCCCCTGTCGGCCTGGATATTTGGCCTTGCCGCTGCAACCGATTTTCTGGATGGCTATCTGGCGCGGCGCTGGAACCAGCAGTCTTCATTCGGCGCCTTTCTCGACCCGGTAGCGGACAAACTCATTGTCGCTGCTGCCTTATTGTTGCTGGTCTACTCAAACGGCGATATTTTGATTGTGCTGGCCGCCATTGTCATCATCGGGCGCGAGATATTCATTTCGGCCTTACGTGAATGGATGGCGGAAACTGGGAATCGAGCAGCCGTCGCGGTATCTCAAATCGGCAAACTGAAAACCGTGGCACAGATGTTCGCCATCATGTTCATGTTGAATTGGTTCCCGCTCTGGGATGTGGTGCCCGTCTATCAGATCGGCTACTGGCTGCTCGTAGTCGCTGCTATCCTGACGCTACTTTCAGGCGCTTTGTACGCAATGGCCGCGTGGCGTGCAGTTCGAGCACGCAAAAAAAGCGCCTGAGTCCCTTTATGTGGTGGATTCCCTTTCGGGCGGCACGCCTCACGGCACATGTCATCAAAGGTATTGTTCTCACCAAAAGCAGGGGCAGACGCAGTGATGAATCACAGGCGAAATTAGTGCGCGAATGGCACGAACGCCTCATTCAAATCTTACGGATTAAAGTCGTTATCCGCGGATGCTTGCCCGCAAGCACGGCGCATTTTTGGGTTGCAAACCACATCAGCTGGCTGGATATCCCGTTGCTCGGCAGCTTGGCGCCCCGCGCTGTTTTTGTATCCAAACAAGAAGTGCGATCATGGCCGGTCATCGGCGGTCTTGCCGCCGCTGCAGGCACCTTGTTTATGCAGCGCGGCTCGGGTAGCAACGGTGCACGCAATGCAATTAGCGATGGCTTGGCTGCTGGTCGGCATGTTGTTGTTTTCCCCGAAGGCACGACCACGGAAGGTAGCGTAGTCAAACGTTTTCATGCCCGCCTCTTTCAATCGGCCATCGATGCGAAGGCCCCCATTCTCCCCATAGCCATTCGCTACCTTGCAGCAAATGGCAAGCTCGCCCGCGCTGCTGCCTATATCGACGATGATCACATCTTGGGTTCATTCCTCCGCATCCTCGCCAGCCGCCAGCTCGTTGCGATCGTGCATGTGTTAGAGCCCATTGTTATAGATGCGCCTATTGCTCGGGATCGTTTGGCAGCCGAAGCGAGGGTACGAGTCCTACACGCTGTACAGCACAGCAATGACCACTATTAGATGGGCTTGTTTGGGTTAATTCTTCAAAAAAATACTACTAATCGATTGGACCTTCTCCGACTAAGCATCTAACATTAATTTTTTTATCAAAATCAAGGTATTTCTTATGCAACGAAACTCAGCGACTATCTTCCCCTTGATTGCTGCCTGCTTGAGCGCGCCGCTTTTCCTGTGTTCAAACGCCCAGGCAGCTCAGACGAGTGCCGTCGAAAGCCCGTGGTCCGGTGCGGCCGAATTGGGTGCGTCGATTAGTACCGGCAATAGCCAAACAAGCAGTGTCAACGGCAAATTCTCGCTCAAATACGAGCAAGGCCCTTGGTCTCATCGATTTAAGGTATCCACATTGCAAAGCAGCGAGGACGGGGCCTCTACCGCGAACCGCACCGTGGCCGATTTCTCCAGCCGCTTTGCATTTGACCTGCGCAATTACGCTTTTGATTCATTGCGATACAGTCATGATGCCTTTTCGGGTTATACCTATCAGGCATCCGTTGCCGCCGGTTTAGGGCGCAAATTTTGGGTAAGCGACCTGGGTGAACTCAGTGCTGAAGCCGGGCCTGGTTATCGCAAGTCTAAAACGCAAGATGGCACGAGCGAGAACAACCTGATTGGTCTGGCAAGAGCAAACTTTAGGTACAACATTTCAGACACTGCCAAGTTTGAACAATCGCTGACTGTTTTAGGTGGTGCGGCGAACACCGAACTGGAATCCGAAACTGCGTTGAGCGTGAACATGACGAAAACGCTGGCACTTAAGGTGGCCTATACCGTGCAGCACAACACCAAGGTGCCGGTCGACACCAAAAAAACCGATACCTTCACATCAATCAATCTTGTTTACGCGTTTGGAAAGTAATAAATCACCAGCATATTTGTTTCACTCGTCTAAACTAATGGGCACTTTAATCCACTGATGGAGCCATTCGATGCCCTTTGTTTGCCCGCCCCAACTGGATGGAACGGATGTAGAAGCCAAACGTGAAGAAATTCGTGCCTACCTGCATGCGACCATGGACACCTTCGAAAGGCTGTTCTCTTTATTCGTCGACGACTCTGTGTTCTTTCAGCGACCGGAACGTCTGCGTCACCCGCATATTTTCTATTTCGGTCATACGGCGGTCTTCTTCGTCAATAAGCTGATACTCGCCAAATTGCTTCCTGAACGGATCAATCCCCGACTGGAATCGGTGTTCGCTGTTGGTGTGGACGAGATGAGTTGGGATGACCTGAACGACGCGCATTACGACTGGCCGACCGTCGAGGAGACCAGAGCCTACCGCCAGCAAGTCCGAGCAACGGTTGATCGGCTCATTCGGACGCTGCCGCTCAGCCTGCCTATCGACTGGAATTCACCTTTCTGGCCGATCTTGATGGGGATTGAGCATGAGCGCATTCATCTGGAAACATCCTCTGTCCTGATTCGACAAACACCCATTGAATCCGTAAAACCTCAACCGTATCTCTGGCCGGTTTGCGAAGACGTGGGGCCGAACCATTCAAACGAGCTGATTCCCGTTCCGGCCGGAAAGGTCGTCCTAGGGAAACACGATCAGTTCTACGGATGGGATAATGAATATGGTCGCCACGAAGCGCAAATTCCCGCTTTTTCTGCCAGTCGCTTTTTGGTCAGCAATGGAGAGTTTCTTGAGTTTGTTCGGGATGGGGGTTATCACCACGATTCTTATTGGGGTGAAGAAGGCTTGGCATGGCGGCAATTTCGGCAACCGGAACATCCCGTATTCTGGATTGCAGATTCTGCTCAGCCAGATGGATTTCGCTACCGGACACTCGCAACAGAAATCCCACTGCCCCTGAATTGGCCGGTCGATGTCAATCAACTGGAAGCGGAAGCGTTCTGTAACTGGTTGTCGGCTAAAAGCGGTAAAACAATTCGTCTTCCGTTTGAGGACGAATGGTATCGCCTTGTGGATGAAGCCGATCTCCTCGACCAGAGTGACTGGGGCGGCATTCCGCCCGGCAACCTCGGGTTGGGTTATGAGGCCAGCGCTTGCCCCGTGAATCGATTCAGACAAGGGGACTTTTACGATATCGTTGGCAACGTCTGGCAGTGGACAAACACACCGATTTATCCCTTCGAAGGTTTCGAAGTTCATCCGCTTTATGACGATTTCACCACGCCCACATTCGACGGCAAGCACAATCTGATCAAAGGCGGTTCGTTCATCAGCACAGGCAACGAGGCACTCCAATCGGCTCGGTACGCCTTTAGACGGCACTTCTTCCAGCATGCTGGCTTCCGTTATGTGCACAGCGATTATGTCGAGCGCATCAACGCCAGTGTGTACGAAACCGATTCACTGGTAAGTCAATACGCCGAATTCGGCTGGGGCCAGCGTTATTTTGATGTTAATAACTTCCCTGCCGAATGCGCTCAGCTTTGTCTTGAAGCGATGGTGGATATGCCCACACGCCGTGCGCTGGATATTGGTTGCGCGACTGGTCGCAGCAGCTTTGAACTGGCACGTGTCTTTGATGAGGTCACGGGTCTCGATTTCTCCGCCCGCTTCGTGCGCGTTGCCGAGCAGATGAAAACCGAAGGTCGAATTCGTTACACATTACCCACCGAAGGCGAACTGGTCGATTTTCGCGAAGCAGCCCTGCCCGACCACTTGTCGTCCACGCCCGGAAAAGTCAGCTTCTGGCAAGCCGATGCTTGCAACCTCAAACCTCAATTCACGGGTTATGATCTGATATTTGCCGGTAATTTGATTGATCGGTTGTACGATCCGGCCAAATTCCTGCGTGATGCAGCGGAACGATTGAATCCGGGTGGCTTGCTCATCCTGACCTCACCTTACACATGGCTGGAAGAACACACGCCCAAGATGCAGTGGCTGGGTGGTATTCGCCAAGACGGCGAATCGATCACCAGTTTCGAGGGGCTGACGCAGCGACTGCACACGCAGTTCAAGTTCATTGCCCGGCACGACGTTCCGTTCGTCATCCGAGAAACGGCACGCAAATTCCAGCACACCATTGCGGAGATGACGATCTGGAAAAAAGAATGACCGAAGCGCCCGAATCTGATTTTTCGCATGGTGTAGACCGAGCCAATAGTGATTGCGTCAAATACGACGCACGCGCGGATCGGTTTGGTCGGGAAGATGTCATTCCGCTGTGGGTTGCGGATATGGATTTCGCGGCACCCGCAGCCATTCTGAACGCGCTTAAAGCCCGTGCCGAGCATCCTGTCTACGGGTATACAATTTACCCGCCAGATTTTTATTCGGCCATTCAGGGCTGGTTAGCCACTCGTCATGGATGGAATATCGATACCAAATCCATCCTGCCTTTGCCGGGTGTTGTACCTACTTTGAGTTTGCTGGTGCATTTGTTCAGCCAACCTGGCGATGGCGTACTCGTGCAAACACCGGTGTATCCCCCCATTCACCAAATGCCCGTCAGCCATCATCGGCGCCTGCTGGAAAACACCCTACGTTGGACACCCGAAGGGTACGAAATCGACTGGGATGATTTCACGACGAAAGCACAACAGGCACGGCTATTCATTCTCTGCTCGCCACATAACCCGGTTGGGCGGGTTTGGCGACGCGACGAGTTGGCACGAATGGCCGAAATTTGTATCGACGCCGGTGTGCTGATTCTGGTGGATGAAATCCACGCCGATCTCGTTTACGAACCCAATCGGCATATCCCCATTGCTTCGCTCTCGCCCGAAATAGCCGCCAACTGCATCACACTGAATGCGCCATCCAAAACCTTCAATATCGCCGGGCTGAACACGGCTTTTGCCGTGATTGAAAACCATGAGCTTCGCTGGCAGGTACAAGAAAGCGTCATCAATGCGGGTTTGGGTTCCGGCAATGTTTTTGGCATTACCGCTTTGATTGCGGCCTACCAATTCGGCTCGGACTGGTTGACCGGATTAATGCGTCAACTCAAAGAGAATCGTGATCGGGTATGCCGTTTTTTTGCAGCGGAAGATCTGGGCATTGACGTAACATCGCCCGAAGCGACGTTTCTGCTCTGGCTGGACTGCCGCAAACTGATGCAAGAACTCAAGCTAAACGATGACGCTGCACTTTCAACTTTTTTTGTCGAACAGGCCGGGTTGGGGCTCAATCCAGGCATCAGTTTTGGTCAAGCCGGCAGTGGATTCATGCGATTGAATATCGGTTGCCCAGCAAACACTCTGACGCGTTCGCTCCACCAATTAAGAACGGCGATTTTGTCTGCCTGAATTTAACGTGATGGTTTACGCCAATAGACCAAACTGCCGTCGGCATCGCCCAGCACCCTAGCCAAAACAAACAGCGCATCAGACAGGCGATTGAGATAGACCGCAACGGGTTCGGTCGAAGCATCTTCCGCCACCAGCGCCCAGAGATTCCGCTCGGCACGCCGGGCCGTTACACGGGCAATGTGCGATTGGGCAAGCATCACAGACCCGCCCGGCAGGATGAACTCCTTGAGCGGCGGCAAACCCGCATTGCTTTGCTCCACCCATTGTTCGAGTGCATCCAAATCCGGCAGCATGGAACCATCGGCCAGACTCGCCATCGCGATAAAACCGCCCAAGTTGAACAGCGCATGTTGCTGCACCTCCAGAAACGCATCGAGGTGGGCGTAATTCACGGGCTTTAAATAACTGCGCAACAATCCGATGTGCGCATTGAGTTCATCGAGCTCGCCCAGAGCCACCACACGCGGATGTGTTTTCGAAAGGCGCGCCCCATCCGCCATACCGGTCATGCCGCCGTCTCCGGTTCGCGTCACGATACGGGAAAGGCGGTTTTTGGACTCGGCTGAATCGCTCATCGGGGAATCGCTCATGCTGATGGAGGCGATAAGGGCATGGAACCACCCGTTGGCACATCCGTCGGGTGATTGATTTCATGACCAATCAGCGCATGAATGGCATAAACCCACATTGCCCCGATTCCGTAAATCAAACCTGAAACCACGCCCATATCTACAATTCCTCGCCAAGGCTGGGGTAACCAATGGACAGCGACAATCAGCACGATAATGCCCGTCGTAACCGATAGCGCGACAATGCGACGCTTGCGGGTGGCGTGGATGTATCCCATGCAATACAACGGTGCCAGCAGGATGTGCCACCAGACCGGGTTTTGAGAAAGGTGCGCCGCACGGGCAACAACCCGGGGCGAAAACCCTTTTTGGAAACCCTTGTAACCTTCTCCGTACAGCATAAACACCATCCAGAAGACGAAGAAAGCCATTTCATACCAACGCCAAGGTTCGTGTGTGGCCTCAAGTGCGAAGGGATACACTCGGTAGACCGCCCAACCAAGCAGTGCAGTCAGCCCCAACACGCCCCACAACGCACCGACGCGTCCCCAAAACTTATTCATAATGATCGCCTCTCAATCACCATCCGCGGCTCGGTGCCACGAATCGAACATTAACCGGTAAGATGATTCCCGGACTTCTACAATCAAACGGAAAAACAAGCAGCAAGGCTGAACAGAAAAATCCATCGTGAATATATTCAATGCCAGCCATAAAAGAAGATAGCTCGAGAAACCATTAGTTCCACAATGAATAAAAATACCCGCCGTCTGTTATTCGAGCGACTTTCCGCACAACGCCCAAACCCGACGACTGAACTGTTATTCGACAACGGGTTCGAGCTACTGATCGCCGTTATGCTCTCCGCGCAATCGACCGATGTAGCGGTGAACAAAGTCACTCGCCGATTATATCCGGTTGCCAACACCCCAGAAGCCCTATTGACGCTGGGTGAGGAGCGGCTTGAATCTTACCTGAAAACATTGGGGTTATATCGTGCCAAAACCCGCAATGTTCTGGCCACCTGCCAAATCCTGCTTGAGAAATATGCCAGTGCGGTGCCGCGAGATCGCGCAGCGCTGGAGTCACTCCCCGGCGTCGGTCGCAAGACGGCAAATGTCGTGCTCAATACCCTGTTTCGTGAGCCGGTCATGGCGGTGGACACGCATATCTTCCGTGTGGCCAATCGCACCGGGCTTGCGCCGGGAAAAACCGTGCTCGCGGTAGAAAAGGCCTTAATGAAACATGTGCCGAAAGAATACCTGATCGACGCCCATCACTGGCTGATTCTGCATGGTCGCTATACCTGCAAGGCACGCAAGCCCGATTGCGGCGCCTGCGTTGTCTGTGATCTGTGCGATTACCGCCAGAAAACGGAAGGCTGCAACCCGGAGTTCACCGGCAAATACAACCCATCCGATTCACTTTCCACGGAAACGGCCCATGTACAGCAATGACCGCCGCCAGATGCGCCAACCCTTTCTGGATGCCTGGAAAAAGCAGCGCGAAGGCCTGCCGATGACGGGACTTGAACTCAAGATCAGTGAAGTGATTGGCCAACATCCCGAATACCATGAACTGATGAGCGACCCGGAGCGCGCGCTGGAAAAAGACTGGTTACCCGAGAATGGAGAAACCAACCCCTTCCTTCATCTCGGATTTCATCTGTCGATACGGGAGATGGTTGAAATAGACCAACCGCCCGGTTTCCGGCAAAAGTACCAAGATCTATGCCGCAAAACTGGCGACCTGCTGAGGGCTGAGCATCAGATTATGGAATGCTTGAGTGAAGCGCTCTGGCGTGCCCAACGCGATGGCACCGAACCCGATGGAACGGCGTTGTTGCGCTGCATGGCAGATATCGTGGGCTGATTGAGCCACTGGCTACAGCCACAGTTCCAATGGCGCGTAATTGACGAGGGCGCGGAGAATATCGCCTCGCGTCACCACACCGACAACATCACCTATATCATTGACAATCGGCAGGCCACGAATATCCCGCGCGAGCAGCACACGGGCCAGTTCGCGGATATTGGTGTTTGTCGTTGCTGTTAATACATTCGGTGTCCCGATGGTGGATACAGGTCTTGGTGCAAGATCCGTGAATCGCACGCGTTGTCGGGTCAAATCGCCTTTGGTCACAATGCCGACGAGCTTTTTTTGTGCATCGATCAGCGGCACCAAACCAATTTTTCGTCGGGTAATTAGCGCACGAAATTCAGAGATGGGTGCATCAGGCATCAGGCTCAATACGGGCGATGTCATGATCTGCTCTGCAAACTGTACGGGGCCCAATTCCTTCTGGGCGTGCCGCACCGACTCGTAGGCACCGATGGCCGACGTTCGAGGCGCAGCGCCATCTGCCAACTCACCCTGCAATTCTTCTCGCCGGGGATCATGACCTGAATGATCTTCGTCTGTATCCTGAACTCGCCGCGTACTGTTCGTTGGAACAACGGCCTGAGGCTGGCTAGGCATGGCAGAAGGCGACAATGCCTGATTCAGCGTCAGGTGGTCACTTATACCCGGTCCAAAAACGATGAAACTCATATCCAGCCCACTCTTTCCAAAATATGAATATGCCCCTTTCAGACCGGCGTGAAACTATGTTCGAATTCGCGTTTCTCCCCAGGCTTTGAGTTGAGTCAGTAGCGCAAGAGTCGCTTCATCTCGATAGGCCGCATCAGCCATCAAGGCATCTATTGCCGCGAAAAATCCCGCAAAACCCATATAACGCTGGTCAGGTGCGGCATTCAAACGTGAATCCACCCAACTTTGCCATTGAGTCCGTTCGTCCTCATTCAATAAATCGGGCCGCAAGCGGGCGACAAACCTGAATACCAATTCCGGCAAGCGCGCATCCTGCCACGACTGCGCCATAAGCTTGCGCAGGGCCTCGGTCACCGGCTCATCCTGTGCACTGCCGCCCGCTGCCATTGCCTGATCAAACACCCGGTTGAAATCATCCAGCGCATATCGATCCACATTCGGCATGAATCCTTCATACAGGGCACATTCCGCATCCTGTGAAGCAAATGCCATCTGCTCAGCCAATACCGCATGTAATTTATCGGCAACTTCACGCTTGAATTGAGCCATGGTGCGAGTATTTTTTTGTACCGCGTCTAAATCGAGTTGCATCCGCTCGACGATATCCCCTTCTTTGAGGATGGCGTTGGGGACCACCACCGGGGCACGATTGAGATGCAACAGCTTGATGGGCAGCCGATGCTGGTTATCTTGTGCATCTGCATCTCGAAGAAAACGCCGCGCCGCGAGTGTTTCCATATCGTCATCAAGCACCTCGGTAGGGTCGAATCTCAAATCCCAAAGCAGACGCTGCGTATTGATGCCCTGCACTTGTCCAAGGTTGGCGAATACGGACGCACTGCCAAGCGTGGAGGAGATGCGTCCGGAGACATGCACGAAAGATGCACGCTCCGGGTTATCCACGAAATCGGCCACAACGGCTTTCTTGCGCAGGCTCAAAAGGTACTCGAACAGTTTTGGCGACTGGGCGCGCATCAGTCGCGCGAAGGCAAGTGTGGCTTCAACATCACCCAAGGCATCGTGCGCGTTGGCGTGGGCAATGACATTGACTTTGGTCAATGCCTCGAGCCGCAAGGTAGGCGCGCCCTGCTCGTCTGTGGGCCAGTGAATGCCTTCGGGTCGCAACAGGCGAAACGCCCGGGCCGCATCCAGCACATCCCAGCGACTATTGCCTGATTTCCATTCATGGGCATAGGGATCGCGCAAGTTACGCCAGAACATGAAGCGCAAAAGTTCGGCATCGAAACGCAGGCTGTTGAAGCCCACGGCGCAGGTGCCTGGTTGCATCATTTCGGCATGGATGAGTGCGGCGAATTCCGCTTCGGGCCGACCGCCGGATGAGGCGAGCGTTTGAGGCAAAATACCTGTGACCAACACGGCCTGGGGATGCGGCAATACTTCGGGCGAAAGCGTGGCATACAGCGTCAAGGGTGAATCGATAGGCTCAAGCTCGTCATTGGTTCGCAAGGCTGCGAACTGTATTGGACGATCGCAACGCGGATCGGAACCGGTGGTCTCAAAATCGTAGAACAGAAAACTCATCAGTTACCCGCAACTCGCTCGGCGACGACAGTGGCCGCGGGTTTAACTGATGACAGAGTCGTCGGATTACTTGCCTGAACGGGTGTGAGCAGTGAAAGCAGATTATCCGTATTCTGCGATGATTTATTCGACTCACGCTCGCTCGATTCTCTCCACGCGTAAATCATGGTCGAAGACAGCACGGCCCGCACATAATTACGGGTTTCATCGAACAAAATCGTATCCACCCAGACATCACCGGGCAGATTCCGATCCTCCGGTAGCCACTGGCGCACCCTGCCGGGACCTGCGTTATAGGCAGCAATCGCCAAGGGCAGTTGACCGTTGAACTTATCTTTAAGATAGGAGAGATAGGCGGCACCCAGAGTGATACTGGTCGTGGGATCATGCAGGTTCATCGTCGTCAAACCCAGGTCGGCCTTGTGATTAAT
Organism: Halothiobacillus neapolitanus c2; assembly: GCF_000024765.1. Lineage (GTDB taxonomy): Bacteria > Pseudomonadota > Gammaproteobacteria > Halothiobacillales > Halothiobacillaceae > Halothiobacillus > Halothiobacillus neapolitanus. The sequence continues at coordinate 1,158,535 of NC_013422.1, read as the reverse complement.
CCAGCGTGCGGTATTCGGCATGAGCTGCATCAATCCTTGCGCACCCGCACCGGAGCCGACATCGCTCATGAACAGGCTTTCGCGCCGAATCACTCCATACAGCCAATTTGAAGCGATGCCTTGCGCCTTGGCTTGCGCGTCGACAGTCGATTCCCAAGGAGTCGGAAATCGTGCCGCAAACCAGTGCGGATCGTTCTGTTTTTTCATCCGGGCAATGGCAATCGATACTCGATCATGCCATTTTGATTGCTCGGCAAGCAGGGTCAACGCCGGAATCTGTTCTGGCGGTATTTCCTTGAGTGCTGACAGAAATGCCCGCCGGGCATCATCCGTCAACCCCGCTGCATGCAGGTAAAAGGCAAGTTGTACGATCGGGTTCTTTTCCACAGCACGGGTATCCATCGTTGGCAGCGGAGGGATTTTCGGCCACGGATAGGCAATTCCCAAACGATCGGCAGCGAGCAGTCCGTAGTAATCAGGGGTATGCACCAATGCCTGCCAACGCGCCTTGGCTTCCTGATTCTTGCCAAGTTCGTCATCTGCGCGCGCCAGCCAATACTGCCACTGTGGCGTTTGAGAAAGATCAACAGGCATGGCTTTAATAGCGACTTTCAGCCGCGCCCAATCCTGCACACGCAATGCAACCCGTGCCGTCCATGTGCGGGTTTCTTTGTCCTGAACCGATGCGGGTAGAGCCATCAGCCAGTCATACGCTTGCGGCATACGGGTATAGGCCGCTTTCAGCGCGAAAACGCGCGCTATTTCGGCCTGTTCATCCGGATTGATTCGCCAAGAGTTAGGCAACTGCGCAAGCAAATCATGCGCGGCTTGAGGATCACTCCGCCCCAGCCACTTGAACGCCTGAATGAGCAACGCCTGTTCGTCGTGACCGGGATATGAAGGATATCGTTGCAGCGCCTGTTGCAAGGTGCTTTGAGGGCTTTTATAAGCCTCATCCCAACGCTTGAAATAGGCATCCAATCCGCCGATTTTTCGCGATGTACCAGCCCGAACCAAATACGAGGCAAAGCTTGGGTTGCCCGCAATCATCGACGCCTTAATCCGCTGCCGATAAAGATTTGGCGTCAGTTTGTCGTGGGCCTGCAACCACTTGAAGATCGGGTCGCAATAAGATGGCTGGTTGCGGCCTTGCGCCCAGAATTGTTCAGCATCCTTGACCTGCTGAGCCGTCAACGTACCAAGCTCAAGTGCCGCTTGCCAACCCTGACAACTAAGCCGTCGATTGGATTTCAGCTCAGGAGCAACTGATAACAGTCGTTGATAGTCCGCAAACTGTTGTTGTCTGATCAGGCTATTCAACGTATGACTTTTCAATTGCGCACTAAATACGTAATCCGGGTGCGTCTGCAGAAAGGCAATGACAGGCGCTGGGTCAGAGGTAGGCGGATCGAGCAGGAATCGAAAGCGAAGGTAGGTCGCCAACGGATTATCCTTCAGAGCTGCGATCGCCGCATTCACGGCGGCAGAATCACCTTGCGCGATGGCCGCCATCCCGGCCAGAAAAGCAGGCTGCGGCGTCCAATCGGTAATGACATTAGGGGTGGCATGGTTGGTGGCTGGGCTTATAGTCGACACAGGCGCTTTGGCATCTGCATGAGCAGGTGCGAACACCATCGTCGTGAGCACCATGATCTGTAACAACAACCTTTTCCATCGAACGGAAAAGTTGCGTAATGATCGATCCAAATTCATCTTCATATCCACCTGCTGCTGAGCCGCCTAAATCATGGCCAAGGTTGGCATTTGAACGACCTGAGACCATAGTAACGAGATAATGGACAGAACGAAACGACACCCCGCCACCAAAACGACCCAAACTTATGTCGGTCGATTTGCACCGACGCCTTCGGGCGCCTTGCACCTGGGTTCTCTGGTAGCCGCGCTCGGCAGTTATATTGATGCGCGTGCGCACAACGGGTTATGGAAAGTGCGAATTGATGACCTGGACGAACAACGATGTCTGCCGGAAACAACCGAGCAGATCATCACCCAACTCTTGGCACATGGGCTGGTGCCCGATGGAGAAATTATCCAGCAACGAACCAGGCATGAGCGCTATACCGAGGCATTGAACCGGTTGGCGGATAACGCCCTCACCTACCGTTGCCGCTGTACGCGCAAACAGCTCCGCGATGCGATGCAAACGGGGCTGGCCAGTGAAGGGCCCGCAGGCCCCATTTATCCGGGCACATGCCGGAAACGCCCTGTTGCGGAACACGAAGTGGCAGGAATACGATTTATCGTGCCCACCGAGTCCATCCAATACACCGACCGCTTTCTGGGGCAGATGGAACAATCATTATCCACAACCATCGGTGACCCGATTTTGCGACGGTCAGACGATGTTTTTGCCTATCATCTGGCCGAAGTCGTCGACAACCAAACAATGGGCATCACCCACGTGGTGCGCGGTGCCGACCTCGCCGCACTCACGCCACTCCACATCGCCCTGCATAGCGCTTTGTTCCCGGATTCACCACAGCCGGTGTACGGACACCTGCCGCTTGTGCTGGGAAGCAATGGGCTCAAACTCAGCAAGACCAATCACGCGCCTGCATTGGATAATCGCCATGCGCGAGAAAATCTCATGGCAGCTGCTGCGTACCTTGGCTTAGGTGCCTTTTCAAATCCCCCTACCATTGACGAGATGCTCAAACAATGGACTCGACAGTGGGCAGAACAGCATCGCATTGTCGACACTGAATCCTCCAAAGAATCTTAGCGCAGCCACACTCTAAGACTATGTATCTATGGGCTTTCTTCTAAAGGCCACTCAACAATATGTTCTGGCCAGTCGTCCTCATTAAGCCCATCGACGTGCCGAGCTCGCTCCGTCACCGAAAAACCCGCCGTTCGAGCGGAATCAGCCCGACCGGTTTTCAACGGATGCCATTCAGGCAAATCACGCCCTTCAGCCAATCGACGATAAGCACAGGTCGCCGGCAGCCAATGAAATTCATCCAGATCCTCGGGTTTGAGCCAAACACAGGTGGGCACTTTTTCATGTCGGTTTTGATAGTCACCGCAACGGCAGGTGTTCAAATCCAGTAAATCGCAGGCCAGATCGGTGTAGAACACCGTGCCTTCACTATCGTCATCATCGGAGATTTTCTGTAGACAGCACTTCGCGCAACCATCGCAGAGCGACTCCCATTCTTCGGCTGACATGTCAGATAAACGTTTACTCAGCCAGAACGGCTTCTCATGTTCAGTCATTCGGGTGCCCTATTGCTGCTCTGCTTGCTTGAGGCGTTCATCCTGCAACTTCTGGGCGGCATCAATCTGCCGTTTGGCAGAATCTAAATCTTGCTTGGCTGCCTTGGCCGCTTGCGCCTCGGCAGCGGCATTGGTCGCGGTGCCGCCCGCACCACATCCCGACACGAGTAGCGCAGAGAGGACCATCATGCCGCCTGCCAGCACCAACCATATTTTTTTCAGATACATCGTCCCATCCATTTTCATCGCCCTCCGACCAACCCAAGGACACCTCGAAATACCCGTGATTCGTCGTTCCCGCGAAAGCGGGAACCCAGAAAAAACAAGGCGCTAAATTCCCGCCTACGCGGGAATGACGGGTTTTTCGAAATTCCCCTAAATAAAACTCGTTCATTGTGACTGTACTTTGTTATTGAGTTCAATGACCCAGCGCCTGCAATTTAAACAACGGTGTGGGTTTGAGTTAGAATCCGCGCTCAAGATTTTCCGGAGCAGAACCTCATGGGCAGAGCCTACCAGAACCGCAAAGAATCCATGGCCAAAACGGCCGATGCCAAAGCCAAGGTATACAGCAAGTATGGCCGCGAGATTTACGTCGTCGCCAAATCCGGTGGCACTGATCCAAACGGCAATCTGGCACTGCGCAGCATGATCGAACGTGCAAAAAAGGATCAGGTGCCTGCCCACGTCATCGAAAAGGCCATTGAAAAAGCCAAGGGCGGTTTCGGTGAGGATTACAGCCCCGCACGCTATGAGGGTTTTGGCCCCGGTGGCGTGGTGGTTCTGGTCGATTGCTTGACCGACAACCCCAATCGCACCATCGGCGACGTGCGCAACTGCTTCACCAAAACCAAAACCAAACTCGGCACGCCCGGCACGGTGATGCACCAGTTTGATCATGCCGCCATTTTTTCATTTAGCGGCGAAGAAGATGCTGTGCTCGAAGCCCTGCTGATGGACGATGTCGATGTCACCGATATCGAAAGTGAAGACGGCAAAGTGACTGTGTTCGTGCCCAACACGGAATACAACAAGGCTCGTCAGGCGCTGATCACAGCTTTTGGCGAGATCGACTTCGATGTGGACGAAATCCAGTTCGTACCCAAGACATCAACGCCGATTAGCGGTGACGATGTAGCCACCATGGATAAATTGCTGGATATGCTCAACGATGTGGAAGATGTGCAGAGCGTTTATCACGACGCGGTGTATTGATAATTTGAAACGTAGAATTTAGCTATTCTATTTTTTCAATACTTTCTACCCACCTATAGCTCAAATAGCCTTTTTTTTGGACAAAAAGTAGCTGATTACCAACTGACACATTGTTATAGAGTCCACTGGATACCTCTACTTTTATGCTCCCTGATTTACCATTCCAATTAGGGACATAAACATAATAACTGCTCGAACTTCGCCCTCTTGTTGATGTTTTGTTCAAAATATTTACTTGATGTGGAGTACCTTTTGAGTTGTCTAGCTCCATATTTATATCACGAAGTTCCGCAAAGGAAGTAGATACGGCCCCCAAATAACCAACCAAGATAAGTTCAATTATAATCAAATGTGCTCTAGCGCTGCGCCTCAGCAGCAATACCGATGAAGCAATTAGGATTAAAATAATTATTGACCCAATCAGAACAGAATCCAATGCCAGATTTGACACATCAATGGTAAATGGAACTTCTATCACTTCAATGCGGAGTAGTTGAATCATTCCGTTAACAAACAGCGCAGTACTCAAGGCAAGAATTAGCGCAGCCTTAAATACAAAAGGATCTTTCAAGAATTCATGAGGATTTTCAGGTAGTTCCACGAGTGCATCAGATATTTTTGATAGTTGGCTGACAACCTCTGAATATAGTGAATTGGAATTATTTTTTTCAAAACCTTCTTTTGTTTTAACTCTGACCCAGAGTTGCCCACCTTGGGATCTTATTTCTTTCAATGAGCAATTAAAAGTGGCAACAATTTTAGATATTTGTACAACTGCATCTGTGATTTCAATCTTGTCAGTAATTTGCTGATGAAAAAAAGCGTTATCGGATGCCACATATATAAGATCATCAAATTCTTTATCATCAACTTGATACTCAACAGACAGGCCTATATATTTGAAAATTCTATCAATCCATGATTCTTCCTTGAAAAGAAAATCATACCCATCTTTAGCATCTATCCCGATTCTTATAAAAGCAGTTGATTTTATTTTTGTTTTTGTTATATCAAATTGATATGGAACTCCATTTGAGGATGCAAGTTTACCTTTCCATCTTGCGTTAATTTTTTTTTGCGAAAAATAAATGAAAAAACCTGAAACGGTTATAAATCCAAAAGCAAACCACATGACAGCACATCCTTTTTGATCGTCACTTCAAACACTAATCTTATCCCTAAAAAATAACCCAAAACTTTCGATTCGGGTTATTGTGTCGTGCCTGAACTAGTGAAGACTTAGACCACAATCACCGGAATATCCTTGATCATCTGCAAACCTTTAATGGCCTCTTGCTGATATTCCGCGATCTCGTTGAAATTGAGATAGCGATAAATATCGTCGGCCAAGGGTTTGAGGCCGGCGACCTGCGCCTGATATTCCTCGTTGGTCGGCAAGCGGCCGAGCAAGGCGGCCACTGCTGATAGCTCGGCCGAAGCGAGATAGACATTGGCATCTTTGCCCATGCGGTTCGGGAAGTTGCGCGTGGAGGTGGAAACCACCGTAGCGCCATCGGCCACGCGCGCCTGATTGCCCATGCACAAAGAACAACCCGGCATTTCGACGCGGGCACCGGCTTTCCCGAAAATGCTGTAATAACCTTCTTCAGTGAGCTGGTGCTCATCCATGCGGGTGGGCGGCGCAATCCAAAGCCGCGTGGGCACCGAGCCGCCATTGGCTTCCAGCACTTTTCCGGCCGCACGGTAATGGCCGATATTGGTCATGCACGAACCGATAAACACCTCGTCGATGGGCGTGCCCTGCACTGCCGACAAGGGTTTGATGTCGTCCGGATCGTTCGGGCAAGCCAGCAAGGGCTCGGTGATGGTTGCCAGATCGATTTCGATGATTTCGGCGTATTCGGCATCCGCATCGGGTTCGAGCAATTCAGGACGAGCAAGCCACTGCTCCATCGCCTCGATTCGACGCGCCAAAGTCCGTTTATCCTCATAATCATTGGCGATCATCCACTGCAACAAGGTGATGTTGCTGGTTAAAAACTCAATGATGGGTGCTTTACCGAGCCGGACGGTACAACCGTTGGCCGAGCGTTCGGCAGAGGCATCAGCAAATTCGAAGGCTTGCTCAACTTTAAGATTAGGCAATCCTTCAATTTCAAGCACGCGGCCATTAAAGACGTTTTTCTTGCCTTTTTTCTCCACCGTCATCAAACCGCGCTGAATCGCAACATAGGGAATGGCATTCACCAGATCACGCAGGGTAATGCCCGGCTGCATCTCACCCTTGAAACGAACCAGAACGGATTCGGGCATATCCAGCGGCATGACGCCCAAGGCGGCAGCGAAAGCCACAAGCCCCGAGCCCGCCGGGAAGGAAATACCGATGGGGAAACGGGTGTGTGAATCGCCGCCGGTGCCAACGGTATCGGGCAGAATCATGCGGTTAAGCCAGCTGTGAATGACGCCATCGCCGGGGCGCAGGGAAACACCGCCCCGGGTGCTGATAAATTGCGGCAGTTCATGCTGAAGTTCGATATCCACCGGCTTGGGGTACGCGGCTGTATGGCAGAACGATTGCATGACCAAATCTGCTGAAAAACCGAGGCAGGCCAATTCTTTGAGCTCGTCACGAGTCATCGCGCCGGTAGTATCTTGGCTACCCACCGTGGCCATGCGCGGCTCGCAGTACGTGCCGGGACGCACGCCTTCAACGCCGCAAGCGCGGCCAACCATTTTCTGCGCTAAGGTAAACCCTTTGCCGGTATCTTGCGGTTGAACCGGGCGACGGAAAACCTCAAAGGCGGGTAAATTGAGGGCATCACGCGCCCGATCAGTCAAGGCGCGGCCAATAATCAACATAATTCGGCCACCGGCCCGCACTTCATCGGCGAGTGTGGTGGGTTTGAGTTGGAAGGTCTCGATGACCTTACCATCTTTGAGCAACTCACCGGCATAGGGACGAATGGTGACGACATCCCCGGTTTCCAGCTGATCCACATTTACTTCAATCGGCAAGGCGCCCGAATCTTCAGCCGTATTGAAGAAAATCGGCGCGATCTTACTGCCCAGAACCACACCGCCGGTGCGCTTGTTGGGCACATGCGGAATGTCGCGGCCCATCGCCCATTGCACGGAATTGATGGCCGATTTGCGCGAGGAACCCGTGCCGACCACATCGCCCACATAAGCGACCGGATGGCCTTTTTCTTTCAAAGTGACGATATTGCTCAGGCCATCGGCCATTTTGCTGTTGAGCATTGCGAGCGCATGCAAGGGGATATCCGGCCGACTCCATGCCTCCTGCGCAGGCGAGAGATCGTCGGTGTTGGTTTCGCCCGGTACTTTGAAGACCGTCACGGTGAGTTCTTCGGCCAATTCGGGCTTATTCAAGAACCATTCGGCAGCCGCCCAAGATTCAATCACCGCTTTGGCGCGCTCATTGCCCGCCCGCATTTTATCTTCCACATCTCGAAAAGCATCGTAGATCAATACGGTGCCTTTAAGTGCCGCCACCGCTGCGTCGCCCACCACATCATCGTCCAGCATCGCCACGAGTGGATCGATGTTGTACCCGCCAATCATGGTGCCGAGCCATTTGACTGCTTGCACTCGGTCAATCAACGGTGAATGGGCCTTACCGTTAGCGACATCGGCCAGAAACGCCGCCTTAACATAGGCTGCCTCATCGACGCCCGGCGGAACGCAATCGGTCAACAGATGCATTAGAAACGCTGTGTCTTCTCCCGCTGGCGGTCTCTTGATCAGCTCGATCAACGCCGCGGTTTGCACCGCATTGAGAGCTTTGGGTGGAATTCCCTGCTGGGCACGTTCGTGTTGATGACTGCGATAGGCTTCGAGCATGGTAGTTTCCTCAAATTCAAATGTATTTCAAAAAAGTCAGGAGCCTTTGATTAGAGCCGCGTCAACGACCCACATCATGGGCGACCTGTAAAAGAAAGGTCAGAATATCGATCGCGCCTCTGTGTGATCGCCAAAGCAATCACCTGTGCCAAAAAACGGCATTGGAGCAATCTGTGCATCCCCATCTTCCTTGGTTAATCTGATTGTCTGGTTTTACTTTGATAGGCGCAAATGATTCTCACCCTACAAGGAAAAACCCAATATTTGCACTACTTTATTGCAGGGCAATATTCAAAAAAACACAAATAACCAATTAATAAACAATAGGTTGAAAAATAAAACAACCGTGATGGCATTTATGCGCCAAAAATAGGCACGTGTTAACCGCCAACAAATTGCGGCAGATGTCGCTCCAGCCATTGCAAAGCAATGATCGGAGCCGCTGAACAGATGATCCCGGAATCAACTCGAGCCAATGCTTCATCCAACGACATGGTATGCAACTTGATGTCTTCATGCTCTTCGGGCAAGCCAAAAAACGTATCGGTCGGAGCCGCATCGATCAGGGCAAGAAACAAATAGATGCTCTCCGTGGTGCCGCCTGGGCTGACCCAATAGCGCGTAATCGGTATCAGTTTCAGGGGTTCAAGACCTGCTTCTTCTGCCATTTCTCGGCGTGCGACCGATTCAACAGTTTCATTGGGCTCGATCATGCCAGCAACTATTTCGGTCAGCCAAGGCCCACTCGGCGCTTCGAATGCACCGGGCCTGAACTGTTCGATTAAAACGACTTCACGTCGTTTGGGATCAAAGGGCAGAACAGCCACAGCGTGACCACGCTCGAATATCTCCCGACTGATTTCAGGTGACCAGCCACCGTCATAACGCTCGAAGCGAAGACGATAGCGGTTCAACGCAAAAAAACCACGGTACAAAGGTTCTATATTCAGTAATTCGTACTGCATCTTCATCCTGATTGGTTAATGATATGATCGGGCAGGTTATGCTAACCGAAGTTCATAAGACTATTACAGCCAAACGGAAAAGCAGAAGGTGCCCTATGCCCACATCCTTGATTCAACTGCTGGAACCCCTGATCGGTAGCACGCTGACGATTGACCACCGCCGCGGAACGGTGATTGATATCTTAGAAGATCCGCCCTCACTGGTCATGAGCAGCTCCGAATCACAGGAAGAAATTCGCCTCGATCACCTGGGGAGACCTCAAGAAACCACCGTTCCCAGTTGGACAGTGAGCCTGTTCAGCAAATCCGGAAACGCCCTGCATCCGGATTTACAAAGACAACTCCATCCTGATCTTGCAGTCAAGGCGCATGAATTTCTTAATAACAAAGATTAGAAACCCGCACTAAGCGCTCGAATTGCATCGTCAATTTCCTGGTCAATCAGGCTCACGCTCAAATCGAGACCCAATTTTTCAGCAGCAGGAATTGGCTTGCCATCCGGTGTTTCCGTCAAACCTTTCGCTTGAGCGATCGCCGCGATAACCACATCGGCATGATTGGCAGGTCCCTCGTGCGTATAGTTGAGGTTATTCGCTTCTCGCACCACGTCTTCATACATCGGCGGGAAATCCCAGGCCTGGACAATCTTGGCGCCCAGCCGTGGTTGCAGGTTCATCACCAGTTCGTTTAACAGAGCCGGTGCCTCCTGTAACTTGGGAATATCTTCAGCGACCACAATCACCGGGATTCCCCCTACGCCGTGAAGCAATCCGGCCAGCAATGCCTGATCGACATCAAGCTTGGTGTATTCCCTGGCAATACGGTGTGCTAAAGCCGCAATCTGGGCAGAGAATGACCAATGCTCCTGCATCGCCTTCTTGATAACTGCATGATTGGCTTTGAAAAGCTGTTGAGTGGATAACGATACGATCAACTGGCTGACTGTGCGCATGCCAAGGCGTGTTATGACTTGATGTAGCCCGTCAATCTTCTGTACGCCCCGATACATCGCGCTGTTCGCAACCTGAATCAGGCGTGCGGCAATGGCTGGATCCTGTGCGACCACATCTACCAGATCCTGAATCGTGCTGTCCGGTTGCTCCGCCACACGCCTTGAGCGGATAGCAACATCCGGGAGTACGGGAAGCGCAATGCCCTTCTCCATGATTTTATTGATGATGGCCTGTTCCAATGCAGGATTAACCATTTCAAGCTCCTTTTTATAACTGGCGGCTAAATGACGCCAGTAATCAGTCATTCACTGCTGGGTTCTTTTGGCAAAAACATAAAAACGCTTAGGCCAATCGGGTGTATTTGATCCGTTTGGGTTGATCGGCATCCGAACCCAACCGCTTGTGTCGATCTGCTTCGTAATCCTGGAAATTCCCCTGGAAGAACACCACAGAGCCATCGTCCTCGAATGCCAGGATGTGTGTCGCGATTCTGTCAAGGAACCAACGGTCGTGCGAAATGACCAGCGCAGAACCCGGGAAATCGAGGATCGCCTGCTCCAGCGCCCGCAAGGTTTCGATATCGAGGTCGTTGGTTGGTTCATCAAGCAGGAGCACGTTGCCGCCGGACTTGAGCAACTTGGCCAGATGGACGCGATTGCGCTCACCGCCGGACAAGTCCTTCATGAACTTTTGCTGATCCTGCCCTTTGAAATTAAACCGGCCAAGATAAGCGCGCGAAGGCATCTCGTATTTGCCGACCGTGATGTTGTCGTAACCGCCGGAAATCTCTTCCCAGACGGTCTTGTTATTTTCAAGATCCTCGCGACCCTGCGCCACATAGGAAATTTGTACCGATTCTCCGATGGAGATTTCACCGTCATCCGGTTTCTCCTCGCCAATCAGCATCTTGAACAGCGTTGATTTACCCACGCCATTGGGACCGATGATGCCGACGATCCCGCCCTTGGGCACGGAGAACGACAAACCTTGATACAACACACGGTCACCAAATTGTTTGGACAGATTGGTGACGTCAATCACCTTGTCGCCCAAACGAGGTCCTGGCGGAATGTAAATCTCGTTGGTTTCCGAGCGCTTCTGGAATTCTTCCGATTGGAGCTCTTCGAACCGGGCCAGACGCGCCTTGGATTTGGCCTGACGCCCCTTGGGATTCTGCCGAACCCATTCGAGCTCCTGCTCCATCGCCTTGCGCTTGGCCGATTCGGTTTTCTCTTCCTGTGCCAGTCGCTTTTCCTTGCTATCGAGCCATTGTGAGTAGTTACCCTCGAACGGGATGCCCTGACCGCGGTCAAGTTCGAGAATCCAACCGGCCACGTTATCGAGGAAGTATCGATCGTGGGTTACTGCAACCACAGTCCCGTTAAACTCCTGCAAAAAGCGCTCAAGCCAGGCAACGGATTCCGCATCCAGATGGTTGGTCGGTTCATCGAGAATCAGCATATCCGGGTTGGAAAGCAGCAAGCGGCAGAGCGCCACGCGACGGCGTTCACCGCCGGAAAGCTTCGCGACATCTGCATCCCAAGGCGGCAGACGCAGCGCATCGGCGGCGATCTCGAGTTTACGATCCAGATCCCAACCACCGGCAGCATCGATTTTGTCCTGCAATTCGGCCTGTTCAGCCAGTAATGCATCAAAGTCGGCGTCCGGGTTGGCAAACTCATTGCTTACTTCATTGAAGCGTTCAAGCAAACGCGCTGTTTCACCCGCGCCGTCCATGACATTGCCACGCACGTCCTTGGCGGGGTCAAGGTCAGGCTCCTGCTTGAGATAGCCGATTTGAATACCGGGTTGAGGGCGCGCTTCACCAACGATGTCCTGATCGACACCGGCCATGATGCGGAGCAATGTAGACTTGCCCGCACCGTTGTAACCCAATACGCCGATTTTGGCGCCCGGGAAGAAATTAAGGTAAATGTCTTTGAGAATAAATTTTTTCGGAGGGACGAGTTTGCCGACCCCATTCATGGTGAAGATATATTGCGCCATACGACCTTTGGTTTTGAGAGTAAAATGTGCGGGTATTATCAATCAGATCGAGGTAAGGATGCCAGTACCACCGACAAGCCCGCTCATCAGAATGCATGCATCCACCATTTGCGGGCTACTTATTCTGCTGATTACCGGGCTGGCTTTCGTACCCGCACAGGCAGCAACGCCTCCGGAACTTCATGTGTTAATCGACGTTTCCGGCAGCATGAAGCAAACCGACCCAAACAATCTAAGACGCCCCGCCTTGCGCTTACTGGGTGATTTGCTGCCTCCCTCTGCGCAAATTGGCATCTGGTTTTTCGGTGACAAAGTCAGCCTTATGTTAAAAACGGCCGGTGCTGATCCAAAAGTAAAGGAACGCGTCCGTCAAACCGCCAAAAAAATACGATCCAACGAACCCTTCACCGATATTCCTGCTGCCCTAGCCGCGGCTGCCGCCACCTGGAACGATGGCACGGACCGTAACATTCTGTTGTTGTCCGATGGCATGGTTGATATATCACCGGAAAAAGCCATTAATGTTCGAGCCCAAGAAGAACTTTTGCAGAAACTCGTGCCGCAACTCAGGGCCGAACATATTCGCGTGCACACGATCGCCTTGTCCAAAGATGCCGACAGTAAGCTGCTTTCCCAGATTGCAGCCGACACGGGCGGCATTTTTGTCGAAGCCGACTCGGCCGACGCATTGCAACGCGCTTTTCTCAAGATATTCGAAGCGGCTGCCCCACGTGACGGCCTTCCACTGAAAGACAACAAGTTCCTGGTTGATCGTGCCGTCAAAGAACTGACCATCCTCGCGTTCCGAGACAAACCGGAAAACCAGACAAAACTCAAGCTACCCGATGGTCAAATCGTTGACGCCCAAGGCAGCAGGTCCAAAATGGGTTGGCGTTGGGATGACAGTGGCGGCCGTGATCTGGTTACCATCGAAAATCCGCCGGCTGGAGCGTGGCAGATAATCGGCGGACTCGATCCGGACAACCGAGCGCTGATCATCACTGATCTCAAACTTCACCTGACGCCCTTGCCGACGCGTATCTACCCGGGGGAACGGATCGATGGCGCGCTGATGCTGACCAATCATGATCAACCGATCACCAAGGCCGCATTAACGCAGACAATCAACGCAACGATCGATGAACAAAAAGGAAGCGAACTGATTCAGTCGATCAAACTTAATGATCAGGGCGCAGACCCGGACATTATCGGCGGTGATGGAAAATTCAACTATCAGCTCCATCTGATTGATCCTGCGGGTATTTACAGCCTGGTCGCCACGGCAAGCAGCCCGACCTTCCAACGTGATTGGCGCCAGAATTTTGCTATGGCACCGTTGCCACCAGTGCAACTCAAACTCGTTTCATCCGTAGTCGAAGTATCACCAGCCGAATCTTCGAATAGCCCGGATGGACACCCCGCCCAACCCGTCAAAAAGACCCTGCGTCAGATTCAAGTCACTCAGGATCCCACGGTACTTGAACCTAATACGGCCAAATTAATCGGACAATGGCAATGCGAACGGCCCCATTCAAATAAGCCCGATGCAAATAAACCCGATTCAAATAAATATGGCGCGCCCATACCCATCGAATGGCATTTAACCGACACCAGCATGATGTTCCCTGCGCCCGATGAGACGACGGCAGACTGTGTGCTGAACGCTGTGCTTAAAGCAAAACTGACGACGCACAGAGACATCGATCTGGTGCTTGAACCATTCAAGCTACCCGCGCTATCTCACCCCATGCCACAACCCAAGCAGGCAGAACCTGTCCAACAGGCGCAAGAGGGTGCTTCGGGTAGGATCAACTGGATGCTCATCATCGTTATCAATGCCGTGGCGCTGCTCCTGATCGGACTGGGGACATGGCTTTGGAAACGAAAAGTGAAACGTACACACCGCCAACTGCTTGAAGAGGCACAATCAGTATGACAACGCCAACCACGACAGCCGCGACACACGCTGTGTTCACACAACACTGGGCTATTCTGGCAACGGAGGCTGCTGTCGTTTTATTGTTTTTTGCTCTGGGCATTGGTTTACTCAGTTGGCTTGGTCGCCGCAAACGGATCAATGCGGCCCGAGCGCTTCTCGATGAACGGAACGATTTGGCAGAAACTGCCACCGAAACCTTTCATACCCATGTTCAAGCGCTGGCAACCGGCAAGACACTGACCCCCGATGAGCTTGACGATTACGAGCAGCGTAGCCTTCAAGTGGTCAACGAACTGGTGGAACCCTGGCTCGAACCGTCTGCGGAAAATTTGCGCGATGCCGTGCGTCAAATCATGACGATCCGACACAACGACCTACACCAAATTGCGGCCATATTCCGCCAGCAGCAAGCGGCTGAACCCATTTCCGACAATTCGGCAAACGCACCACAAATTCAGCAGTTACAAACCGAGCTCGCGGCCAGCCAGAAAACCGAGGCAGAACGGTCGGCCCAACTCGCTGAAGCATTGAAATCGGTAAGCATCATTGTTGGTGAATACGGGAGAAAATTCGGTGTCGAAGCCGATTATCGCGTTCCACAGATCTTGCGTGCGCTGATTTATCTTCAATCCATTGATAAGGGCATGAATCAGAAGGAAGCCTCGGATGCGGCTGATGCCAGCATGGACAGTGGCATTGATGTGTTTGATGAAGAGAATTTGGCTGACGAAAGTGTGAAAGCCACTCCGACAACACCTGCCACCGATCCTGTATCAGCGTCATCTTCGGAACCCAAGGCGGTTCACAAGCCGGAATCCAAGCCGGCTCCCAAGGCCCCTGAGAATGAACCTCAAGTTGCAGACGCCACTGCAAGCACAGCCCAAACAGAAATTGGAAAACAAACGGCATCCACGAAGGAAACTGTAACCGCTCCAGATAAACAACCGGAAGAACCGAAGATTGTTGATCTTGCAGAAACTAGCAGCGAACCAAAATCAGATGAGATTAAATCTGTCGAAAAGGTTGGCACAGAAGAACACGAAACCACGGAAGAACAAATAGATCTGGATGCTGTTGAGCTTCCGGAAAATGCGCCAGATAACACGGAGTTCAACCTTGATCTGGATGACATCGATGCGCTACTGGACGCAGAAATCAGCCGCCAGCAGGAAAAGGCGACCACACCAACCACACTCCCCAATCTGGATGACGACGAGCTCGATTTAAGCAAAAAACCTTAAGGAAGCTCTGAATAATTCCATCCTGGAATCCTCAGAGCACGCAAAGCAAAAGGCGTGACTTTTGCTTTGCTTCATTTTCAATCACGTACGTGATTGAAAATGGCGGCACGTCCTTGTGCCGCAAGGAACCTCTGAATTAATCAGAAGTTCCTTAACATCAGAATCATTACAACCTGGAACTCAATAGGCTTAATGTCTAAAGTAGTTAGGCAGGCAATTAAATAAGGGACCATCTCATGTTCGATCATCACCTTCACCGATCCAGACAACAGCGACTAATCCCGTTCTGGGCCAGTATGCTCCTAACATTGTTCATTTTTAATGCGCCAATATATGCGCAAACGGCAACCGCGGCGCAAGATCGAGTGGTTGCCCAAAATCTGATGAACGATCTTGCCGATTCCAGCTGGATACAAGATGGCACCGGATCAAAGATTGTTTATCTATTTTTTGATCCAAACTGCCCGTATTGTCATCACGTGTTCGATTCGTTGATGAAGATTCGTAAAGACAGTCCCGATCTGCAATTTCGCTGGATACCGTTGGGCATGCTGGGTAGCAATTCGACGGCCAAGGCGGGAGCTATCATTCAGGCACCCGATCCGCTGAAGGCTTTTATGACCAATGAGAAGAATTATGGGTTTCTCAATTCGGATACCGGTGGCGGCATCCTACCGGCAAAACAAGTGGATGCAGCATCGCAAACCATCCTGGTTGAAAACCTTTCGATTTTGCAGGGACAGAATTTGTATGGCATCCCCGTTGTGGTGTTTCAAGCCGATGATGGCAAACCCTTCTATTTTTCAGGTCAGCGCTCTGAGGCACAGTTAAGGGAAATTCTGGCACATGTGGAAGCCGGCAGCTTTGGTGGCGGACAACCAATTAAAGGTCAGCAGAATAAATAGTTGAATTTGTTTCAGTTATTTCAAAAAAAGAAAGCCCGAATTGATCGGGCTTTTTTACGTTACGTCACGTTACGTGCTGCGACACTTCACTCATGAATGAAATCAGAGTGACTTTTTGCAGAAGTACCAGTCAACACATTCGTACTCACCGCTATTCACACGCGCTTCGGCTTCTTGTGCCGTTGCTGGTGGTGGCACGATGACCTTGTCGCCTGGCTGCCAGCCTTCAGGAGTGGCTACGCCATATTTGGTTGAGGTTTGCAACGCTTTTACCAGACGAAGAATTTCCGGAATCGAACGACCGTTACTCATCGGGTAATAAAGCATGGCACGCAAGATACCTTCTGGATCGATCACAAAAGTGGCACGAACCGCTTGAGTATCCGAAGCGCCCGGGTGCACCATTCCGAACATGCTGGCGACGTTCATCGAAAGATCGGCAATGATCGGGAAGGTAATTTCCACGCCAAACTTCTCTTTGATGTTGCGCTCCCAGGCAATGTGAGAGTAATTGCTGTCAATCGACAGGCCCAACAAATCGCAGTTGATCGCATTGAAATCAGGCGCGGCTTTGGCAAACGCCATGAATTCAGTGGAGCAAACCGGGGTAAAATCTGCAGGGTGTGAGAACAAAACCAGCCACTTGCCTTCGTAATCTTTGAGGGTTTTACGACCGTGGGTTGTGGGGGCGTCAAACTCAGGTGCGCGCTCGTTCAAACGGGGTAAAGAAATGGAAACATCACTCATGGTCAATTCTCCTGGTTGGTCGATACATTGAGTCAAACGATTCATTTGCCTGATGGCATCGTTCTACAGCCGTGCTGTGGAATTAAATTTACCAATGGAAGATAAATAAATAAAATGAAATCTTCCTATCAAATCGATAGATTTAAACTATCTATCTTTGTAAATCGATTAAAACACAACTGTCTTTCAGAGTGATTACACGATCAATGGTTCCGTTTTTAATCGCACGGCGAAATGCTTCCAGACATCCGCTTCGATTGCTTCGGCCAGTTGAAGGATTTGCTTGCCATTGGCACCACCTCGATTAATCAGTACCAAAGCATGACGGTCATAAACGCCGGCGGCACCAAATAAGCGCCCGCGCCATCCCGCTTGTTCAATCAGCCATCCGGCAGAAAGCTTGACGGAATCGTAATCATCCAGTGCGTAGAGCGGTAAATCGGGCCATGTAGTCTTCAGCATGTTGGCGTGCTGCATAGATACAATTGGGTTCTGAAAAAAACTCCCCAAACTTCCGGGGAGCGGTTGGCGCCAATCGGGGAGCTTTTTTCGACGCACTCGGGTCACGATTTCGGCCATATCCCTGGCAACAAGTGCAGATATGGGCTTTTTTTCCGTCCTTGAGTATGCCTCGGCCTCATCGACCAAACCCGGATATGCAAAATTTGGCCAATCTGCCGGCGGTCTTTTGTGCAAACGAACCCAAACGCGCAGGACCAACCATCGATTCGGTTCCGACTTGAACCGACTGTTGCGATAGCTTAGATGGCATTGTTCGGCCTTCCAGCGAAGTCGAACTTGTTCCCTGCGATCCCAAACCTCGACGGATTCAAGCACATCAGACAACTGCATGCCGTAGGCGCCGACGTTCTGGATCGGCGCGGCTCCAACTGTGCCCGGAATTTCTGCAAGTCGCTCCAGCCCATACCAACCCTGTGCGGCGGTCAAACGAACCCAATCATCAAGGCCCAAGCCCGCTTCGGCGAACGCCAGTACGGTCTCACCCTCATCAACGAAACCATGCTCAGCCGCTATGATAGCCACTACTTTACCGATACGCTCCGTCACAAACAGGATGTTACTCCCGCCGCCAACGACCAGTGTTTCCGTATCGGCAAGCCATGTCTCGCACAATTCGGGGTTAGCCAAAGCGTGCTCAATATGATTGATTTGCAAGAACTGATCTGCGAGAGCGTCGACCCGCATGGTGTTGCCAACGGGTTCATCGGTACGAAGATTAAATCCCAAGTTCACAAAATAACCCTATATGCTCATTTTGCATCGGCAGCGGCGGTAGATTGTCGTTCCAGCACTTGAATAATGGATTCAACGACGATGTTGGGCTGATTGAATGGTGCATGATCCAAATTGATCATCTCTTGGGTGGCCCAACGGGTGGAGATAACGCCGATACTGCTCGCCGAATCATTGGGACACAAGCACAGCCCCGGTCGACCAAGCGCTGCGGCAAGCCAAGCACTGGCGTTCAACCCGGTCAAAATATAATGCGCCGTCGCAATTTTTGACCAGTTTTTAAGCAATCGCTGAGCCGAATTAAACCCACGTTCTTCTTCAAGATAAATCACTCGTAATGGCGTTTCAGCGATTCGTTCTCTAAATTGCTGAAATAATTCATAACCCCATGGCAGTGAGCTCACGTCGACAATCAAATCAGCCGCTGTGTTGCCTTCCGCCTGATTTGCGTCAACGGGTGAGGTCAGAAAACCGTAATTTGGAGCGAGATCATGGAGGGAGTAGTTCAGTGCAGCTGCAAACAAAACCCGTATGGACTGGAGCAGGTGAAGTTCGGGCGGAAGCGGGAAAACCGACGAATAATCACTGTCTCGACTGGGTTCCGATAGATCGGCGATACCAACCCGACGCCAATTTACAAGGCGTGAGAATGCGCGTGTTTGCGAAGTACCAAACGGGTCAATCACGACATCCGGTGTGGGGAGCAACGCTGCACAGGCCAACTTGACGTCACGCCGTGCCGACCAACCAGAAGGATGCCAGCGCGATAGAGACAGTCCTTTCTCGTCGATCACCACTTTACCGGTTACAGCCGGATGCGCCTTTATGCACTGAATGATTTCAGGCGTACCGGCAACCGTTATCTTCAACCCCGGAATCGCATCTTGCGCGTCCGTAAACGCAGCCCATACGGGCAAACTACGCAGGGGATCAGAATCCAAACAAACTAAAATATGCAACCTTATAAACACCGTCCATTAGGGGCCGAAAGCTGTTTACGGGTTTTGTTGTGGAATGCGTCTATCACCTTTCACATCGTCTCAACGGCCTTTTATCGAGTCCTCATGCTAAACTTCGCGGCCCGGTTTTCCTAGAAATTTATCTGGACTTTTATCTCGGAACTATTGCGTTTTATGACACTTCAAGCCCCTCGTCGCATCTTGGTGACATCTGCTCTGCCCTATGCCAATGGCCCACTTCACTTGGGGCATATCATCGAAACCATCCAGACGGATATTTGGGTGCGCGCACAAAAACTGTTTGGCAATGAATGCCGCTATCTGTGTGCGGACGATACGCATGGCACGCCCATTATGCTCAAGGCGCAGCAAGAGGGAATCACGCCGGAAGAGCTCATTACGCGCATAGGCAATAGTCACAAAGCCGATTTTGCTGATTTCATGATTGGCTTCGACATATTTCACAGTACGCATTCCGAAGAAAACCGGCGTATGGCCAGTGAAATTTTCAAGCGGCTTGACGCACGTGGCTTGATCAGTCGCAAAACCATCAAGCAAGCCTATGATCCGGAAAAGGAAATGTTCCTGCCCGATCGCTTCATCAAGGGTGAGTGCCCCAAGTGCGGCGCCTTGGACCAATACGGTGACAACTGCGAGAAATGTGGCGCTACCTACAGCCCGACCGAACTAAAGAATCCGCGCTCAGTGCTTTCCGGTGCAACACCCGTCGAACGCGATTCCGAACACTATTTCTTCGACCTTCCAAAAATGCAAGATCGGCTCAAACAATGGTTGAGCGAAGACCGTGTACAGCCCGCCATTCGCGCAAAACTGCAGGAATGGTTTGATAGCGGCCTGCAGGCCTGGGATATTTCACGGGATGCGCCCTATTTCGGCTTTGAGATACCCGGCGCACCCGGCAAATTCTTTTATGTCTGGCTGGATGCGCCCATCGGCTATATCGGCGCCTTTCTGAAACTGGCCGAATCGACAGGGCTTGATTTCGACGAATATTGGGGCGAAAACGCCCAAACCGAACTCATCCATTTTATCGGCAAGGATATCGCGTACTTCCACACGCTGTTCTGGCCAGCCACGCTCATGGGCGCTGGGTTGCGCACACCGACAGCCGTGTATGCTCATGGCTTTTTGACCCTCAACGGCGAAAAAATGAGCAAGTCGCGCGGCACATTCATCCAGGCCCGCACCTATCTCAACCACCTCGACCCGCAGGCCCTGCGCTACTATTTTGCGGCCAAGCTCAGCAGCGGTATCGACGACATCGATCTCTCGCTCGAAGATTTCCGGCTGCGCGTCAACTCGGATCTGGTAGGCAAGGTCGTCAATATTGCCAGCCGTTGCGCCGGTTTTATTCACAAGCAGTTCAATAGTGAGTTGAGTGCCGAACTTGCCCACAGCGAACTCCACGAACAACTCGTGGCCGCCGCCGAATCCATCAAGACACGCTATGAGCGCCGTGAAACCGGTCAAGCCATGCGCGAAATCATGGCGCTGGCTGACTTGGTGAATCAATACATCGATGAGAAAAAACCCTGGGCCATGGCCAAGTCGCCCGACTCGCTTGCCGCCGTTCAAGGTGTGTGTACCGATGGCCTGAATGCCTTTCGCATCTTGATGACCTACCTCACGCCCGTTCTGCCGGCCATGAGTGCCAAGGCGGCACAATTCCTGAACCTGGCTGAATTCCGTTGGTCGGATCTTGCACGTCCGATGGTTGGACACAAGATCAACGCCTTTGAACCGCTGATGACACGTATCGAACAGACAGCCATCGATGCGCTGATCAAAGCGACGCAAGAAGAAGCTCAAGCAATGAACCAAGCGAACACCACGCCGCTCACAGAAGTGAAAGCACCGCGTGCCGAAATTGAACCGATTGCGGAAGAAATCACCATCGACCAATTCACGGCCGTGGATTTGCGCGTGGCGCGAATCGTCAATGCCGAGCACGTCGAAGGTGCAGCGAAATTGTTACGATTGACGCTGGATATCGATGAGGAGAAAACCCGCCAGGTGTTCGCCGGAATCAAATCCGCTTATGATCCTGCCACCCTCGTTGGCCGCCATACCGTCATGGTCGCCAACCTGAAACCCCGCCAGATGAAATTCGGCCTGTCGGAAGGCATGGTACTGGCCGCGGGCGATGGCAAAGGCGGGCTATTCATTTTGTCACCCGACGAAGGCGCGACCGCAGGCATGCGTGTGAAATAGTTCTCAAGTTGTAGGCACGAGAAAACCGCCAATTGGCGGTTTTTTTTTGGAAGAACGAATCTGTTAGCTCTTACTTTGAGGTGACTTTGATTCCAACTTGGTATCCTCAGGTGAATGAGGCTGTGTCGGAATACGAGGATCATCGTCATCCATCAGAATACGGTGGGCGGGACCTTCCAAATCTTCGTATTGATTGTTCTTGATCGCCCAGAATGCAGCCCAGACCAAGATCCCGGCAACCACCATACTCAACGGAACAAATAAATATAAAACAGTCATCAGGAAACCTCTGAACACGATCACGGCAATAGTTTGTGCTTACTGCCTGCTTTTACGTTTGAGCCTACGCTAAAAAGACAAGTTCCGCATCCTGCAAACAAAAAGCCTGCAAACAAAAGCCTGCAATAAGCAGGCTTCAGCTATTAGGGCTTTGGGATCGACCCAAACCACCCGAAGATCGTCATCCGTTATTACTGCACCGTACCGGTACGCGCGCCAAAGCCTGAGGATTGACCGTGACGTAAGGCGGCGATGCGTTCGTCAAGCGGTGGATGCGACATGAACAAGCGCCCAAATGAACCGCGGTGACCTGAAATGCCGAACGCAGTCATCTGCGAGGGCAATTGAGCAGGCGTGTCGTAATTCAACTTTAATCGCTCAAGCGCCGAGATCATCTTCTGACGGCTGGCAAAGCGAGCGCCTGCCTCATCTGCACGGAACTCACGCTGGCGGGAGAACCACATCACAATGATACTTGCCAGAATCCCGAAGATGATCTCAGCCACGATCGTGGTCACATAAAAGCCGATACCCGGACCATCACCCTGATTCTTGAGCAGAACGCGATCGACAAAATAACCGACGATACGCGCGAAGAAGATAACAAACGTGTTCACCACACCTTGAATGAGGGTCAAGGTAATCATATCGCCATTTGCCACGTGGCCAATCTCATGGCCCAATACGGCTTCTGCCTCATCACGCGTCATGTTGGCAAGCAAGCCGGTGGACACTGCGACCAGCGCGTTGTTTCTGCTCGCACCCGTGGCGAATGCGTTGATCTCCGGTGAGTCGTAAATCGCGACTTCCGGCATACCGATTCCAGCCATCTTTGCTTGGCGCTCAACGGTTTGCATTAACCAGCGTTCAGCCTCATTGCGCGGTTGCTCAATCACCTCGGCTCCTACACTGCGCTTAGCCATCCACTTGGACATCATCAGCGAAATCAGGGAACCCCCAAAACCGAATACCGCGGCCAGTACAAGAGTGGAGCCATAATTGATGCCATTCTTATCCATCGTCACGCCAAGGCCGAATACCTTGGAAATTACAAACCAGGCGACGGACAGGATCACCATGACAGCCAGGTTGGTCAGTAAAAACAGAATAATTCGTTTCATGGCAGGAATTCGTTCTCCAAAAAAGTTAAAGCAAGTTCGGTTCATTCAGAACCTGATGCTTATGATCAATACTCTAACTTAAAGTTTGGTTCATTTGATTTTTTTCAAGTAGCTTTGCATATCATCTTCTGATGCAGCAACTGGGGCACGGGCCAAGTGTTTCGGGCGTCTCAAGACAGTCGTCCGGTTTTGAGATAGACGACCAATCTTGCCTCTTGCTCAAGATCAGCCCATGTTTGTCGTTCGGATCGTGGCTGCGAGAACAACGGGAGGTTTTTCAAGAGAGTAATCTTTTGCAAACGATTCAGATATTCAGTGCTTGATATGTATGCGGGGGCAACAGCCAAGGCAGAATCCAACATTTGAATCGCGCGATCGAAACGCCAACTCAACCAGAGCATGCCGATGAGATATTCGGCCACCAACCGATGGTCTTCGCGCCGACCCGCCGCCGCGCGCAGCAGTTCGGCTTCGCTGACATTCGGCATTTTTAATTGCGCATCCGCCAAAAACTTCCGCACTTGTCGCTCAAATTGCGGATCGATTTCGGATTTGATCGGCAAAATCAGCGCTTCGTCCACAAGTGAGCCGCTCTGTTATGAATAGCGGCTCAGTTTAGCGCCATTTTGCGGAAGATCGCTAAACAGCAGGCAGCTCTTTCAGCGATTCAGGCCGCCTGACGTGATTTGAGCGAATCGAGCAGACCTTCCTGTTTTCGCTGAACAAAATGCCGAACATAACGACGTTGAAGATTTGCCCGTTCCAGCCATATAAAAACATCGGCTGTATTGAAATCCTCATCCCAAAACGGTTCACCGCCAATCTGGGCACCAAGACGAAGATATGCCTTCAATAAAGGGGGCATGCGAACATCTTGTTCGCGTAATACTTTGTCCTCATTCTTGGGAGGAAGCATTCGCAGAGAATTGACCCGTAACGAATCCGGCGTGAGATACCGATCACGTAATTGATCCATGATGAGATTGGCCTTAACACCGCCATCATCCAGAGAAATGCTCGCGCATCCCATCAGGTACATGAAGCGGTTATTTTCCATGAATTGCGCCAGACCAGACCAAAGACAGCCGATGGTGGCACCATTGCGGTAAGCCGGGTCGACACAGGTTCGACCAATTTCCATCACACGACCATCGATATCACGCAGACAAGAGAGATCAAACTCTTTTGCCGAATAATATCCGCCCGCAACCTGAGCCTGGGTATCTGTGAGAATGCGTGTACACGCCACCGCTTCACCCGAATCGAGATCTCGCACCAACATGTGGTGGCAATATTCGTCAAAATGATCACTTTCCAGCCCCAAAGGCAACGCGCAATCGATTTTTGCACCTAATTCTTCAACAAAGATCCGATAACGCAGACGAAAGCAGGCATCGATCTGCTCTTGGCTCAGCGCCAACTCGACTTGTAATCGGCGATCTGAATCGGTTTTGATTTTTGGCTTATTGCTTCGAGAAGTCGTGTCGCGATCTAAATTCATTACACAGCACACCCAAATTGATATGGGGTGAAGTTAATTGACGGATATGTCATTACTGTGTTCGGTTTGTTTCAGCGTACTGACAAGATCGTGAAATTTTGATGAATGCACGAAAGGAAGTTCGGGGGATCGGATTGCGCCCTGACAGCGGTCACGGCAAACTACACGACCAAACTGACGCCAAGTGATCACACCTTTATGAATCTATACCCGTTGATACGCGCCTTGCTGTTCCGATTCGAACCAGAAACGGCTCATCGACTGACGTTTGCCCTTCTCGACATGGCGGCCAAAACGCCCTGGTGCACCTACGCGCGCGGAAAGGTAACGTCGAGTCCGGTGGACGTCATGGGGTTAACCTTTCCTAACCGAATCGGCCTGGCGGCTGGGCTCGACAAGAACGGCGATCATATCGATGCCCTGTCCTGCCTCGGGTTCGGATTTATCGAAATCGGCACTGTTACGCCCCGTGCCCAACCCGGCAACCCGCGGCCACGGTTGTTCCGACTGGCCGATGCCGAAGCGCTGATCAACCGCATGGGTTTTAACAACGATGGCCTCGAAAGCTTTCTTGATAATGTTCAAAATCGAAACAGCAAAGGCATTTTGGGCCTGAATATCGGTAAGAACTTTGACACGCCCATCGAACGGGCTCTGGATGACTATTTGATCGGGTTGAGAGAAGTCCATCGCTTCGCCGACTACGTCACGATCAATATTTCATCCCCAAACACAAAAAATTTACGCCAGTTACAGGCATCGGATCAGTTCGGCCCATTGCTCGCCGCATTGAAGAAACAAAAGGATGAACTTGACCGGCAGAATGAACGCCAAGTCCCGATCGTCGTCAAGATTGCGCCCGATCTGAGTGGTGAGGAAATCGAATCCATGGCACGCCTTCTCCTTGATGAAGGCATGGATGGGGTGATTGCCACCAACACCACGATTGATCGCGCCATGGTGTCGGGCCTGCCGCACGCCGACGAGGCTGGTGGCCTGAGCGGTCGTCCTGTTCGCAAGGCCTCGACTGAAGTTATCCGCCATCTTCGCGCCACACTGCCCGCTGATTTCCCAATCATTGGCGTCGGTGGCATCGACAGCGCCGCTGCGGCTTTGGAGAAGATCGAGGCCGGCGCGGACCTGCTGCAGCTCTATACGGGTTTCATTTATCGCGGGCCGGGGCTGATTCGGGAAATTGCACAGGCGTTGGCGTCTGCGGATCGTAGCCAGCAGTTTTAGAAAAAAAAACTTAAGGAAGCTCTGAATAATTCCATCCTGGAATCCTCAGAACACGCAAAGCAAAAGGCGTGACTTTTTTTTTGCTTCATTTTCAATCACATTTGGGAAGCTCGAAATACCCGTCATTCCCGCGTAGGCGGGAATCCAGCGCCTTGATTTTTCTGGGTTCACGCTTTCGCGGGAATGACGAATCACGGGTATTTCGAGGTGCCGATTTTTGATTGAAGATGGCGGCACGTCCTTATGCCGCAAGGAACCTCTGAATTAATCAAAGGTTCCTTAACGGGAAGAATCGGGACGATTAGTGCAAACCGGGCAATCGGGATCACGGCGGTACCGAATCGTTCTGAACTCGGCCCGCTTGAGATCGAAGAGGGCGAGTCGCCCAACCAGAGGGTCACCAAAGCCTGACAACATCTTAATGGCCTCACTGGCCTGCAGGCTACCAATCATCCCGACCAGCGGTGAAAGCACACCTGTTTCACTGCAACTCAACGCATCCTCACCCTCTTCCTGATACAAACAGCGATAGCATGGTGACTCGGGCTGTCGCGTATCGAACACGGTCACCTGCCCTTCCATACGGATCGCCGCACCAGAAACCAGCGGCTTTTGAGCATCAACACAGGCCGCATTGAGCGAAAAACGCAGTGCAAAATTATCCGAACAGTCACAAACCAGATCGACATCGGTCAGCAATTTCGGCAGGTTTTCATTTGTGAGCTTGTCGTGAACTAACCTGAGTTTTACATCAGGATTGATAGCGGCAATTCGCCGAGCCGCCGAATCGATCTTAGGTAAGCCCACAGAAGCGGTGTCATGAATCACCTGTCGTTGCAGATTGCTCAAATCAACCGTATCAAAATCGGCCAGCACCAATTCGCCCACGCCCGCAGCCGCAAGATACAAGGCTACGGGTGAACCCAAGCCGCCCAAGCCAGCTATCAATACCCGGGCGCCACGAATACGCTCTTGCCCCTCATAGTCGATTTCAGGCAGCATGATGTGGCGGCTGTAGCGCAGTAATTGCTCGTCGTTCATTAATAGTTTCAAAAGTTTAACGGAATTGAGATGGGCTTAAAGGTAATGCTGCCAAGGATCATCGCCTCGCTCTGTCGAGCCTTGGTGACGAGAGAAACGCTGGCACGCGGAAAGCTGCTCCGCTGTTGGCTTGAATGCCTGATTAGGCATGGGGCAGTTTCCCAAACCCATGGCTTCGCGCTGATTCTCTTCTGAATATTCGATGAGTGCGATTTTGAGCTTGTTCATCAGGGAAGCATCCAGATGAAAACCCGCGAGTTGTAGATGGCGCCGCAAAACTTTGAGGCAGATCATCTGCAAGTCATATGCAACCCACATGCAGGCGGGGTTTTTGGGTTGTGCATCCTGCACACCGTCCAGATGAACGGCAAAAGCGCAGGCACCCGCCGCCTGATCCCCGTTGTGATGAGGCCCGCGAAAGGTGATCTCACGATGTTTGATTCGTTCGGAACTGTCCATCATCCACTCCTGCGCCCCGGAAATATTATGGGGGTGCGCTGCACACATAAGTTCAGATTAACGTAATTTGAGTGTTTTGTGCGCTACAAGTAACAGTACAAGTGGCAGGATGCCGAACTTTAATGACGGAAAGTATCCACCACGTTGGCATTAACCAATAGAAAACTCGACTCAAACTCTCTGTGCAGCGGTGTTTCGCACTTGACCGGCAAGATCGGTTCGGTGCGAAATAGTCTGGAACCCCTTTTGAGCCAGACACTCAGCTACGGCATTTGCCTGATCGTAGCCATGTTCGAACAGAATCCAGCCGCCCGGCTTCAACCGGGTTGACGCCTGCTCGATGATCTGTCGGTAATCGGCCATCCCCTCATCTTGCGCAACCAGCGCGGATTGTGGCTCAAAACGCAGGTCACCGATAGCGAGATGAGGATCATCCGGGCGGATATACGGTGGATTGCTGACAATCACGTCCAGGCTCTCTGGTTTAAACATCCCCAACCACGAACCTTGAAGCCACCTGATCGGCAAAGCCGCGTCGGCTCTCAATCGGCTTTCGTTTTCACGCGCAACCAATAAAGCATCACGACTCAGATCACAACCGAAAACCTGTATCTGCGGTCGCTCAATCGCCAGACTAATGGCAAGCACGCCAGAGCCGGTACCGAGATCAGCGACCGTTAACGCCTGTTGCGGAGGAATTTTTTCCAGCGCCCATTCCAGAAGGTGTTCGGTTTCAGGGCGAGGAATCAACGTGGCGGGCGTAACCAAGAATTCATGGCGCCAAAACGGTTTGAATCCCGTGATATAGGCAACCGGTTCACCAGCCGCACGGCGCTCGAACGCGCTCCGCAATCGCGCAGCCGTCGCTGACGGCAATAGTCGTTCCAGTTCCATCAGTTGACGGGCTCGATCGAGTCCGGCCAATTGTGACACCAGGCTGCGGATATCGACCATCGCATCGGCATCACCGCCGAGCAAGCATCTGGCTTCGTCGATCAATTCGGCAAGCGGTGTGCCCGGTTCGTGGGTCATGTGAACCACACTATCAATCAGAGCGGCGCCTGAGCCAGCGCCGCCAGTTGGTCGGCCTGATCGGTCTGTCGTAACGGGTGAATGATCGGATCAAGATCACCCAACAGCACACGATCGAGCTGGTATAACGTCAGATTGATGCGGTGATCGGTTACACGACCCTGCGGGAAGTTATACGTGCGAATACGTTCGGAACGGTCGCCCGATCCCACGAGTGCCTTGCGCGTGGCCGCTTGTTCCGCATGAGCTTTCTGCCGCTCGGCATCAGCCAGTCGTGCGGCCAGCACACTCAAAGCGCGGGCTTTGTTTTTGTGCTGTGATCGCTCGTCCTGACATTCCACCACCATCCCGGTCGGCAGGTGGGTCACGCGAATCGCCGAGTCGGTTTTGTTGATGTGCTGCCCACCGGCACCCGACGCGCGAAACGTATCGATTCTCAAGGTAGAAGGATCGAGCGTGATGGCCTCCGATTCCGGCACGACCGGCATCACGGCGACCGTGGCAGCGGAGGTATGGACGCGGCCTTGGGTTTCCGTGGTCGGCACACGCTGTACGCGGTGCGCGCCGGATTCGAACTTAAGCGCTGCGTACACACCATCGCCGCTGATCTGGGCGATGACTTCGCGGTATCCACCATGCTCTCCCGGTTGTTCGGAAAGAATTTCGGTACGCCATCCTTGGGTATCGGCGTATTTCAAATACATCCGCAACAAATCACCCGCGAAGATGGCAGCTTCATCCCCTCCGGTGCCGGCTCGAATTTCAAGGATGACATCACCGTCATCGGCCGGATCATGCGGCAATAGATGAACTTTGAGCGCCTCATCCAGCGATTCGATTTCAGTCTGCAATTCCTTCATTTCTTCGAGGGCCAGTGCGGCCATCTCGCGATCAGGCTCTTTGCTCATGTGTTCGGCCGCCTGCAAGTCGGCTTTCGCCTTTTGATAGCGATCGAGCACCACAACGAGATCATGCAGACGCGCGTGCTCTTTCGACAGGCTGCGGAATCGATCCTGATTGTTGATTACCTCCGGATCGGACAACAACGCATTGAGTTCGTCATACCGTTCGGACAGGGCGAATAACCGATTCAACAGAGCAGATGGGAGCATGGAGCATTCAACAAGAGAGGGGGAACAAGATCCCGACAAGCAGGATGAAGGATTAAAACCGTAAATACGACCCAGCTAAGACGACGGGGAATCGCCACCCAGACCGAGTACGTTCTGAACCGCATGAACGGCGGTTAAATCACCCGTAGCACAGGCTTCACGCAGCACGACGGTGGGGTGATGAATGAGCCGATTGGTCAGGGTGTGCGCAAGGTAATCCAAGGTTTCCTCGGGAGATTTACCCGCCGCAAGCAATGCCTTTGCCCTGAACAACACATCATCCCGGCTTTGCTCTGATTGGCGTCGATAGGACTTGATCAGTTCCGCGCCCGTCTGCAATTGCACCCATTCGAGGAAATGACCAACTTGCAGGCTGATGATTTCTTCCGCCTGCTCTGCTGCGGCGGCACGGGATTTTTGACCCTCATCGATGACAGTTTTTAGATCATCAACGGTATACAGGTACACATCCTGCAAATCGCTCACTTGCGGTTCGATATCACGAGGAACAGCAATATCCACCATAAAAATCGGGCGGCGCTTACGCTGCTTGAGTGCCTGTTCTACCGCCCCTTTACCCAACACAGGTAGTGGGCTGGCGGTTGAGGAAATAACCACATCGGCCTTGTGCAAATGAGCAGGAATGTCGGTAAGACCAATGGCGAGCCCGCCAAACTGTTCGGCGAGGTGGTGGGCCCGGTCGATCGACCGGTTGGCCACAATGACCTGCTTGAGCCCACTGCCCTGAAGGTGACGGGCGCACAGTTCGATTGTTTCGCCTGCGCCGATCAACAAGGCAGTCTTTTGGGATAGATCACCGAAAATCTGCTTGGCGAGACTCACGGCTGCAAATGCCACGGACACTGGGCTGGCGCCAATCTGTGTATCTGTACGGACCTGCTTTGCCACCGAGAACGTGTGCTGGAATAACCGACTCAAAACAGGCCCCAATGCCTGAGCGTCTTGTGCGATGGTGAAGGCATCCTTGATCTGGCCAAGAATTTGCGGCTCGCCCAGGACCATGGAGTCCAAACCGCAGGCAACGCGCATCAGGTGTCGAATGGCCAGTTCATCTCGATGGTCGTACACGTACGGGGCGATGGCTTCCGGCGGCAACTTGTGAAACGCAGCCAGCCATTCCACCAGATTCTCACGCACACATTCCGAACGGGTATAAATTTCCGTTCGATTGCAGGTAGAAACGATGGCCGCTTCTTTCGCCCCACAACCATGAATCAGCCCCTCAAGCGCAGACGACATGCGCTCCGGCCCGAAGGCGATGCGCTCGCGCACATCCACCGGGGCCGTTTTATGATTCAATCCAAACGCAATGAGTGACATAGATGCGAATTATAGCCTGTCGGAGTCGTATTGAGCAGCCGCACGATACAGCAAGCCGTCGATTATATAAGTAAACACTGAAATATGACCGGGAAAATTTGCATGGTTAATTATTTCCGACCCAAGTCATTCAAGGGCAGGCGCTGCCGATTGCGGTATTGCGGCCAGTAGCGCAACGAAGCCCAGAATAGTGCGACCAGGCCCAATGCAGCGACCGACCAATTGGCCCATTGGCCCAAGGGATAACCGGCATTGAACCAGGGCGAAGATAGTGCACAGATTGCAGTAACAACGATGCCTGCGGGTAGCGGCCATCGCGCATGGTTCAGACTTGACCATCGATTCAACCAAAGCTGCGCCAACATGACAGAAATTAAACCAATAACTGCCCCCGCCAGCACGTCGGTCGGCCAATGCACGCCCACCGCCATTCGAGAGACACCCAGCACCGCGGCTGCGAGCAGCACCAAAGCAGACCATCCGACCGATAAACGAAGGCCGACAATCAATAGTCCAGCCAGCGTGAACGCAGTAACGGCATGGCCTGAGGGGAAACTACCGTGATCGAGCCTGTGCCCGATGAGATGCATCGCGTCCGCCACCAGAACGGCGGGCGGTCGAGGCACATCGAGAATCGGTTTTATCGAGTGGGTGATGGCGGTCGCAATAAGTGCGGAAAGCAGCAGCAATGCACCGAGGCGCGGTCGCCATAGCATGAACGGCAACAACAAGCCCAGAGCCAAATAAGTGTCGGCCATAGCGGTCATCCCCGACCAGAAACCCGGCGCCAAAGGCCCGAGATTATTGAACGCATGGAAGATGGCCACACGGGCACCCGGTAGAGCCTCAACAAGAATCAAGGCCAACGATGCCGTCATACTGAAACCACA
Source organism: Halothiobacillus neapolitanus c2 (assembly GCF_000024765.1). Taxonomy (GTDB): domain Bacteria; phylum Pseudomonadota; class Gammaproteobacteria; order Halothiobacillales; family Halothiobacillaceae; genus Halothiobacillus; species Halothiobacillus neapolitanus. The sequence goes on along the minus strand of NC_013422.1, from coordinate 1,127,044 downwards.
GGCCAGACGAACACCCGGCAATTGAGTGAAACTCATGTTCGAAGTCACGTGGTGCTCAGAAAGGTTCATAGTGCAGGCTCATCAGGTTGTGATTTCGATTGACACCAATTGGCATCCTCAAGTTCAGTCAGCGCGGACGGACGCACATGATAGGATTTCACTTCCTTGGATTCGTAGTATGTGCGCGACAACATTTCGGAAAGAACACCCGTGGTCAAAATCTGAACCGCAATCAACACCAGCATGATGCCGACCATGAATAATGGCCGATCACCAATTTGCTCGCCCATTATTTTCAAAACCAGAAGATAGGCTAAAACCAGACCCCCCAGCGTGCCGAACCCCATACCCAGCATCCCGAAAAAATGCGCGGGGCGGGCAGAAAAACGCATAAAGAAATACACGGAAATCAGATCGATGATGACCCGGAACGTGCGCGACAAACCATATTTTGACGTACCGGCCGTGCGCGGATGATGCGCAACCACCTCCTCCTGAATCCGACTGGGCGAGGTTTGCGTTGCCAACCAGGCAGGGATAAAACGATGCATCTCACCGTACAGACGGACACCTTTGATGATTTCGGCACGAAACACTTTCAGGCTGCAACCGTAATCATGCAGCGTGACGCCCGTAATTCGTCGAATCAATCGATTGGCAATTTTGGAAGGGACTTTGCGCAGCCAGAGGTTATCCTGCCGGTTCTTGCGCCAGCCAGCCACCAAGTCAAGGTCTTCACGCAACAGGCGATCCACCATGCGCGGAATATCGATGGGATCATTTTGCAAGTCGCCATCCAAGGTAGCAATCACCTCGCCACGGGCAAAGTCGATACCCGCCTGCATGGCCGCCGTCTGGCCGAAGTTGCGCGCCAGCGGGACCAATCGGACATGCGAACCATACTCTGCTCTACCCTGCTCGATCATTTTCACAGTGCGATCACTCGAGCCATCATCCACCAGCAGCAATTCCCATGGTGCGGTGTAATTCGCCAAGGCCTCATGCACACGCTTGATTAACTGCGCGATATTTTCCTGCTCATTGAATACGGGGATCACCAGGGACAGACTGGCTGATTGATGAGCTTTCGACGCAGACGAATCCAATGGCGCAGAGCCCATTGGCTCTGTAGTGTTCGGAGTGGAAGACTTTGGGGATTCTGCATGCGGCATGAGCGAATATCCTGAACGGAACCGTTAAATGCGGTCCGAAAATAGTGGTCTTTAGACAAAAGGTGGCTGATTTTAAGCCATTTCGAGCTTAAATGCGCCCTCGGGAAGTTATCACGACTGCCTGCGACAAGTTAATGAACCGAAGGGCACTTCGAAATTCCCGTGATTCGTCATTCCCACGAAAGCGGGAACCCAGGAAAATCAAGGCGCTGAATTCCCGCCTGCGCGGGAATGACGGCTTCAGTTGCATCGCGCAGCAGCGCGGTGAGGCTGGATTGCCTACTACAGGGGAATGACTGGTTTTTCGAGCTTCCCCGAAGATGTATCAACCGGAACAATCTCGGGCCATGTGAACTGCAAGCGCTGAAACAAACGAGACAAGGGGGTAATGCCGACAAACACCCCCACGATTTGACCATTTCGAACAAGCAACATCGTCGGCGTTCCCATAATGCGCAGCGTTTGTGCCAGCGTTCTATGCTCCACCACCGATAAGCAAAAGACCCTACCCGGATAACGCTCGGCGATATTTGCCAGAGCTGGAGCCATTTTGCGACACGCACCACAATTTGGCGCATCGAAAGCTACCAGAACATTCATATCCGACCGATCTTCGAACGAATTTACCGAATGGTCGGATCCTTCCACGGACTGACAGGCATGCACTAATTGCTCAGGTACCGTTTGCCCCCGCATTGATTTTGCTCGCCGCACCACCAACCACTGCCCCAAAAGGATCAAGAGCACCAAGGCAAACAATACAGCGGGGACGGTCATATCGGGCATGGTCTTGTATCCGTGTGTTATCGAATCAGTTTTGCTCGCAGCGGCCTATCGGTGGGCAGGAAACGCCCTATGCAAGCAGTCAGAACGTAGAATAATACAGAACCAAATTCATCAGCCACGGTCTCGTTTATTACTCGACAACCCGCCATGAGGCATGACATGCGTTTCAACCATTCTAACAAATCATCAATCGCCGGCCTGATTGAACTGCTCTCACAAGTGGAAAGCAAGCGCAAACAGGGCTTCAGAGAAAAACCGGATGCGCGCGCTCTGGCCCAGCGATGGCACCCAGAAACGGGCTTCAAAGTCATTCACCATCCTGCGCTGATCCCGGTTGAAGAACTTCTCCATCGAGAGAAACAGCTTGAACAGATCGAACGAAATACACGTCTGTTTCTGAGTGGCAGGCCAGCCAATCATGTGCTCCTTTGGGGTGCTCGCGGCACTGGAAAGAGTTCGATCATCCGAGCAATCCTCACCCGTCACGGAGGAAAAGAGCTTGGGATGATCGAACTGGATCGCGGAGGTCTGGCGGCTCTGGGCGATCTGATTCAAATCTTGGGCGATCAGGATCGAAAATACATTCTATTCATTGATGATCTGTCGTTTGAAGCAAACGATGCCAGTTACAAGGGCTTGAAGGCCCTGCTGGATGGCTCCCTGATGGCGCCACCGGATAACGTGCTTGTTTACGCCAGCTCCAACCGCAGGCACCTGCTCCCGGAATCCATGCAGGACAATCTCACCGCGCAAGTGGTTGAAGGCGAGCTTCACGAAGGCGATGCGATCGACGAGAAAGTGTCATTATCAGAGCGGTTTGGGTTATGGCTGGCATTCCATCCTTTCAATCAAGATCAATATCTGGATATCGTGCGGGCGCAGATCGAAACCTTCGAGGCAGCAACACCAGAACAAACCCGCGAAATCCGTGATGAAACAAATTGGCAAAAAGAGGCGCTGATGTTCGCACGCCTGCGCGGGTCACGAAGTGGACGCGTTGCGCAACAGTTTGTGCGTTACTGGCTCGCAGAAAAACTGACAGACATTTGAGCACAACGGATAAACCCATCTTTAAATGACAAAAGAATGAAACAAAAATTATCTAATTAACAACACCTTCGGTTCATTTCAAACCTCAGGGTGAAAAACTGCTTGTAATTGATGACGTTTGCTTTAATGTCAGTAGTGTGTTTATCAAGGCGCAAATAATTGTGCCCCACCATAAACACCCGAAGGGTGCGTTTTAGTGCTATACAAACCCTTTGGTTGAAACGATAGCACGTGTACGAGAGTATTTTTTCCGATGATTAATATCTATGTTGGCAACCTGTCCTATCAATCTGGCGATGCAGACGTTCGTTCTGCTTTCGAAGCTTTCGGCGAAGTTAAATCCGCCAAAGTAATCCAAGACATGGCGACAGGTCGCTCTAAGGGTTTCGCGTTTGTTGAAATGGCAGACAAAGCTGCTGGCATGACTGCCATCGAGCAACTGGACAATACCGACCTGAACGGTCGCAACATTCGTGTCAACGAAGCCCGTCCTCGCGAGCGTACCAATGATCGCGGCGGCGATCGTGGTGAATTCCGTTCACGCCACTAAGTCTAAAACCTTTTAGGTAATACGCTTAGATACAGTACGAGCCATCGGTTTACCGCCCTTGGCTCTGGTGTGAATCAGAATTTACAGAAGACTCGGAAGGGTCTTTTTTTTCGCCTGCAATTTATGAAACCCGAAGCTTAACCACATCTGTCAGCGGTCAAAATCTTGCAAAACCGGCAGAACATATAGATACATATCAAAATGTTGTGCGGGCACGAGACGACTCTCCTCTATTCCCGGCACCGAAAATGCCAAACTGAGTAACACGGCATTTGCCTTCATCTCGCGCCCCGCCTTTCTCCAGACCTGAAGCATGGGTTCCGGAGACAAAAATGCGAATACCACATCGTATGGCGACCAATCCATTTTCCAGAAATCGCCATATTGAATCGTGCAATTGCTTTGCTTGCGGCAGCGCCAGCGTGCGATCAGGTACAACACCGGCGCACTTTCAATCCCGACGAATTGCGCATCAGGCAGCGCTTGTGACAATCGAAGCAATAAACGACCATCGCCACAACCGATATCCAGCAGGGAGTGGTGCTTTTCCTCAAGCATGAAATCGGCAAGAACGCGACTGACCATGGCATCAGAGCGGTAGAGTGGAATTCGGTTGAAAATGGCATTCCATTGCAAAGCCATCAAAATCACAGCGGCAACAAGAAACCAAACTGGATTAATCGTCAATGAAAGCAATGCGGCCAGTGGCATAGCAAGCAAGACAGGACGCCACCAGGAAGGAAGGAGCCGCCAACCGAAACTCATCGCCAGTACGCCTGCCACGATGGCAGCCAACCACAATGGCAGATGTGGCAAACCCTTATCACGAAGTAAATAGAGCAGACCAGCGGTAATGGCGACGCCAAGGCTCAATACAATCAAGGCGAGAACAAAGCCGAGTAAGCGAGGCATTGAGGCAGATTATGGTTTGGCTGTTGCAGGCTGAGCGGGCGCTGGGGGCACAATGCCGGGATTGGTGATCGTGCCTGTTATTCCCTCGATTGTTGTTTCAGGCGTGCTTGTTGTCGGCGTTGCCGGGGTTTGAATAAGATCGGCAGGTGCTGTCGTTGCGGAAGCGTTGGATTCTGGTTTATCCGTGGTTTTATCCGCACCGAAATCCATGGGGTGCAGAACACGTTCAGCGGCGCTGTCGTTCATGACGATGATTGAAATCCGTCGATTCCGTGGATCGGCTGGATCCGATGGAATGAATGGCAAGGCGGCTGCCATGCCGACCACGCGTAACAATTTCGACTCATCATAACCATCCTGAACCAACTCGCGCCGGGCGGCATTGGCTCGATCGGCCGAAAGCTCCCAGTTGGTACGATCCACACCGTTGTAGGGAAGCGAATCGGTATGGCCGGTGATACTTAGACGATTGGGCAATTTGTTGATGACCGGCGCCAGTTTTTTCAGAATCTCGGCAGCATAGGGTTCAAGTCGAGACGAACTGATCTTGAACATGGGGCGATTGGCCTGATCGATGATCTGGATGCGCAAACCATCCCGCGTCATATCCAGCTTGATCTGATCTTTGTAAGCCTTGAGGGCTGGATCGACATTGATCAGGGACTCAAGCTCCTTTTTCAGATTTTCGATCCGCTTCTTGTCTTCTTCCTCAATTTTCTTCCGTGCCTCTTCCTCGGTCATCTTCTTCTGATCGGTCTCGATCTTCGCAGGGGGCTCGCTCCCATTGCGAACCTGCCCTTCTTTGCGCGTCAGATCCTCACCACCTGCATCGATCAAACTGACCGACATACCGGCACTGGGGCCACCTTCCAAGGTTACCTTGACCGGATTATTGAAGTAATCCGCGATGCCTTTGAGTTTAACTTCACCAACCGAACCCAACAGCCACATCAACAGGAAGAAGGCCATCATCGCAGTCACGAAGTCGGCGTAGGCAATCTTCCACGCCCCACCATGATGGCCGCCATGACCTTTGCTGACCTTCTTGATGATGATCGGTTTGGATTGATCCGGCTGTTCGGCCATCAGAATGATCTCGAAGAGAAATGAGCGGGCATCGGCACGTTATTTTTTCTTGAGGAACTCTTCGAGCTCCTGGAAGCCGGGGCGATCAGAAGAAAACAGCACCTTGCGGCCAAATTCGGCGGCTACTTGAGGCGGGTAACCATTCATAAAGGCAATCATTGCCGCCTTGATGCTCTGGTAGTACTTGGTGGAATCGTTCACCTTGTGCTCAAGATTGGCTGCAACGGGCGCTACCAAGCCATACGATACCAGAATACCCAGAAAGGTACCCACCAATGCAGCCGCAATAAGCCCGCCGAGCACGGCAGGTGGCTCGGCAACTGATTCCATGGTGTGCACCACGCCCAAAACTGCGGCAACAATACCGAACGCTGGCAGACCATCGGCAATTTTCGCGATATTAGTACCGGGCAGCGAAGCCTCCTGGTGGTGCGTGTCGATATCGATATCCATAAGGTTATCGATCTGATGCACATCAAGCGTGCTCGACACCATCAGTCGCAAGTAATCGGTAATAAAATCCAATGCATGGTGATCGGCCAATACGCTGGGTGCTTCCTTGAAGAGCGCACTATTCTGCGGATCCTCGATGTCTTCCTCAATGGCCATCAAACCTTCTTTACGCGCACGGGTGAAGATGTGATACAGCAGGGCTAGCGTCTCCATGTACAGGGCTTTTTTGTATTTTGACCCTTTGAGCGCTGTCGCGAAACCGCCCATCGTCGCCTTCATGGTTTTACCGGAATTGCCTGCAACGAAAGCAGCCAGAGCAGCACCGATGATGATGATGTATTCAACGGGTTGTACCAGCACGATGAGGTGGCCGCCTGCAAGCGCAAAACCACCCAGCACGGCACCAAACAACAAGACCCATCCAATGATTACGTTCATGCTTTTCCTGTCTTTAACCGTGCGGCTGATCGCGACGCATACCGTTTGTGTTCATCCAATTGAGTCAATGACCCAGCGCTTTTCCGGTAATTTCCGCCAGATCAGCCGAGCAATCCGGTCGATCATGGATTTTTTTCAATGCCGCACGCATCAACGCCGCACGATTACCGTCAAAACGTTTCCACGTATTGAATACCGAAGCCATGCGCGCGGCAATCTGCGGATTCATGGCATCGAGCTCAATGATGCGATCTGCCAACCATTGGTAACCCGAGCCGCTACTATCATGGAAACGCAACGGATTGATTCGCGCAAAACTACCAATCAGGGCACGAACTCGATTTGGATTCTTGATGGAGAACGTTGGATGTTCCATCAAGCCCTGCACGCGAGCCAATGCATTCTCATCACTGCGTTGCGCCTGTAGCGCAAACCATTTATCCATGACCAGTGGATCATGCCGCCAACGCGCCTCGAACGCGGTCAACACGTGCTCAAACTCGGCAGAATCGCTCACATTTAAAGCAACTAAGGCGTTAAAGGATTCGGTCATGTTATCGGCACGTTCGAATTGTTCTTTAGCCAATTGTGTCCATGCCGAGCGTTTCAAGCTGCACAGATAGGATAAAACCTGTCGCCGCAACTGCCGCTGGCCTGCCGCGCGGGATTCGAAGCGATACACGCCATCCTGATCGTGGCTTTGATAAATCAACTGCAACGTCGACTCCCATTCCGCCGCCAGTTGCTGACGCAGCCGCGCACGCTCATGGTGTATCCATTCGACGGGCGTGTCGTGATCGAACTGATCAGCCAGATAATTCTCGCTGGGTAATGCGATGCATTCAGCCACGAACATCGGATCCTGAGCCGCCTCAAGCAATAACTGCCCGAACGCCTTCGAGAGATCTTCGGGCAAGGCATCCTCGCCGACCGAACCGACATCCATAGCCATTCTGATACGGCCCAACAGGCAACGCTGGATACGCCGCTGGAAAGCATCCCAGCGGTTGAATGCATCGGTATCGGCACGGCTCAGCACGCCGAGCGCCTCATCGGAGTAATCGTACTGAACCTCCACCGGCGCGGTGAAGCCACGATTGAGTGAAGGCACGAGCAAATCGGCGTGGTTTTTCTCGATCGAAAACGTCCAGGACTGGGACAATTGTTCGACAATCAAGATGTGCTCAGCCTTGCCATCGAGCAATACGGGTTGCCCCGCCTCGTCAAACAAGGCAAAACCAAAGGGCAGCATGTAGGGGTGCCCTTTGGCGGACTCTGGCACCATCTGATCGATATTCAGAATGTATTGGCCTTCAAGGTATTCATCGCGCACAAGCAGTTTGGGCGTACCCGCCACGTCGTACCACTGCCGGAATTCGGCCAGATCGAGATCACTGACTTCGGCCATGCAGGAAACAAAATCCTCGATGGTGACTGCCTGACCATCAAAACGATCAAAATACAGATCCGTACCCTGACGGAAGGTGTCTGCACCCAGCAAATTGCGCAGCATCCGCACGACTTCTGCGCCCTTGTTATATACCGTTGAAGTATAGAAGTTATTGATTTCACGATAGGCCTTGGGCTGCACCGGATGCGCCTGCGGCCCCGCATCCTCGGCGAACTGAACTTGCCGCAGTAAATTGACATCGGCGATACGCTTGACCGCGCGCGAACCCATATCGGCAGAGAACTCCTGATCGCGGAACACGGTGAAGCCTTCCTTGAGTGAAAGCTGGAACCAGTCCCGACAGGTGACGCGATTACCCGACCAGTTGTGGAAATATTCGTGCGCCACCACGGATTCGATCCCGGCGTAATCGCCATCGGTGGCGGTATCCGGTTTTGCCAGAACGTAACGCGAGTTGAAGACATTCAACCCCTTGTTTTCCATCGCGCCCATATTGAAGTCGTCAACAGCCACAATGTTGAAGACATCAAGGTCGTATTCGCGACCATAAACCTGCTCATCCCAACGCATCGCATGCTTGAGCGACGCCATGGCGTGGTCGCAGCGGTCAGCATTATGCGCCTCGACATAAATACCCAGTTCAACGGTTTTGCCCGACTGAGTGACGAATTCATCTGTGATCCGTGTCAGATTACCGGCCACCAGTGCAAACAGATAAGACGGCTTGGGGTGTGGGTCCACCCAGCGTGCCATGTGCTTGCCGTCCACACATTTTTCAGCAGCGACGGGATTACCGTTCGACAACAGAATGGGGTAAAGATCGGCTTCGGCGATCAAGGTCACGGTGTAACGGGAAAGCACATCCGGACGGTCAATAAAATAGGTGATTCGGCGGAAACCTTCCGGCTCGCATTGGGTGCAGAAATTCCCGGCCGATTGATACAGACCTTCCAAAGCCGTATTGGAAGCAGGATCAATCCGGTTTTCGATCACGACATGGGCCTGATCTGGCACATCGAAGATGGTGAGCGTCGTCTCGGTGAGAACATATTGATTTTCCGTCAGCGCACGTCCATCGACCTGCACGCTCAGCAGAGTCATGTGCTCACCATTAAGTACCAAAGCACGATCATGAACGCCATTGCGATGGATTTTCATCTGCGAGCGCACATGGGTCTGGCTGGGCGAGAGATCAAACGTCAAATCAACCGTATCAATCAAAAAATCCGGTGGGGTGTAGTCTTCAAGGCGAATTTCAACAGCGGATTGCTCGGCAGAGGGCATAAAAAGTTCCAGCAGAGATTGAATTAAAATCGAATAAAAGAACCCATGGTTTGACGCTCAGGTTCTTTGGCACAACTGATGTGCCGCCAGCTCCGAAGACCGAGGTCATCAGGACACAAGACGCGACAGTCATAACACGTAACATAGCACCCACGTCGTGCAAGGCTTGCTCGAGAGTATAAACGCAATAAACGCTCGAAATGCAACCAACCAATCACAATTCCAACAACCCAACCTTTATACAGTGCCGTGCCTCTGAAGATCATGTTCAAGCAAGCCCAAGACATGCCCATGAATACATCTCGGCAACATTACTGTTTCGTTAAGGCAGAGCATTGAACCTTACGGCATAATGTCGGCTCGTTTGTGGAGGAAATCATGTTTTTTCGTCAATTATCTGTCTATCGTCTCGAATCCGAATGCCCGGACTTTTCTACCCTCAATACCGCATTGAAAGAACACCCCTTCTCCCCGACACGACCGCAGCAGGCCGAGTCGGTCGGCTGGCAAACCGCCATCGGCGAACAGTATGTTCATGAGACCGATGGTGCCGCGCGCATCGTATTGCAGCGTGAAGAGCGTAGCGTGCCTTCATCGGTTGTTCGTGACATGGCAGATCAACGGCTGCTCGCCCGGGCCGGCACCACCGGTGAGCCCAGCAAAGCGGAAAAGATCGCCATGCGCGATGCGGTTTTGCTGGAACTGCTCCCTCAGGCATTTCCCCGGCAATCGAACACCCAAGCCATCATTGATCGCAAGAACCAGCAAGTGTGGTTCGATACACTCACGGCAACCAAGATCGAGCGCACCAGCAACCAACTGCGCGAACAGATTGGTCAATGGCGCATGGTGCCGTTTTTTGGCATACAGGATATTTCAGCTCATCTCGCCTCATGGCTGCTGGGCACACCCCCGACCGGATTTGACATCGGTGAAGGAGCCAAGCTGGTCGATTTGCGCGAAGGTGGTACTGTGACGGTATCCAAACTTGCGTTGCCGGATCCCCACGTGGTCGCTCATTTACACGAAGGCATGAAAGTCGATCAACTAGAGCTGATCTGGCGTGAACAAATCCGGTTTACCTTGCGTGCCGATGGCGGTCTGGCCAAAATCAAGCCGACTGAACTTCTGGATACAGACGACTCGGGGGAAATGATTGACGACGCCGACCAGCAACTCGATGCCGATCAACGCCTGATGGTGGGCGCTCTGCGTCAACTGATTCAAGATCTGGCGAATGTTTTGAAAGACAACACCGCCAAACAATAAACAACAAACACTTATTCAGACAATTGCAGGAAGACCCAATGACGACGCCTGAAGCCACGCTCACTGCCATCAGCCCTGTTGATGGACGTTATGCCCGCCAAACCGAGCCATTACGAGCCTTTTTCAGTGAATTTGCCCTGATCAAGTACCGTGTCCTTGTCGAAATCGAATGGTTCAAGGCCTTGAGCGCCCACCCCGGTATCAGCGAGGTCCCCGCGCTTTCGCAGGCGGCGCGTCAACACCTCGATGAAATTGCAGAACAGTTTTCCATCGCGGATGCCGAACGCGTCAAAACCATCGAACGCACCACCAACCACGACGTCAAAGCCGTCGAGTACTTTCTTAAAGAACAGGTAGCCGATTTCGCCGAACTGCGAGACTTGAGCGAGTTCTTCCATTTTGCCTGCACGTCCGAGGACATCAATAACCTCGCCTACGGGCTGATGCTCAAGGGCGCGCGCAGGGAAGTGCTATTGCCCGTCATGGATGAAATCATCGCCGACCTGCGCGCCAAAGCCCATGCTTGGGCCGCAATCCCACTGCTGTCCCGCACGCACGGCCAACCCGCTTCACCCAGCACCATCGGCAAGGAAATCGCCAATGTGTTGGCGCGACTGATGCGTCAGCGCGAACAAGTCGAAGCCATCCCACTCTTCGGCAAGATCAACGGCGCGGTGGGCAATTTCAATGCGCATCTGGCCGCCTACCCCGAACTCGACTGGCCTGAGTTCTCCGAGAACTTCATCCGTTCGCTGGGACTGACACCAAACCCGTACACCATCCAGATCGAACCGCACGACTACATTGCCGAGCTGTTTGACGCGGTCGCGCGCTTCAATACCATATTGATTGATTTTGCACGCGACATCTGGGGCTCGATTGCCCTCGGGCATTTCAAACAGCGCGTCGTAGCCGGTGAAATCGGCTCCTCCACGATGCCGCACAAGGTCAATCCGATCGACTTCGAGAATGCCGAGGGCAATCTCGGCGTGGCGAATGCCCTGCTCACGCATTTGGCGCAGAAACTGCCCATCAGCCGTTGGCAGCGCGACCTAACCGATTCAACCGTTCTGCGCACGCTCGGCGTCGGCTTGGCGCACAGCCTGATTGCCTACCGATCATTGCTCAAAGGGCTGGGCAAACTTGAGGTCGACGAGGCGCGTTTGCGGGCCGAACTGAATCAGAACTGGGTTATTCTCGGCGAAGCCATTCAGACAGTCATGCGACGCTATGGCATGGAAAACCCATACGAACAACTCAAGGCGCTCACTCGCGGTCAAACCGTCGATGCCGAAGCCATGCGCGTATTCATACAGCAATTGGACGGTATCCCGGATGAAGCAAAGGAACGGCTGATCGCCATGACTCCTGCCGACTACACCGGCAACGCAGCCGAAATGGCTGTAAAAATCTGAATGATATGAAGCCATGACGCTACCCGCCGACTGGATCGCCCATCTTAAAAAAACGCCACTACCTGTGCGCGCTGAGGTGCACCGACAGCTGACGACGGTGTTGCGACGGGATGAAATCGATCAGGGCGAGTTGGTGGGGTGGCTGCGACGCGATCCGGCCGCCTGTGGCTTTGTCATGGGGTCTGCCGCCCGAGCACAACGGGCAAAACAACGCGATGCGCCGCACAGTCTGGATCATGCATTGTCTTTGCTGGGCGACACGTGGAGCCGGCAACAGATTCCCAAATTGCCCATCCTCGAAGAAACCATTACAGACGAACAGCAACTGGCAGGTTATCTCGTGGCCGTTGCACGTAGTCTGCATGCCGCGCGCCATGCGGAAAGCTGGCTGGTCGAACTGCGTGATACCAGCTACGAAATCGTAGTTGTCGCCACCCTGCTCCATAATTTCATTGAACTTGCCCTGTGGCGTGATGCTCCTGAATTGATGCGCATGGCCTTGACTCAGGTTCGGGATAAAAAGATCAGCACACTGGGGCACGCCATTAAGTCTGCTTTGCAAACCGAAGGCATCACGCTGAAATTACTAGAAAAATCACTCAATGATTTTTATTATCTGCCGACGCAGTTATTTGAGGATGAAGCCTCCACGCCCATTCTCGCGCGTCAACATCAAACCATCGTACTTTTGGCCAGACGCATCAGCTTTTTCAGTGAGATGGGTTGGTATCACCCGGAAATCATTGCGACACAAAAGGAAATTTCCGATTTACTGAAACGTGACTGCGCAGCCACTAATCAATTAATTCATCAAGTTGCGGTTCAAACCGCACGTGAATTCGAGCCTATGGGCTTTTACAGCACCGCAGCACTGCTGATCGATAGTGCCTCGGCACCAGGGCACTGGCCGCTCCCTGCGCAATACGGACTGCCGCCAAACACACAAGAACAGGCCCTGCTAAACTTCTCGCGCCGAGCGACATCGCAGACACGCACGCCGAACAACCTCATCAAGTCGCTCATGTCCTCTCTAATCGAGGATTTGAAACTGGTTGAATTCGTCGTTCTTAGCAGAACGCCGTCTGCTTCCAGGCTTCAGGTCAAGATCAACAAACGGGTGTCGGGTTCAGCCATACCCAAAGACGTCACGTTGGCTGAAAACCCACTGCTTGCGCGATTAATGACCGGGATGAAAGGTTTGGTTATTTCAAGGGAAAACCGTTACAAGTTAAAGCCTCTGCTTGATGTGAATGGCCAAACGCTGATTGAAAAGGATTGTTTCCTGCAATCTTTGAGCCTCAAAAACGAGCCATTTGTCCTGCTTGTAATCGACACACCATCAGAACAGGACATCGCGCCTATTCTGGCATTGATAAAGCATCTTCAAACATTTTGGCGGTTTTAGATTCCCCGTTAGGCAATCCTTCCCGCTGAGCCAATGCCCATTGGATGTGCCGATCCAGTTGATCACCCACCTGTCCACATCGTGCCTGTAACGCCGCCACAGCCGAGGTGTTATCTGGTTGGTTTCGCAAGAGGTTCCCCAGTGCCACGGCCACGTTACGCAACCAGCGCTGCCATCCGATCCGGCGAATCGCCATGCCTTCGGTTTTGTGCAAAAAAGTCGGCTCATCCCACAGAAACAATTCAATCAGGCCCGGTGCGTCCAGACCGTGGCGCGCACGAAAATCGGCATCGGCCGCCACACGGGCAAATCGATTCCAGGGGCATACCAGCTGGCAATCATCACAACCGTAAATCCGATTGCCCATTGCCTCGCGAAATTCCGGTGGGATGTCGTCCTTGGATTCAATCGTAAGATAGGAGATGCACCGGCGGGCATCGACCACCCCGTCTGCGACGATGGCTTGCGTGGGGCACACCGTAATGCAGGCGGTGCACGATCCGCAGTGGGATTCAACCGGCTCATCGACCGGCAAATCGAAGTCGATGAACAACTCACCCAGAAAAAACCAGGAACCCCCCTGCCGGTTTAAAATCAGGGAGTGCTTGCCCTTCCAGCCGATGCCGGCCTTCTCGGCCAACCCGGTCTCGTACACGGGTGCGGAATCCACAAAAGCGCGAAAACCGAACGCGCCGATTTCTTGCGTGATTCGTTCCGCTAGCTTCTGCAAATTACTTCGCATTACTTTGTGATAATCACGCCCCAATGCATACCGGGACACATAACCCAGTTCGGGGTTGTGCAGCACATCGCGCGGACCCGATGAATCGGGGGGCAAATAGTTTTTGCGCACCGCAAGCACCCGCAGCGTACCCGGCACAAGTTCTGCCGGGCGGAAACGCTTCAAACCGTGCGTGACCAGATAATCCATCGTGCCCTGATGCTTTTGGGCTATCCAATCAAGATATCCCGCCTCGTAATGGGACAGATCAGTGTCCGTGACCCGGAGTTCGTCAAAGCCGAGTTCAATTGCCCAAACCTTGATCTGAGCTTTGAGCTCGTCGGGATTGAACACGGATCGATCCAATCAGACCCTTTCTGCCAAGATCATCCCGCCACGAGCCGCTGCAATGCAAACGACCACGGTAACAGCGATATAAACACTCGCCATGAACCACTGGTTTTTCTCAATCAATGAAAGGGAATCAATTGAAAACGTAGACATGGTGGTGAATGCGCCCAGAAAACCGGTCAAAATCGCCACGCGATATTCCGCAGAAATATGGAATTTTTGCAGCAAATAAACACCAAGAAACCCCATCAGTGCCGAGCCGACCACATTCACCGTCAAGGTGCCGAATGGAAAGGCGCGGCCCAGATGATGCGTTACCCAGTTAATAACTGCATAGCGCGCTATGGCGCCCATCGAGCCACCCAAAGCAATCAATAAGTAAATTCTCATTAGTTTTCCTTAATGTCTATAGATTATCTACAAAATACCGCCTATGCGGCATTTTAGGCTTCTAATAATCAGCATTCAATTAAATTCTAAAGAACGGATTTCATTGACGTCGATAAAATTAGTTGCTAATTCTGAGCATCGTAACAAAAACAGAACGAGGTTCGTCATGGTCAAGAAAACTATATCAATGACCTTTCTTGCGGTGAGCCTTTACTCATCTCTTTTGGTCTCATCTCTTCTGGCCTCATCCCTTCTGAGCTCATCCGCGTGCACAGCCGCTGAAAAATCTGAGTTACGCGTCAACATCACAACCGATTTGCCATCGATCACCGTGATTGATCATGGAAAATCGGTAGTCATCATGCGCAACCAGAATCCGGACCACACGGTCAACCCCGACTATGCGATGACCAGCCGCGATTGCCCACCCTTCTGCATTCAACCCATGCAGCTTTTGCCAGGTGTGCACACCATCGGCGAATTGGAAATGCTGCAATTCCTGAAGAAAAAGGCCGAAGGAGATAAATCAATTGAAATCATTGATTCCCGCACGCCGGACTGGTACCGCAAAGGGACAATTCCAAGCGCTGTGAATATCCCCTGGACTCAAATTTATCGTGGTTCCTCCACCTACGAACCGCTTGTCGTCGAGTCTTTGTTGACAGATACATTCAACGCGAAAGTCCAAGACGGGATATGGGATTTCAGAGGCGCCAAAACACTCGTCCTGTTCTGTAATGGCCCTTGGTGCGGACAATCGCCCACCAATATCAAAGAGCTGGTCAGCATGGGTTACCCCGCAGACAAGATCTACTGGTATCGGGGCGGAATGCAGTCTTGGAGCAATCTGGGTTTAACGACAGTCCAGCCGCCTCAATAATTCTGAGATTCGGTAGAATCACGTCGAAAACTACCTTTAGGCCCGTGTGTCGAATCGGGCCCGTATCTCATCTATTAAGCGTGCGCCCGCCAAGCCAGACGCGAATCCCGCATCGAAAACCAGATGGATATCCGCTTCGTCGGCAACGGTATCAGCCATTTGCAAAATGCTTAAATCTGGATGACTTGAAAGCAGTGTTTCAGGAAGCCAAGCGAAACCCAGCCCGGATTCGATCAAGTCAATCGCCGTGTGTAAATGATCAACCGTAAAGCGCTGCTCGGCAGATAGCCAGCTTCCGTTGGCTAAACGACTCGGTGCCGAATCTCGAATCACGATTTGCCTGTAGCGGCGCAAATCCGCCTCGGTAACCTGCCCCGCCTCAGCACCTGCTTGGGTTACAAGCGGGTGCGTACGTGCCGCGCAAGGAACCAGCCTCAGGCGATCCAAAGCAATAGTTGGCATCCCCGTCACCATTTGGGTGCCTAGATACAAACCTACGGTTCCCTCCAGCATCATCGCCGGACCACCGCCGAGAATGGTCTCAAAGAGCTCGATGCGGGTTTGCGGATAGGACTCAGACACGATCGAAAAAACATCGGCAATCAGTGCCAATGGAATAATTTGGTCAATAGCCACACAGAGCACTGGCTCCACCCCTTGTGCCAATTGGGTAGCCAGTGCCTGAGCGCCATCGAGATCACGCAGCACCGGCCGCATTCGGCAAGTCAGCAGTTGCCCGATCTCTGTGAGTATCAGCCGCCGCCCCTGATAAGCAACCAAGGGCAAACCGACCTGAGATTCAAGTTGCTTGATGGCGTGGCTGAGTGTGGATGGCGTCCGGTGGAAATGATCCGCCGCCGCCTGCAATCCGCCGTAATCGATCACCCCGATCAGCCAACGCCAAGGGCGCAGATCATCCATAACCACCTCATTTCGAATTATTCGAAGTATTTTTGAAATTAATTTCGATATTAACAAAAAAATACCTGAGTAAAATCCGGAGGATCAAACAACAAGCGAGGGATTCATCATGTATACCGCCTCTCTAATACCGATATGGTCAAGCGTTAAATCCACTACCCGGTCGATGGCCGCACTGGCACTTATTGCAGCAATGTTTGGTGCTGCATCCAATGTGTTTGCCCAAGGGCAATATCAACCACTAAACGATAATGCGGATGGGCGGTATCAAATCGACCCGGATCATTCTCAGGTGTTTTTTACGCTTGGACATGTCGGCATCGCGCCATTTACTGGACGATTCAACAAAATCAGTGGCCAGTACACCATCGATAGCAAGCATCCGGGCAAAAACAAGGCTGAGATTAGCATTTCAGTTGACAGCATCGATACCAACCTGGCCTTGCGCAATGAACACTTGCTCAGCAAGGAGTTCTTCGATGCCAAGAACTATCCTGAAATCACCTTCACCAGCACAAGCTTTGTGCCGAACAAGCAGGGTGGCGGCAATCTGCATGGGCTCATGAGTTTTCACGGTGTGACTCGCCCGGAAGTATTTCATGTCGAAAAGGTCGGTGCCGGGGAAGTGGCTTATCTGCCCAAGCCTTGGGGTGGCTATCTGAGCGGTTTTGTTGCCACAACCACGATCAAGCGCAGCGATTTCGGCCTGATGGCGTATCTCCCGCAAGGCCTTTCTAACGACGTTCACATCACGGTCAATATTGAAGGAATTCGAGCCAAGCCGTAACCGGGCTCACTTAGCAACAAATTCGCGACACACAACATTAAGCAGGAGTTCTCATGAACACATTCCACATTCGATATGCCCAACCCACCGAAGATGGTGCTGGCGTTAAAATTCGCCGCATCAGTGAATTTACCGGCAGGATTGATCCGTTTTTGATGGTGGATGAGCTCAAATCCAGCATCAAGGACGACTACATTGGCGGATTCCCACCGCACCCGCACCGAGGTTTCGAGACACTCACCTATCTGCTGCATGGCGGGCTTTCCCATCGTGACTCTGAAGGCCATCAAGGCGGCGTGAGTCGCGGCGGTGCGCAATGGATGCGTGCGGGTAGTGGCGTTGTTCACTCGGAAATGCCGACGACCGACAGTGATGGTCTGCATGGTTTTCAGGTATGGATCAACCTGCCGGCTGCGCTCAAGATGAGCGCACCGGCTTACCGAGACGTTCAGGCAAGCGAAATCCCGCAGGTCACCTTCATGGGGGGTTCAGCCCGCCTGATTGCCGATCACTGGCAATTCAACGAGACCAGCGGTGAGGGCGCGATGTCCACACTGGGTAACGGTGCTGGCATGGCCGATCTTAGCCTTGATGCAGGCGCGACAGTCGAAATCAAACTGCCCGAGGGCTATCGATTGATGGCATATGTCTATAGCGGTGATGTATCGGCTGCACGACAAGATACAGGCGAACAAGGCAAGGCAGAAAACGGCGGGTTGATGGTGTTCGACAGGGGCGATCAGATCGTCACGTTGCACAGCGAGACGGCAAGTGGATTGCTGCTGTTATCCGGCAAGCCCATCGGTGAACCCATCGCGCATCGCGGGCCGTTCGTTATGAACACGACGGCCGAAGTTGAGCAAGCCATGCTCGATTATCAATCCGGCGCTATGGGACGGCTCTAGGGTTGAACCCGTGGCGTGACCACGATAAAAATCAACAACACACATGAACCTAAACCAGACTGAGGATAAATGAATATGGACACACTTACCGCCATACACCAACGCTTTTCTGCCAACCGATTCGATCCAAATCGACCTGTTTCGGCCGAACTGCTCGATCAGTTGATTGATGCCGCTCGGCAGGCGCCCAGTGCGTTCAATCTTCAACAGACCAGATTCTTTGCTGTTCAGGATCTGGAAGCGCGCAAGGTACTGCGCGCGATTGCCTACAATCAGGCTAAAGTTGAAGAAGCACCGTTGGTTATTGTGGTACTGGGTGATTTGAACGCGCACGAGCAGTTCGAGGAAGTCGCCAATGCAGACAAGCAAGCAGGCATTTACGATCAAGGACTGGCCGAATACTTCACCAACGCCGTGAAAACTGGCTACGCGGACGCCTCAAGAGCACATGACGAAGCCATTCGCTCCGGCGCGCTCGCTGCCATGAATCTTATGAACGCGGCGACATCACTGGGATTGGTTACCGGCCCGATGATCGGATTCGATCAGGACAAATTCCGTGAAACTTTTCTCATTTCTGAACGTTATCTGCCGGTCATCATGATCACCGTGGGTTACAACGCCCCCGGAAACTGGCCACACAAGACGCGCCACCCTATTGAAAAATTGCTCGAGCGTCATGGTCGGCCTGGAGAGAAGAACACCTTTTCTGAATAAACGGGCTTACCACTGAAACTTGATCACCATTGATCTGCATGCCTGCTCGACGGTATTTGCGCCCTGCAATCATGAGCACGTAAATCCGATTGGGCCCATCAATCGGCAATCGATACCACCTAAACCGTGAAGCGGTCTCGCTAATCTTTACAGCGAACCGCTCCTCGGTCGTAAAACCACTCATCCGCGCCCTGTATTCACGGCAACAGAAAACAGATGATGAGATAATTACCCTATTATTATCATTACCTTGCGGCGATGTTTGCTTTGTACACTTTTGGTTACACTTGATTAACCAAATGTTCCTGTTTTTGGCAGCCGGTCCATCCTAACCTTGGTACGTACCTCAAGCAGGAGAACGCAGCATGAACACATTGCCCCTCATCCGTCATTCACTCGCCCTGAGACGGGCAGCGCTGCTCGGCATTATTGGCATCACGGCAGGACTGGGTGGCTGCGCGGTTTATCCCGCAGGTTACGGTTATGGCTACACCAGCGAAACCGTCGTTACCGGCCCGGTCGTTCGTTACGAAGCGCCACCGCCACGCGTGACAGTCGTAGGCGTCGCTCCTTTCGCAGGTGCGATATGGGCCCCCCGCCACCGGGGTTGGCGTGATGGATGGTATTCGCATCGTGGCTACTGGGCGCATCCCCGGGCAGGGTGGGGCCACGGAGGCAGACATCGTGATAACGACGGCTGGCATCGGCGAGATGGCCGCTAGCATTGATTGCCCGACACCTCTGAGCACTCAATCAACAGGAAGGAATGCAAAATGAACCAAGCAAACAATCAAAACAAAACTTTGGTACCGCGTTTACGCAAAATCGGGCTTATGGCCGGTTTGCTATTCGGTGGTCTAGGCATCAGTGGCCTTGCCGCAGCCGCACCGGCTGAGATCGTGCTGGCACCAGGTTATCCGGCTGGAATTTTTATTGGGATTGATCAAGGTCGACAGATGCCGCCGCCACGTCACGAAGTAATCGGGCGAGCACCATTTCACGGCGCTATATGGGTTCCGGGGCGCTGGGAATGGCGCAATCGCTGGGTATGGTACCGAGGCCAGTGGGGGCATCGTCATCATCACTATCGTGAGCGGGTGTACTGGGCGCCACGGTATCCAATGTACCGCGAGGGTCGAGATGACCGAGGGTACGATGGGCGTCGCCATGATCACCGCCCCGATCGATATGATGATGATCGACGCGACTACCGTCACTGATTTATCTCGAAACAATCCTCAAGACTGAACCACATCAAGCAAAAACCGGACTAAACTCCGCTGCGACGTTTTAGAAATCCAACTCGACGTCGCTACGGAAAATTATTTTTACTACGTTATCCGGCAACAAAAGGAAATTTTCTTGCGCAATCGGCCCGCAATATTTTCACCAGGCAACCACCCGCTCAGAGTCAAAAGCGCGATTTTGGGCTTGGCAATTGCACTTGGCTTGTTTGGTTTTTCGAACGTTTATGCGAATTCGTTTGATGACCCGTTCGGGGTAAATGCGCGCCTGCCCGAGCATCCAGGCGTAAAGGCCGCGCAACGGGCGGATTTTTATACCATTTCAGCCCCAACGGCCGTTCAGAAGCAAAAGATGGTCACGGGGCACGAATATTCACTTGCCGAACTGAGCGCGCTCGCCCTGTCGAACAATCCCCAGACCCATTCGGTATGGGCCAGTTTGCGTGCGCAAGCGGCCAGTGTGGGTATCTCTGAAGCGGCCTGGCTACCCAAATTGACGTTGAACGCCTCGGCGCAACAATCTCAATCGACCACATCCACCGGTTTTAGTATCCCGACTCAACGAATATTCGCGCCTAATCTGAGCTTGTCCTGGTTGCTGTACGATTTCGGCCAGCGCGAAGCAGGGATTGCAGCGGCAAAAGCCGGTCTTGTGGCCGCACGATTTGCCAATGACCAAACCCTGCAAACCGTCCTATCCAGCGTCGCAAGTGCTTATTACCAATCGTTGGCTGATCAGGTACTGATCGAGGTCAACAAGCGATCAGTTGAAACGGCCCAAAAAGCGCTGGATGCGGCACAGGCCAGATACCGCTCCGGGCAAGCCACCGTCAGTGATCTGTATCAGGCAAAAGCCGCACTGGCGCAGGCCGAGGGAACGCTGGCGACGGCCGAACAGACCCAACTCCAGAACGCGGGGGCGCTGGCCAGTGCCGTCGGCTTGCCTGTCGACACACAGTTAAGACTCGCTCCTTTGCAAACCCGCATCGATCCCAAGCTCGATGCAAATGTAAAATCACTGCTGCAACAGGCGATTGCTCAAAATCCGAACTTGCAGAATGCACAGGCACAAGTAGCGCAGGCCCGAGCCACGCTTGATCAGACCGAAAGAGCCGGCTTGCCCAGTATTTCACTGGGCGCCAATCAGGGTCTGCGCTTTCAGCAGAGCTTGGGACGGACCCAAACCAACAGCATCGGATTAACGCTCTCCGTGCCGCTATTCACCGGTTTTGACCAGCACTACCAAACGGCTCAGGCGCGCGCCAAACTGGCAGAAGCCGAAGCCAACCGCGACACAACTTACCAATCGACCGAACTGGCGGTATGGCAGGGTTATTATGCCTTCCGTGGTGCAATGGTTGCCATTCCGAGTGCGCGCGCTCAGGTTGAAAACGCCAACGAGGCGCTCAAGGCGGTGCAGGCCCAATACAAGGTCGGTTACGCCACAATTCAGGATCTCTTGACAGCCCAGTCCACGCTGGCAACGGCTGAAGTCACACTCGCCCAGAACGCCTTGAACGCCTACACCGCGCTCGCCAAACTCGGCGCCGCCATCGGCCAACTCGGCTCGCCCATGTTCTCGGAACACAGCCTGCTTGACCCGACGACAGCGGCCGTCAGCGATGGCGCAGCACCAAATGATCATCTGCCCGATATCGTCCCGACATCTCATTTGTATGATCACAAGGAACAGTCTCAGCCATGAATATGCGCCCCCGACTCAAACCGCATGCAGAGGCCACCCGTTGCGCCATATCTGGAAACAAGAGCCGTCTCCTAACCATCCTCGCCGTACTGTCCGTTCTGGCCTTGGGCGGCTGCCAGAATCAGACAGCCACGGATAAATCGGCCGAGAAGGAAAAAGCCAAAACGGAGAAACCCGCATCAAGAATGCCGGGGATGATGTTAACGAAAGTGTCGGTCATCACGCCCAGCGTACGAACGGTGCCCATCACCATGACCGCAGCGGGCACGCTGGCCAGCCCGAACGCCGTCACACTGACGCCGCAGGTCAGCGGCACCATTGATGCCGTGCACGTGCAATCCGGTCAGCAGGTCGAGAAGGGCGAACTGCTCTTCTCGCTCGATGCACAACCCTTCGAAACGGCGCTGCTTTCTGCTCGGGCCAAACTCGAAGGTGACCGCGCACAGGCGCGCTATGCTGCGCAACAGGTAAAGCAACTCAAGCCCTTGGTTGAAAAAGAGTACATCACCCGTCAATCCTACGATCAGGCCGTCGCTACAGCCATGGCCGCCAACGCGCTGATTGCTCAGGATCAGGCCGCCATTCAGACGGCGCAAATTAATCTTGCCTACACCAAGATCCGGGCGCCGATTACCGGACGACTGGGGGAAATTTCGCTCCAGCCCGGCAACCTTGTGGTCGCCAACAACACGGCATTGTCTACCCTCGTTTCCAATCGTGAACTGCTGGTGAATTTCAGCCTGCCGCAATCGGTCTTGAATGCGCTCAGCAAGGAATGGCCGGGGCTGGGGCAAACCAAGCCGGGAGAAAAGAGCGTTCCGCCGCCCACCGTTGAGGTTCTGGATGAACACGCCGAGCACATACTCGGCAAAGGGCATTTAAGCTTCATCGACAACAGCATCAGCGCCGGCACCGGCACCATCCGCCTGCAGGGGTTGATCGACAACCACGACGGTTCGCTCTGGCCCGGCCAGTTTGTAACGGCACGCCTCACCTTGGGTCAAATTCCCAATGCGCAGGTTTTGCCCGCTGCTGCCGTACAAATTGGCGACCAAGGCATGTTTGTCTATCTGTACAAAGACGGTAAAGTCGAAATGCAGACAGTTTCCCCCGCCCGAAACACAACGAAAGAATCCGCCTTGCCCGCAGGCAGCCTGCCTGCCGATGCAAAAGTCATCTATCCCCTACCCGCCCGAATCGCACCAGGCATGCCGGTCGCGCTTGAAAAGACGAGTAACCAGAAAGGCCAGAGTTCTGAGCAGCTAAAAGCGGAATCTGCAGCGCACTCAGGTAGTTCACGCAATGAATAACGCGATCAGCAACTTGGCCGCGCCGTTCATTCGGCGCCCGGTCATGACGACCGTGCTCTTTGCCGCGTTGATTCTATTTGGCGTATTTGCCTGGCGAGCATTGCCGGTTGCCATGTTGCCGAATGTCGCGTTCCCGACGGTCTCCGTTTCCGCCAGCCTGCCCGGAGCCAGTGCCGAACTCATGGCCAGTGCCGTCGCCTCGCCGATGGAACAGGCGTTTTCGGGGATTCCTGGTCTGCTTTCCGTCAACTCGGTCAACAGCACGGGCACGACCCGCATCACCTTACAATTCGATTTAAGTCGCGATATCAATGCCGCCACACAGGATACGCAAGCCGCCGTCACACAGGCCGCGCGCTTCTTCCCCAGCACGATGACGCAGCAGCCGACCGTGCGGCAACAAAATCCGACCAGTAGCCCTATCGTCTTTATCGGTTTGTCTGCCCCCGACATGCCGCTGTACCAACTCGATGCCTTTGCCGAACAACAACTCGCGGTGAAGTTGCAGTCCATTCCGGGTGTTTCGGAAGTGCGTGTCTTTGGGGGGCAAACCTACGCTGTACGGCTTCTCCTGAACCCATATGCCATGCAGGCGCGCAATCTTTCCCTGACCAATCTGGTCAATGCGATCGACAGCAATAATGCAAATCTGCCGCAGGGCACTCTGCAAAGCCCGAGCCGCTCTTATAACCTCAAGGTCGATGGCCAACTGACCAACGCGACGCAATTCAACAAACTCATCGTAGCCTACAACAATGGCGCACCGGTCGAGCTCAACCAGATGGGCCACGCGGTGGATGGCGTGCAGCAGAACACGCGCGCCACCTGGATCAACAATGAGCGCGGCATCATTCTCGCCATCGTTCGTCAGCCCGACAGCAATACGGTCGATATCGCAAAGGCAATCCGCGCCGCACTACCCAAGCTCAACGCGTCGCTTCCGGGCGGTGCCAAGATGCAGATCATCTACGACAAATCTACCTACGTTCAGGCGGCTGTCGATGAGGTTGAATTCACGTTGGTTCTGGCAAGCCTGCTGGTTGCTGCCGTGATCTGGCTCTTCCTTGGTCAATGGCGACAAACAATCATCGCGGTAATTTCCATTCCGATCTCGATTCTCGGCACGTTTGCCGTCATGCATCTGCTCGGCTACAGCCTGAACATACTGACGCTGTTGGCGCTGACACTGGCGGTCGGTTTTGTTGTGGATGACGCCGTCGTCATGCTCGAAAACATTTCCCGACACCGCGAAATGGGCAAAAGCCCGATGCAGGCCGCTTTGATCGGCAGCCGGGAAATCGGATTCACGATTCTATCGATGACGCTCTCGCTGGCCGCCGTGTTCCTGCCGTTGATCCTGATGGGCGGCCTGCTCGGAAGATTATTCCTCGAATTTGGAGCCACGATCGGCATCGTGATTCTCATGTCAGGGCTGGTGGCACTCTCGCTCACGCCCATGTTGCTGGCCCGAATGCGAGAGCAAAAACAAACCGACGCAACCCTTAACCCACCAAAACCCGGACTGTTTGGCCGCGGTTTCAATGCGCTCACGCGGGGTTATATCCGTTCGTTGCGCTGGTCGCTGAAGTTTCGCTGGTTGATTCTGCTCGCGGCGGCCGGTTCGCTTGTTGGTGCCGTCTTTTTCTTTCAGCATCTTGAAAAGGCGTTCATACCGAATTCGGATACCGGCATGGTAATGGGCATGTTGAGCTATCCGGAGGGAATAAGCTTCGATCAACTCAAAGATCAGCAACAGATTATTTCCAAGGCATTGCAAAAAAACCCCGCTGTGTTGACCGTCATGTCGAATGCCGGGCAAGGTGGCGCGGGCGGTGGTGGCAGCAATGTCGGCTTCATGATGATCCAGCTCAAACCGGCGAACGAACGCGCGCCATTGAACTCGGTTATTCAGGACTTCCGCAAAACCATGGCGAAACTTTCCGATCGTTTAGGATCGACGCGCGCCTTCTTCATTGAGCCCCCCGCCATTCGAATCGGTGCGCTCTCCTCGAATTCGAATTATCAGTTTGTTCTTCAATCCACGAATCAGGATCAGCTCAACCAGGCCGCGCAAGCATTCCTACCCTTTCTGCGTGCCGTTCCCGGCGTGACGAGTGTCGATTCCAGCCTGCAAATCCGTAATCCGCAGATCAACGTCGATATCCTGCGTGAACGGGCAGCCTCTCTTGGCGTCACCCCAAGCGCGCTCGAACAGACACTGAATCTGGCCTTCGGCGGCACTCAGGTCAGTACGATTTATGGCGCGAGCGACCAGTATCAGGTCATCGCTGAATTGGCGCCGCAGTACCAGAATGACATCTCCGCGCTGGACGCCATCAGCGTGCCCGGCAGCAATAACACGCTAGTCCCCTTGAGCGCGGTGGCACGCTTTTCTACCGGTGTCGGGCCGCTGTCCATCACCCATTACGGTCAACTGCCGTCGATCACCCTGTCGTTCGATCTCAAACCCGGCTATTCGCTCGATCAGGTCAGTCGAGCCATTGAAGAAGCCGCATTGGAACATTTGCCACAGAATGTCAGCGGCCAGTTCGCCGGTTCCGCACAGGCATTCCAGGATTCACTCAAGACGCTACCGTTACTGCTCGGTGCCACCATACTCGTGATCTACGTGATTCTGGCAATCCTGTACGAACACTTCATTCACCCGCTCACCATCCTCACCGCCCTGCCCCTCGCCGGATTCGGTGCGCTGGCTTCGCTGTACCTGTTCAACCAGCCGCTCGATGTATTCAGCTTTGTCGGCATCATCATGCTGGTAGGGTTGGTGAAGAAGAACGGCATCATCATGCTGGATTTCGCCATTCATCGACGACGAGAAGGCGAAAGCGCGATTGATGCGATGGTCGATGCCTGTACCGTGCGTTTCCGGCCGATCATGATGACCACGCTCGCCGCCATTTTGGGCACCCTGCCCATTGCCGTCGGTTTCGGGGCGCAAGCAGAAGCCCATCAGGCGCTGGGGATTGCCGTTGTCGGTGGTTTGGTGTTTTCCCAGCTATTAACACTGTACGTCACTCCGGCGTTCTACGTGGTGGCCGAAGGGCTAACTGGACGCAAAAAGAAGAGGGCCATGGATGAATCGACCGTGGCCGATCAGGCCCAGCCTAATCAGGCACGGACTAATCAGGCCCTGACTGATCAGAAATAAGCCAACAGCAAGGCGATCATCACCAGTGCGCCGAATACGTTATTCCGCAGAAAGGCGCGCACGCAATGCGCGGGGTCGCGGTCCCGGGCGGAATACACAATCCATACCGCGCTGATGGCGGCCAGCAACAGCGCAATGAACGGGAACAGGCCGAACCCCTGAATAACGCAGATCAGAATCAGGGTCGCCAGTGTGGCGACATACAACGCGCTCACAATCAGCAGGTCAAAGCGGCCGAACAGTACGGCGGTCGATTTCACGCCGACCTTAAGATCGTCTTCCCGATCGGCCATCGCGTAAAGTGTGTCATACGCTACCGTCCAGAACATATTGGCGATGAACAGCAACCAGCCAATCAGCGGTACCGTTCCCGTCTGGGCGGCAAACGCCATCGGTATGGCCCAGCCGAACGCCATGCCGAGTTGAACCTGTGGCAGGTGATGAAAGCGTTTACCGAAGGGATAGGTTGCCGCCAGAATCAATGCCACAATCGACAGCAGAATCGTCGTGGTATTGAGTTGCAGCACCAGCACCAAACCCACTAGCGACAGGAACACGAATACGCCAACCGCCTCGCTCGGCTGGATCAGCCCGGCCGCCAAAGGGCGGTTTTTCGTGCGCGCCACATGCCCATCGACATGTCGATCCGCATAGTCGTTGATGGCACATCCGGCCGACCGCATCACCACCACGCCCAGCGTGAAAATCAAGAGCAGACGCCAATCGGGCACGCCGCCTGCCGCCAACCACAGCGCCCACCATGTCGGCCAGAGCAGAAGATAGATGCCAATTGGCCGATTCAAGCGCGTCAGCGCGATATACAGCGGCAGACGATTCCGGATGAGTTGCAAAGGGTTACTCAAAACAACCTCAAGACGTTGATAGCCAATCAGGCCGTGCAGGCAGAATGCGAGGGTATCTTGCGGTTTGCGCTCGCCGCTCCGTCTCTCGCCCTTGGCAAATACCGCCACCACGCGACCGGTGGGTCCTTCGGATTCATTGGGCGGATGTAACGGGCGCTTTCCGCGATCTTGTTTTCATTGTCGTAGTCCATGCCGTGCTTGTTGAAGCTGGACAGAATCCGTTCACGGGAAATGGCCTCCATCTCGCCGATCAATCCCGGGTGATGCCGCAGGACAAAGTCGGGCTGAAAGAAAAAATAGGTCTGATCGAACCCGTGCGGATAACGCGGGTGATCCGGCGGGTAGCAGGTGCCGAATGTTGTCAGAAACATGGATTCACCCGCCCAGTCGAATTTCCAACCCGGTGTGCCCGGCTCGCCTTCAAGGCAGTTGGAATGCGCCGGGTCGATGCTATTGAGTGCCGCGAGCAACCGGGCCGTAGTGCGAGCAAGTTCGTCCACACTGGAACTGAACGCCGCGGGCATGCGGAACGCAAAACCCTTGAATTTCTCCTTGCGCGCGACGGTCATGAAACGAAACAGACCCTGAGCGAAACGTGCAGCGTTCTGCTCGAATGTTTCGTCACCACGCCAGTCGTCCGCACCCCAGTATTTGCCTGAGGGCGCAAAAATACAGTGTGTTTTTTCAATAGCCGTGATGAATTCGAGATGAGTCGGCGAGAAGACCGGCTCGTAAGCCAAGGGGTTCCGGGCACGTGATCTCAACAACGCCAGCACCGTTGGTTCGTCCCAGGTCGATTCCAACGTACCCAGATGCTCCGGGTGGTTCACGGCAATCCAGGCAAACAGTTCATTAGTCAGCAACTGAATGGAAGCATCCTCCGTTTCCGGCAGGCGTGGCGCCGTCTCGATGCCGGCGTAAAAATTCAGCGTATTGCGCAAGGCTGCAAGCCACTGTGGCAAGCGCTGTAGCGGGTATTCTTCGCGGTGCTCGGCGCTGCGGCAGGTTTTCAGGAATTTTTCGGGCTGAACATAATAGCGGTGAGCCGTCAGCAAGGTGATATAGGAAAGCAGCGCTTGGTCCGCTGCATCGGCAAGACGATTCGACGCCCAGCGTGCCAACAGATGATCCAGCAGGGATAAGGTCCCGACATCGTCCAACTCTGTTCCCTTGGATCGGGCGAACGCATCGGCCGCCCGCCGTCCAAGTACGAATATCTTCATTAAATTCATAGGTATCTTCTCTGCAAATCTGGCGCGAACGGTACCGTAATTCCCCCCTCAGGACAAAGTTTTGCCGCTGGGTTTTCGGACAAGATTCGGTCAATTGGCGTTGTGATGCGATAAGACGCCACTTTCATTCGACGGTAGAAAATTGGATAGCATGACGATTTATCCTAGGGAAGCTCGAAAAACTCGTCGTTCCCGCGTAGGCGGGAATCCAGCGCCCTTGATTTTTCTGGGTTCCCGCTTTCGCGGGAACGACGAATCACGGGTATTTCGAGGTGCTTCCTGTTGTTATCCGCCACGCCTCGATCAGTTCGGACAGGTGCATCTGAACGCGACAAAGGCAAAATCGAAGCGAGCGTTATACGTCCATCGTACCTTGACGCACGAAGTCATCGAACGTTGGCAGAGACTCCAGAGAATTAAGGCCGAAATCCTGAAGAAACTGTCGCGTTGTGCCCAATAGTTCCGGTTTGCCCGGGGTATCCTTATGGCCGACCGACCGAATCCAGCCTCGCTCGACCAAGGTACGGATGATCTGCGGGTTGACGCTCACACCGCGCACGGCTTCGATCTCCCCACGGGTAATGGGCTGCCGCCATGCGATCAGCGCCAATGTTTCGAGTACGGCACGTGAATAGCGGCTGGTCCGTGGCGCTTCGCTGCGGGCGAGGTAAGGGGCGATCTGATCATTGGCGAGCAACCGCCAGCTCGATACACCGGCCACTTCGCGGTGTTCAAGATCAATGAACGGATGCGCTTCGTACCGGGCTTGCAACCGCGCCAATGCTTCGCTTAAAGCGGCAACCGGTGTTTCGGAACCGATCATCCGCTGTAGACCCGCCAGACTCAAGGGCACTTCGCTGGCCAGCAGCAATGCCTCGATCAGCGATGCCAGTGCGGCTTGCTTTCCCGCATCCGGCGCTAATGTCAGCTCCTGATTCAATGTTCTGCTTCCTGATCGTTCATGGGTTTACCTTGGTTTTCACTCTGGTTTTCATCTTGGCCAAGAATATATGCGCTTTGTGTGCTGATAAATACGTTATAATGTACCAAATTGATCTTTGGGCCATCGCCCTGTTCCTCAATCATCTAACAAAGAGTTTGCCATGCGTATTTTCTTTGCACCGTTTCAGATTGCGTTGTTACTGGCTCTCAATCTGGCTGCGTCCTCGGTCTGGGCAGCGTCACCCATTGATGTGGCCGTCAGCATTCCACCACAAAAATATTTCGTACAAATGATTGGTGGCGACCACGTCACCGTCGAGGTTCTGGTCCCCGCCAATGCGGAGCCGGAAACCTACGAACCCACGCCGCGCCAGATTGCGCGTCTTTCCAAGGCCGATCTGTACATGGAAATCGGTGTGCCACTCGAACGGGCCTGGTTGAAGCGTTTTACCGCAGCCAACCCGAAAATGGTTGTGGTAAATACCGCCCGCGGCATCGAGCGGATGCCGATGCTTCGGCACGACCACGATCATGGTGCTGCCAAAGGGCCGGGACTTGATCCGCATATCTGGTTATCGCCGGTATTGGTGCGCATTCAGGCCATGAATATTCGCGATGCGCTGATCAAGGCCGATCCCGCCCACGCCGCCGATTATCTGCAAGGCTATGCCAAGCTCGCTCAGAAAATCGATCAAGTCGATGGCGACATTCTCCAGTCTCTGGTCGATCACCCGCTCAAACAAACCCGATTCATCGTGTTTCATCCGGCATTCGGTTATTTCGCCGCAGCATACGGCTTGACACAGGTGCCCATCGAAATCGAAGGTAAGGAACCCGGCCCGAGACAACTGGGCGAGTTGATCACCTTTGCGAAGAACAACAATATCAAGGTCGTTTTCATCGAACCCCAATTTGCACAGAAAGCCGCCAAAACCATTGCCGACTCCATCAATGGAGAAGTGGTCACCATCGACCCGTTGCAAGAAGACTGGCCTGCCGGTATGGAAGCGATTGCCACGGCATTAAACAAGGCGCTGCGTTAACAGCACATGGACGCGCACTCGCAAAAGGCCATCATGCCCGAGCCGATCATTCAACTGCGTAACGTGGCTTTCGACTTTGAAAACACGCGTGCGCTGAGTGACATCAACATCGACATTGCACGGGGTGAATTCATCGCCGTCATCGGGCCCAATGGCGGCGGCAAGACCACGCTCATGCGGTTGATCTTGGGCCTACTCACGCCCACCGAGGGCGAGGTGCGCATCTTCGGCGAACGTCCCGGCACCAATCCAGACCGTATCGGCTACGTGCCCCAGCATAGCAACACCTCGCCCGGCTTTCCCGCCTCGGTCGAACAGGTGGTTCTGATGGGGCTGGCCCAAGGGAATACCCTGCTTGGAAAGCGACGTGGTATTCGTTATACCCGTGAAGAACGCGCACAGGCCGAACACGCCATGCGCCGGGCTGGTGTGTCGGATCTTGGCAAACGCCGCTTGAATGAACTGTCCGGCGGCCAACGCCAGCGCGTTCTGATCGCTCGGGCATTGATTACCCAGCCAGAATTGCTGATTCTCGACGAACCACTCTCGAACATCGACCCCTACGGCCGCCAGTGCATCCTCGAAACCCTGACCGGGCTGGATGCTCAAACCACGGTCGTCATGGTGAGTCATGATTTGGGCATTACAGCCAACGCGGTGACCGGCATTATTGCGGTGAACCGTTTTGCCCTCGCCTCATCGGGTGCCCAACTGACCCCGGCGATGCTTGATCTGATGTACGGCATTCACGAGGCCGGCTGCCCGGTGCATTCCCTGCTGCAACAGATGGTAGAAACCATGCCTTCCGAGAACAAACTCACTCAAACTCAGGGCAAGACAGCATCCGGATGTGGCCATGACACTCACTGAGTTATTGCAGCAGAACTTCATGCAGCATGCCCTGCTGGCCAGCTTGCTGGTGAGCGT
This sequence comes from Halothiobacillus neapolitanus c2, assembly GCF_000024765.1. Taxonomy (GTDB): domain Bacteria; phylum Pseudomonadota; class Gammaproteobacteria; order Halothiobacillales; family Halothiobacillaceae; genus Halothiobacillus; species Halothiobacillus neapolitanus. The sequence goes on along the minus strand of NC_013422.1, from coordinate 1,095,706 downwards.
CACCTGTGGCGTGATTGGCGCGCTGATTGTGGTAAACCGGCTCACGTTCATGGCCGGCGGCATCGCACACACGGCGTATGGCGGTGTCGGTTTGGCCTTCTTTCTCGGCGCACCCGTCCTGCCGACGGCCGGCGCCTTCACCGCGGGCGCAGCCATGCTCCTCGGCACGTTGACATTAAAGAAGCGTGAACGAACCGATACCCTCATCGGCGTGATCTGGGCAGCGGGCATGGCGTTCGGCATCATCATGATCAACCTCACACCGGGCTACAACGTGGGCCTGATGAGTTATCTGTTCGGCAGCATCCTCACGGTCCCGGCCAGTGATTTATGGCTCATGCTCGGCATCGATGTCGTCATCGTCAGCCTCACGCTCTACTTTTACCGCGATATTCTGTCGTTTTCCTTCGATCCGGATTTCGCCCGCTCGCGCGGCATTCCCGTGCAATGGCTTTACTTTATGATTCTGATCATGGTCGCCGAGGCGGTCGTGATGATGATTCAGGTCGTCGGCTTGATTCTGGTGATCGCCCTTTTGACCCTGCCACCCTACCTTGCCGAGCGGCACACCAAGAGTCTGGCCGGATTGATGGTCGCTTCCGGCATCTGGAGTTTCGTGTTCTGTCTGGGCGGGCTCTGGGTCGCCTACCAATTCGACCTCAGCTCCGGCGCCAGCATCATCGCCACGGCCTGCACCTTCTACCTCGCTGTGGCCGGTGGTCAGACGCTGTGGAATCTGATGCGCCGGCAGGAAAAAACTGCGGCATAATCGGTACTTTCCACTTATCAGCTGGGCCATACCGATGGATTATCGCGCACGCTTTCTGGTCGACCCGCTCAAGAAGCTTTCTCTGGCCGACATCGACCCCGACGACACCGGTGACATCGACAAGGAGAAAGCCGCCGAACTAACGGCAACCTATCTTCAACGCATGGAAGAGGATCAGTTCCTCCTCTATGCCGATGGCCGACAATCACTGCTGGTGGTATTGCAGGCACTCGATGCGGCAGGCAAGGATGGCGTGATTCGCCATGTCTTCAGCGCCATGAACCCCCAGGGCACTCGTGTCCACGGTTTCAAGCAGCCCACGCCACTGGAGTCCGCGCATGATTTTCTCTGGCGCGCACATGCCCATGTGCCAGCGGCTGGCGAAGTGGTCATTTTCAACCGCTCGCATTACGAGGATGTATTGGTGGTTCGGGTGCATGATCTGGTGCCACGAGAAGTCTGGTCGCAGCGCTACGAAAAGATCAACGCTTTCGAGCATCTGCTCGCAGAAAATGGCACGCGCATCCTCAAGTTCTTTTTGCATATCAGTCCGGAAGAGCAGCTCGAACGTTTCAAGAAGCGGTTGGACGACCCCAGGCGTCATTGGAAGATCAGTGAATCGGATTACTCAGAGCGCAAGTTCTGGCCGCAATATATTGAAGCGTATGAAGAAGCGCTGGTCAAAACCAGCACACTGACGGCGCCGTGGTATGTCATCCCGGCCAACCACAAATGGTTCAGGAACCTGGCTATTTCCCAGATCATCTCCGAAACGCTGGACGAAATGGGGCTGGAATTGCCGCCAACCCGCGTCAACATTGACGAGATCAAGGCGCATTATCATGCTGCCGTGAAGGCCACCGAAAACAAGAAATCAGACTGAATAATAGCTGCGATACCAATCCACGAAATTCCGCACACCTACATCCACCGGCGTGCTGGGCTGATAGCCGACATCGGCAACCAGATCGGCCACATCCGCAAACGTATCCGGCACATCACCTGGTTGCATCGGCAACAGATTCAGTTCCGCCTTCTTGCCGATGGCCTGCTCGATGCACTCGATGTAGGTCAGCAATTCCACCGGCTGGCTGTTGCCGATGTTATACACGCGCCACGGCGCACGGGATGTGCCCGGATCGGGCTTCGCGCCATTCCAGTTCGGATTGGACTCTGCCGTATGATCCAGCGTGCGGATGACCCCTTCGACGATATCGTCGATGTAGGTAAAATCCCGCCGATGCTTGCCGTAATTGAACACATCGATCGGTTCACCCGCCAGAATGGCCTTGGTGAACTTAAACAGCGCCATATCAGGCCGCCCCCACGGGCCATACACCGTAAAGAACCGCAGACCGGTGGTCGGCAGCTGGTAGAGCGACGAATAAGTATGTGCCATCAGCTCGTTGGCCTTCTTGGTTGCTGCATACAGCGACAGTGGATGGTCGATGTTGTCATGCACCGAAAAGGGTAATGACTCGTTCGCGCCATAGACCGAGCTTGATGAGGCATACACCAAATGCCCGACCGATGCGTGGCGACACCCCTCAAGGATGTTCACGAAACCGACGAGATTACTCTCGACATAGGCATGCGGGTTTTCGATGGAGTACCGCACGCCAGCTTGTGCGGCCAGATGCACGACCCGGTCGATCTTCTGTTCGGCGAACAGCCGCTCGATAGCCGGTCGGTCACTGATATCCATTTCAATGAACGCGAACCTTTCATGCGCGTCCAAACGTGCCAGACGCGCCTTTTTAAGGTTCACGTCGTAGTAATCGTTGAGATTATCGATACCCAATACCGTATCGCCCCGCGCCAACAAACGCAGAGCCGTGCTTGAACCAATAAATCCGGCCGCTCCGGTGACAAGTACGCGCATAACCCCTCCCTGATTCTGATTGAGTGCCGCGAATTGTAACGGCTTGCCGCGCATCCTGCCGAGCACATCCACCACGCAAGCTGAAAAACCTCAAAATTTGCAAAAAAATGGACACTAATCCCCCCTGTATTTGGCGTAGGCGTCCTGCTGATATTCGCCGAATATCCAATTCGCCCCGGTAGCGTCCAAGCGACTGTTTCATCGGCTACCTGGCAATTTTGCGCTCAACTTATCCACAGGCTCTCCTCCGAATAGAGCACACTGGCAACGAACCGATATACACTACATGTTGTGTTAATCAATTTAAGAAAGCACTTTAGTTAGTATAAATACCGGTTGACATTCCCCCCTCGCTGTCCAAAAATCCTTGGCATCGAATCACCACGGGTTTCGACTGTTGCGCGTCCAAAGCCGCGCCAGCGCGCACGCAATGAGCGTTTGATCCCCGTGATTTACCGAACACACAAGACGAACCGACTTAGCCACTGCACTCGCCACCGCCCCCAACAATGGACAATCAGGATGGAAAACATGACAGCAAGCACCGCCACTGAAACCGCAACCAAACCCACCACCGCGCACAGCGCACCCTCCGCAGCACACTCGACCATCGACACGGCCGCCACCACACCCGGTCAACTGCGTGTCATTCGTCGCAACGGCAAGGTGACCGCATTCGATGATTCGAAAATCAAGGTAGCCATGACCAAGGCATTCCTGGCGGTAGAAGGCAGTGGTGCTGCCGTTTCCATGCGTGTGCATGATCTCGTGAATGCCTTGTCGGATCAGATTTCATCCGCCCTCAAGCGTCGCGCACCGGGCGGCGGCACCGTGCATATCGAAGACATTCAGGATCAGGTCGAACTGGCCCTGATGCGCGAAGGCCACCATAAAGTTGCCCGTGCCTACGTGTTGTACCGTGAACATCAAGCCCAGAAGCGTGCCGCAGAAGCGCCAGACCAAGCCACACCTGAGATTGTTCTGAACGTAACCCACGCAGACGGTACCCGCAGCCCGCTGGATCACGTTCGGCTGAACGCTCTGATCGGCGAGGCTTGCAGTAATCTGACCGATGTCGATCCCAATGCCGTGCTGCAAGAAACGCTGCGCAATCTCTTCGACGGCGTGCCTGAAAAAGAAGTCAACACCGCACTGGTGATGAGTGCACGCACCCTGATCGAAAAGGACCCGAACTACTCGTTTGTTGCCGCCCGCTTGCTGCTCGACGGCATTCGTTCCGAAGCTCTGCGCTTCACCAAGCAACCGGTGACCGTCTGCACGCAATCCGAACTTTCCGGCCTGTTTGCCGATTACTTCCAGTCGTACATCAACACCGGTATCGAGCACGAACTGCTCGACCCGACCCTGCGCCAGTACGATATCAAGCGCCTGACCGATGCCATCGACACCAGCCGTGACCTGCAATTCAGCTACCTCGGCCTGCAAACCCTATACGACCGCTACTTCCTGCATGAAGGCGGCGTGCGTTTCGAACTGCCGCAAGCCTTCTTCATGCGCGTCGCCATGGGGTTGGCCATCAATGAAATCGACCGCGAAACCCACGCGATTGAATTCTACAAACTGTTGTCCTCATTCGACTTCATGAGCAGCACGCCGACCCTGTTCAACTCCGGCACCCTGCGCCCGCAACTGTCTTCCTGCTACCTCACCACAGTGCCGGACGACCTGGACGGCATCTTCGCCGCGATCAAGGACAACGCCCTGCTCTCCAAATTCGCTGGCGGCTTGGGTAACGACTGGAGCCGCGTCCGCGCCCTGTCTAGCCACATCAAAGGCACCAACGGCAAATCACAAGGCGTCGTACCCTTCCTGAAAGTCGCCAACGACACCGCCGTGGCGGTCAACCAAGGCGGCAAGCGCAAGGGTGCCGTGTGTGCCTATCTTGAAACCTGGCATCTGGACATCGAAGAATTCCTCGACCTGCGCAAGAACACCGGTGACGACCGTCGCCGCACCCACGACATGAACACCGCCAACTGGGTGCCCGATCTGTTCATGAAGCGCGTGATGGAAGAAGGCGAATGGACCCTCTTCTCACCGGCCGATTGCCCTGATCTGCACGATCTGACCGGTCTGGCATTCGAAAAGGCATACACCGCCTACGAAGCGCGCGTTGACCGTGGCGAAATGAAGAACTTCCGCCGCATCAAGGCCACCAACCTGTGGCGCAAGATGTTGTCGATGCTGTTCGAAACAGGCCACCCGTGGATCACGTTCAAGGATCCGTGCAACCTGCGTTACACCAACCAACACGCCGGTGTGGTTCACTCATCGAACCTGTGCACGGAAATCACCCTGCACACCAACGATCAGGAAATCGCCGTCTGTAACCTGGGTTCGGTTAACCTTGCCCAGCACGTCACCGAAAATGGACTGGATCAGGAAAAACTCGCCCGCACCATCAAGACCGCCATGCGGATGCTGGATAACGTGATCGAGTACAACTACTACTCCGTACCGCAAGCGCGCAATTCCAATCTGCGTCACCGTCCGGTGGGCTTAGGTATCATGGGCTTCCAGGATGCGTTGCATATCCAGAAGATCCCCTACTCGTCCGAACAGGCCATCGAGTTTGCCGATCGCTCCATGGAAACCGTGAGCTACTACGCCATCAGCGCGTCGAGCGATCTGGCCGCCGAGCGTGGCCGTTACCAGAGCTTTGAGGGTTCGCTGTGGAGCCGTGGCATCCTGCCAATCGACTCCATCGACCTGCTGGCCGAAGCGCGTGGCAAATACCTCGTCATGAACCGCGATACCACACTTGATTGGGAAGCCGTTCGAGCCAAAATCAAGGTTCAAGGCATGCGTAACTCCAATACCATGGCCATCGCACCGACTGCGACCATCTCCAACATCTGCGGTGTGGCCCAGTCGATCGAACCGACCTTCGAGAACCTGTTCGTTAAATCGAACCTGTCCGGCGAATTCACCGTCATCAACCCGTATCTCGTGCGCGACCTCAAGGCGCTGGATCTGTGGGATGAAGTGATGGTTAACGACCTCAAATACTTCGACGGCAGCGTACAGCAGATCGACCGTATCCCGGATTCGCTCAAGGCGCTGTATGCGACCGCGTTCGAAGTCGAGCCGCGCTGGTTGATCGAAGCCGGTTCGCGTCGCCAGAAATGGATCGATCAGGCGCAATCGCTCAATCTGTATCTGGCCGATCCTTCCGGCCCGAAACTGGACCAGATGTACAAGAACGCCTGGTTGGTTGGCCTTAAAACCACCTACTACCTGCGTGCTTCATCCAAAACGCGCGTAGAGAAGACCACCATGACGAAACTGGACGGCAAGCTGCGCGGCGTGAGTGCTGATCCTATTGCCGAAGCCCTACCGAAAGCCTGTGCCATCGACGACCCCGGCTGCGAAGCCTGTCAATAAGCGGCTCGATTGCACGTACTGGAATAATAGAAAGAGAGGAACAGAACATGTTGAATTGGAACGAACTGGAAGCGAAATCAAACCCGAATGCGGGCATGACGCCCGAAATGATGTCGAACATGACCTCAGCGATGGACGACACAACGGACGTCACCCAGGCCGTCGACTCAGGCGATCACGCGTCCCCACACGGTCAAACCGGTCTGGAAGGCATCGCGCAGGGTGCGGGCCGCGTCGATGTATCGGCCAAGCGCATCATCAACGCCACCGCCGACGTCAATCAACTCCTGCCCATGAAATACACCTGGGCCTGGGAAAAATATCTCGCCGGTTGCAACAACCACTGGATGCCGACCGAAGTCTCCATGCAAGCCGATATCGCCCTGTGGAAAGGCCGTGATGGCGGACTCACCGCCGACGAGCGCGCCATGATCATGCGTAACTTGGGCTTTTTCGCCACCGCTGAAAGCCTCGTTGCCAACAACATCGTGCTCGCCATCTACAAGCAGGTCACCAACCCCGAATGCCGCCAGTACCTGCTGCGTCAAGCCTTTGAAGAGGCCGTGCACACCCACACCTTCCAGTACATCGTGGAAAGCTTGGGTCTAGCCGAAGGCGAATTGTTCAACATGTACCGCGAAATCCCCTCCATCACCGCCAAAGATGAGTGGGCACTCAAGTACACCAAAAACCTCGCTGATGGTGACTTCGATACCAGCACCACCAAAGGCGCACAAGACTTCCTGCGTGATCTGGTCGCGTTTTACGTCGTGTTCGAAGGCATGTGGTTCTACACTGGCTTCGCGCAAATCCTCTCTCTGGGCCGCCGCAACAAGATGACCGGTATCGCCGAGCAGTATCAGTACATCATGCGCGACGAATCCATCCACATGAACTTCGGTATCGACGTGATCAACCAGATCAAGATCGAAAACCCGCATCTGTGGACCGAAGACTTCAAGGCCGAAGTCACCCGGATGCTCAAGGAAGCCGCGGAGCTCGAAATCGCCTACGCTCGCGACACCATGCCGCACGGCTTGCTCGGTCTGAATGCGGAAATGTGCGCCGAATACCTGCACTTTATTGCCAACCGCCGCTGCAACCAGATTGGTCTCGCCGAACTCTTCCCCGGGGCGACCAACCCCTTCCCTTGGATGAGCGAAGTCATTGATTTGAAAAAAGAGAAAAACTTCTTCGAAACCCGAGTCACCGACTACCAAACAGGTGGCGCGCTAAACTGGTAAGAGAAACAACAAACCCGCCGAATGGCGGGTTTATTTAATCTATAAGATAATTAGAACAACAATGGACACGGTAAATAATTACATATCACTCACCACAGCAATTTTAAACTTAATCGTGGCCGTTGCAGCTGTATCGATTTACATCAAAAAAAATAGTTTAAACACGAATTCTACAAAAAAAATAAACACCGATCTTTCGTTAGACTTAATTGAAGCAGCATTATGGATAAGCGCCGCAGTACAATTATCTATTTTCCAAAGCTCTGAGTACGCAGCTATCACAGCCACTTGCGGATTAATCGTGAGAGTTTATCACTACCTAAAAAGCTATAGACCAAGACATCGACCAGAAACAGCAAAACTGGTATTAGCATCGATTGGAGCTATGTTTTACATATTTGCTTCATTTATAGATATTCTAAGCGACCAAATTCTTGATTTATACAAAATAAATACTCTCAACCAAGATAACATCAGCAAGATAATAAAAACAAATGATAAGTTAATAAAATTAATAACAAAATAATAAGATAAGAGATAAATATAATGATTAGCAGATTAAAAATTAATATGCGACGCTTAGCCCAACCTACGGGCTTTTGAACACGGCAAATGCTGGGCATGAAGCTGGGTCCATCTCACTTTTCCACCCGACTCATCCCCTGATAAGCTCAGTAACTAATCCATTTGATAAAACCTTCCAGGTTACGCCATGTTCAGACCTATAACCCTTTCAAATTTTAACCAACAAGTTGAGCGCCTGTTTGCCGAGCACGGAGGTGGTGCTTTTGCTGCTTTTAGATTTGAAGAGCCGGATTTCAGTCTGTTTGTGGAGGATACAACGGTGGTGGCTGAACCGAAGGGTAGCCCGCGTTTTCCCTATGGTACGTTTTGTGAGTTGGAAACGGCGTTAACGGGCAATGAACTCGAAGCGCATATGTGGCATTGGTTGCGTAGCGGCGAGGCTTATGATCAGTTTTTGGGTATGAATGTGTGCCGGTTTGGTTGCTGATCTGCGATTGTTGGATAAGGTCAGAATCGTAACGCCTTCGCGTTGCCTGACTTTCTAGGGTTTCGCCCGCTCTTAAACCACAAAACCCGCCTGTTGGCGGGTTTTTGTTGCTTCGACCAAACTTTGAGCGCGGTCGAGCTATTGAATCAACCGAAGGTGATAACGCTCAAGAATGAGAGCCATGCGAAGCAAATCAGGCCGATGATGAAGGTCAATGGGAAGTTTTCGAATTTGAACGCTGACATAGTTTTCACCTCAATCAAGTTTATAAGGACATTCTAGCGCGTCGTTATCTGAATGTCATCAATATCTACAGGGTTATTTCTTGAACGGCATTCTTGAAACAACGAACCAGGATCTACTGGGATTTCAACGCCTACGATCATCTGGGAGCGACAAGGTATGTCAGCAATTCGCCTATAAGGCGCTGGTTTAGTGCGTAGGTGTCGGCGGGCTCCGACTTTATCTTTTCAGCCGTTGAAACGAACGGGCTATCGACGAGTTCATCCTCTGCATTCATCATCAATTGCTTGACCGTTTCGGGTGTCATTTCCAGATGAAATTGCAACCCGACCACATGATCCCGAAATAGGAAACCTTGATTCGCGCAGGCAGCGCTGTGTGCCAACAAGTGCGCCTCGGCTGGCAGATCAAAGGTTTCGCCATGCCAGTGGAATACACGCGTACCGGCCGCTTCGATGGCTTCAAGCTCTGGCCTCTCGGCACAGTGGCATTGAGGCCAGATATGCTGGGCCGCCGCATGCCAATGAATGGGCCACCAGCCGATTTCGGGCAAGCGGTTTTTGCGCACGGCACCACCCAGTTGCTCGGCGATGAGCTGCGCACCGAGGCAGAGCCCGAGTATCGGGGTTTTGGCACGTAAGGCCGATTGAATGTAGGCCTTTTCGGCTTCAAGCCACGGGTGGTGATCGGTATCATGCACGCTCATCGGGCCGCCGAGCACGATGATCAGGTCAATGGCAGAGAGCGCGGGGAGCATGCCCGAATCCGGTTCGTACTGCCGGATTACCTGCACTTGTGCGTTTCGAGCATCCAGCCACGGCGCCATCGCACCCAAACCTTCGAAAGGAACGTGTTGGAATACGAGTACGTGCATGCGTTTTCTCCGTTCGAGTGGCAAAACGATCAAATGTTGTGTTATTCGGACACTTCCACCACGCGCCGCGTGACGCGCCCGCTCATCTGACACATGAGTTCGTAGCTGATGGTGCCCGCCGCCTGTGCGACTTCATCGATGGGCAGTTGATCGCCCCAGCATTGTACGGTATCGCCGACCTGGGCTTGAATGCCGCGCAAATCGACCGTGACCAGATCCATCGAAACCCGACCGATAACTTGCGAGCGCTGCCCATTGACGACGATCGGCGTGCCGTTCGGGGCGTGGCGCGGATAGCCATCGCCATAACCGATCGACACGACGCCAACGGGCATGGTTGCCGGTGCCGTAAATTTACCGCCATACCCTACCCGCTCACCCGCCTGCACTTCACGAACGGCAATCAACTGCGTCGTAAGCGTCATCACCGGCTTCAAGTCCCAATCGGCGGCCGTGCCGGTGATGAATGGGTTACCACCATACAGCATGATGCCAGGACGTACCCAGTCACCGCCCGCGTGCGGATAGGCCAGCAACCCGGCTGAGTTGCACAGGCTGGTTTCACCGGAGCATTCGGTGGTCGTCTGCTTGAATAAGGTGATCTGATCGTCGGTCGGGGCGCGATCCGGCTCGTCGGCACAGGCGAAATGTGTCAGCACATTCGGATTCGGACGCACCCCGCGCAATGCACTGAGGCGGGCATAGGCTTGCGCGAATTCTTCCGGCGTGAAGCCGACCCGATGCATGCCGGTATCCAGTTTGAGCCAGGCCGTGAGCGGCAGACCGAAACCGACCGTGCCGACAGCATCGATCTGGCTGGCGTGGTGGAATACCGGTTCGAGAAAACGGCGGGCGGCACGGCGGGCCTCGGCCTGACTCATCACGCCCTGCAGCACAAGCACGCGCTGAGTAATGCCCGCCAGGCGCAATGCCTCGCCCTCGCCCAGTGTGGCGACCATGAAGCCATCGACCCGATCGCGCAGCGCGCGGGCAACCGTTGCCATGCCATGACCGTAGGCATCCGCCTTCACTGCGGCGAGCAGTTTACGGCCTTTGGCGACCTGACGTGCCACCGCGGCATTGTGTCGCAACGCGGCGAGGTCAATCGTGAGTTCAGGTCGGCGCAGATCAATCGCTTCGGTATGGGTGATTTCCTGCAACGGACGCAAGTCACTCATGAGTGATAGCCCTCCGGCAGCACGTCATTGGGTATGTAATCTTCAAAGCGGGTGTTCTGCCCACGGAAGGTAAGAAATAGATTACCGATGGGGCCGTTACGCTGCTTGCCGATAATGATTTCTGCCATGCCCTTCTGTGGCGATTCCTTGTCGTAGACCTCATCGCGGTAGATGAACACAATCAAATCGGCATCCTGCTCGATGGCACCGGATTCACGCAGATCCGACATGACCGGACGCTTGTTCGGGCGCTGTTCCAGGGAGCGGTTGAGCTGCGACAGTGCAATCACAGGTACGCTGAGTTCTTTCGCGATGGATTTGAGCGAGCGGGAAATCTCGGAGATTTCGTTGGTGCGGTTTTCCTTCGTGCCCGGCACCTGCATGAGCTGTAGGTAATCGACCACGATCACCCCCAAGTCACAGGTGCGCGCCAGTCGCCGCGCCCGCGAACGCAAATCACTGGGCGACAGTGCGGGGGTATCGTCGATATGAATTTGTGTCTGACTCAGAATACCCACGGCGGAGGTGAGGCGATGCCAATCCTGATCGTCGAGCCGACCTGTTCGCACTCGGGTTTGATCAACACGGCCGATTGAGCTGAGCATACGCAGCGCCAGTTGTTCGCCGGGCATTTCCATCGAAAACACCGCCACCGCCTTTTTGCCGGAAATCGCGACGTGTTCGGCAATATTCATGGCGAAGGTGGTCTTGCCCATCGATGGACGACCGGCAACGATCACCAGATCGCCCGCCTGAAGGCCGGATGTCATTTCATCGAAGTCCTTGAAGCCCGTGGCGTGACCGGTAATCGCCTCTTCACGCTCGAAGAGTTCGGCCACCCGATCCATGGCACCGGTCATCAGTTCCTTGATGGGCCTGAAACCGCGCTTGAGACGCTCGCCTTCATCGGCGATCGAGAAAATCTCGCGTTCGGCAAATTCCATGACTTCGGCCGCCGCGCGACCTTCCGGGCGATAGCCCATTTGCACGACCTGTGTACCCACGTCGATCAGTTTGCGCAGCACCGAGCTTTCGCGGATCATCTGTGCGTAGGCCAGAATGTTGGCTGCCGTGGGTACGGCTTCAACCAGTTCGACCAGATAAGGTACGCCGCCCGCCTCTTCAAGCTGATCGCGCTTGGAAAGCCACTCGGCCACCATCACCGCATCGAAGGGCTTGTTGCCTTCGGACAGATCCAGAATGGCCTCATACACCTTGCGGTGATCGGCGCGGTAGAAATCTTCCGGACGCAGCACATCGCTGATTTTTTCCAGCGCGAGATGATCCAGCATCAGCCCCCCCAGTACGGCCTGCTCCGCATCTTGGGAATGCGGCGGCATACGCACATTGGAGAAGGCTTCAGACACCGATGAGGTGTTGTTTTGCGTGCGTGCGGGAAGCTTAAAATCGGTCGTCATAGATAGGCGGCTTGAGGGTCAAATCGGGTACTCATGATACACCGTTCAGTGGCCACCGAAAGACGCCATCACGGGGCCAGAAAACCGCCCGAACGGAAGGTGAGCACCAGGGTATCGCGCCAGCCGTCATTCGGATTGCCTACCGGAATGATCGGGGTGCTTTCATGGATGACTCGACAATCGTCCATCAGCAAGGCGCTGCATGGTTCGGATAAGGTAAACCGAACGCCGCGCGCGCCATCCACTTCAAACACACGGGTTTCGCCGCCGCGAATGTTTCTGCGGCCGATCATGATAACCACCACGAAATCAACCCCGTCGCGGTGCGCGCCTTCCGGTGTGGGCCTGCCTACGCCGTCACGGGTATCGATGCGGAATTGATGCGTTTCGATGAACCAGCGCGCCACGGGGCGAATTTCGGCAAACAGGCGCCCCAAATGGGTCACCAGTGGTTGCCAGAACGGCAATGCCATAAATTCAGGAGTAAGTGGTTCGAACCGGCGCAACATGCCACCGTGCAGTGCATTGTAGGAAGTCGGCTGCCAGTGCGGACGATGGGGCACCAGATCGAGCACATCCGTGCTCCCGCCCACCGAAACATGCTGAATAAAACTGCCATGACGTCGGTAACGATAGTGCCCACCATCCTTGAGGTATTCATCGGCAGGTAAGTCGGCCCACATAGGCATTGCATCCGCGCATGAGTCCGCGCCGGGGCCGATCAGCGCGTATACCGCTTCTGCACTCAACAAACCGAAACCCTGCTGACGCAATCGATCCTGAATGCTGACGCCTTCTGCCAGTGGAACGCCAAAACTCAGGGTATCGAGGGCTTGAGGGGAAAGTGTATTAGGCATGGCGTGCTCACGGTTTTAGGCAGGAATTGATGTTTGGTCAGTTTAATTTATTACATAACGGAACGCCGTAGCGGGAAAAATGCGCAGATCAATGATCGCGAGCTTCCTGCTGCATGGCCCACAGTTCGGCATAAACGCCCTGATGCGCCAGCAATGAGCGGTGATTTCCTCGTTCCACAATCTGCCCGCGTTCCATGACCAGAATTTCATCGACATCGATAATGGTCGAAAGCCGGTGCGCGATGGTGATTGTGCTGCGGTTACGCGATATTTCCTTCAATTCAAACTGGATGTTCTTTTCCGTCTGGGTATCGAGCGCGGAAGTGGCTTCGTCGAAAATAAGAATCTGCGGATTCTTGAGCAGGGTCCGCGCGATGGCCACACGCTGCTTTTCACCGCCGGACAGTTTCAACCCGCGCTCGCCCACGGTTGTCTCCCAACCTTTGGGCAGCGATTCGATGAAGCTCAAGATGTGCGCCGCACGCGCTGCTTCGATGACTTCTTCCCGCGTGGCCGTCGGGCGACCGTAGGCGATATTGAAATAGATGCTGCTGTTGAACAGCACCGTATCCTGCGGAACGATGCCGATGGCAGCGCGCAGGCTGGCTTGCGTGACGTCGCGAATATCTTGCCCATCGATCAGGATTTCGCCGCTCGTTACATCGTAAAAACGGAACAGCAAGCGCGACAGGGTGGACTTCCCTGCCCCGCTCGCTCCGACGATGGCGACGTTGTGGCCGGCAGGCACGGTGAAATCCACACCATGCAGAATCTGGCGATCGGGATCGTACCCGAAGTGCACATTCACAAAGCGCACCTCGCCGCCTTTGAGTTCAAGCGGCCTGGCCGTCGGCTTGTCCTTGATCTCCTGCGGCACATCCAGCAGGGTGAACAGCCGCTCGATATCGGTCAGCGATTGCTTGATCTGCCGATAGATTACGCCCATGAAATTCAGCGGAATGAACATCTGGATGAGAAAGGCGTTGACCATCACGAGATCCCCCACTGTCAGCTTGCCATCCACAACACCGCGGGAAGCCAGAATCAGCATGATGGTCATGCCGATGGCGATCACGAAGGCCTGGGCGACGTTCAGCACGCCGATGGATGTCTGGTTTTTGACCGCAGCAACTTCCCAGTTTTGCAGGCTCTCGTCGTAACGCGCGGCTTCGAAGACTTCGTTGCCGAAATACTTGACCGTCTCGAAATTGAGCAGGCTGTCCACAGCCTGAGTATTCGCCTTGGAATCCATCTCGTTCATCTGACGGCGGAGTTTTGTCCGCCACTCGGTAATCACAATGGTGAGCGTGACGTACACCGCAACCACGGTCAGCGTAATAGCGGCGAAGGTCCAGTCGAATTTAACGAACAAAATGCCCGCGACCAAACCGATCTCAATCAGGGTCGGCAGGATGGAAAAAAGCACCATGCTCAACAGCGACGAAATGCCCTGCGCGCCCCGTTCAATATCGCGCGCCACACCACCGGTTTGTCGCTCCAGATGGAAACGCAGCGAAAGCGAGTGCAGGTAGCGGAACACATCCATGCCAACACGGCGAATCGCTCGCTGGGTGACCTTCGCAAACACAATATCGCGCAGATCGGCGAACATTGTGCTGGCCAGCCGCAAGGCGCCATAACCGAACAGCAAGGCCAGCGGCACCACAAGCACAGCCTTGGGTTGGTTAAGATTATCAACAATATGTTTAAGTACGATCGGGATCGAGACGATGGCGAATTTCGCGCCGATCAGGAAGGAAAGCGCGATCAACACCCGCCATTTGAACTCCCACAGATAGGGCAGCAGCAGTTTGAGCGTGCGCCAATCAGCTGGCCCCGCCGGACTATCGTTCGATCCGAAATGTCGCATTAATTATCCTAAAGAGCCAAAATTTACGTCTCGGGCTTGTCTTCTACCCAATCGAACGAACGAGTTACCGCACGCTTCCAATAACGATAGTAGGTTTCGCGCTGTTCATTCGGCATTATGGGCGACCAGGTGTGGTCAACCGACCAGTTCGCTCGCAGGTCATCCGTATTTTTCCAGTAGCCGACGGCCAAACCGGCAGCATAGGCGGCGCCCAAGGCTGTGGTCTCGGTGATCCGGGGCCGGACAACGGGCGCAGCGAGCATATCCGACTGGAATTGCATCAAAAGATTATTGCAGACCATGCCGCCATCCACCCTTAGGGCTTTGAGCTCGATGCCGCTATCGGCCTGCATCGCCTCGACGACGTCGCGCACCTGGAAAGCCGCCGACTCCAGCGCCGCTCGAGCGATATGTGCCCGGTTGGCATAGCGTGTCAGCCCGACGATAACGCCACGTGCATCGTCCTTCCAGTAGGGCGCATACAACCCGGAAAAGGCCGGAACGATGTAGACGCCACCGTTATCTTCCACACTGGCCGCCAGGGGCTCGATATCGGCCGCTTTTTCAATCAGATTGAGGTTATCGCGCAGCCATTGCACCAAGGCGCCCGTAATCGCGATGGAGCCTTCAAGCGCATAACATGGGGGCTCGTCACCAAACTGGTAGGCGACGGTTGTTAGCAATCCCGCCTGCGAAGGCACGATCTTGCGACCGGTATTCATCAACAAAAATGAGCCGGTACCGTAGGTGTTTTTGGCTTCTCCGGGCACAAAACAGGTTTGCCCGACCAAGGCGGCTTGTTGATCGCCCAGAATGCCCGCGATCGGCGTGCCACGTAACGGAACGGTAGTTACTTCGCCATAGATTTGCGACGACGGTAGGATTTGTGGCAAACAGGCTTTGGGAATGGCGAACGCTTCGAGTATGTCCTCATCCCACTTGCAGGTCGCAAGGTTCATCAACTGGGTGCGACTGGCATTGGTGACATCGGTGATATGCCGACCGCCTCGCGTACCGCCGGTCAGGTGCCAAATGAGCCAGGAATCCATCGTGCCGAACAGAAGGTCACCGTTCTCGGCACGAGTACGTGCTTCGGGCAGTTGATCGAGCAGCCAGCGTAATTTCAGCCCGGAGAAATAGGTAGTCAACGGCAAACCCGTCTGGGCACGAAAGCGATCCTTCCCGCCGAACTTGGCAAACGAGGACACCAAGGCATCGGTTCGCGTATCCATCCAAACCAAGGCATTGTGCACCGGCTTACTGCTGGCCTTATCCCACAGCACGGTGGTTTCACGCTGATTGGTGATCCCGATCGCGGCAAGGTCGCCTGCATTCAGCCCTGCTTTGGCGAGCGCGGCGCCGGTCACTTCATTCACGTTATGCAGGATCTCCATCGGGTCGTGCTCCACCCAGCCCGGCTGAGGGTAGATCTGCCGATGTTCTTTCTGCGCCATGGACACAATCTGCCCGGCGCGGTCGAAGACGATAAACCGGGAACTGGTTGTCCCCAAATCAATGGCGCCGATGTACTGACTCATGACCGATTTCCGTTCATGGCGCGTCAGAGTCCGAACCCATCAGACCATCGCACCGGGACACGCACTGTTTTCATGGGTATACGCCAACGCGCAGTGAGCGGCGTAAGTTGCCGTTTCGATTTGGATGGTTACGTGATTGATATTGAATTCCTCATGCAACAGATGCTCAGCCTGAGCAAGCAATTGATCGGGTGCGGCTGCATCGGGCGCAAGAACCAGATGCGCCGTCAATCCGTTCCGGGACGTGCTCAAGGCCCAGACATGCAAATCATGCAACCCGGCCACACCGGGCAAGGCGAGCAGGTGCTTGCGCACAGATACCAGGTCGATCTCCTTGGGCACGCCATCGAACAACAGGTGCAGCGATTGACGAAACAATGACCACGTGCCCCAGACAACCACGGCGGCGATCAGCAAGGAAATGACCGGATCGAGCCAGAACCAGCCTGTGCCCATGATGACGAATGCACCGATCACAACGCCCAGCGAAACCAGCGCATCGGCTGCCATGTGCAGAAAAGCGCCGCGAATGTTGAGATCGTGTTTGCTACCGGCCAAAAACAGCCAGGCCGTGGCGCTGTTGATCACAATGCCGATGGTGGCCACCACGATCACCGGCCATTCGTGCACCTCAGTCACCACAGTAAAGCGTTGCATGGCTTCCACGGCCAGCCCGCCCATCAACAGCAACAACACGGCGGCATTGATGAAGCTCGCGAGTATCGAACCCCGCTGCCAACCGTAGGTATGTCGATCATCCGCTCGAATTCGCCCAGCAGCCAGCGCCGCCCAGGCCAGCGCCAATCCGGCCACATCGCCCAGGTTGTGTCCGGCATCGGCAAGCAAGGCCAATGAATTGGCCTGCCAACCGTAAAACGCTTCGATTAACACAAAAATCAAGTTGATCGCCATGCCGAAGGCGAAACGCCGATCGAAGTTCGTGGGAATCGGGTGGTGGTGCGCGTGGTCGTGGTCGTGGTCGTGACTCATTGTTGAATCCTTACCTGGATAGTCTGGAACGTACTGACCGGAATTAATAATATGAAAAGAATCCTCCACGAAGGAGGATTATTCAAGTGGGCGGCCAAAGCCGCGCTTGCGGTCGCAAGAATACGGAGTAACCGGATTTCTTAGCCGGTATTACGCATCCCTGAGGCAATGGCGTTGATCGAGCGTAAAAGCGGCAGCAACCACTTCTGCCGTTCGGCTTCCGGCTCGGAATCATCCCGGTAGCGGCGGAGCAATACGATCTGGATATGGTTGAGCACGTCCAGATAAGGGTTACGTCGCATCATCGAGGTGCCGATGTATTCATCAATTTCAACCAGCGAGTCGACCCGAGCAACCCGCAACAATTCATCGAGCGTACGGTAGTACTCGGTGCTGATCTTGTCATATACCGGTAGCGCCTGAGCCTGATCGGCCACCAGACTGGCGTACTCACGCGCGATGGTCATTTCACCCTTGGTCAGCGAAAGCTGGGTATTGCGCAACATACTGTGGAAGAACGGCCACTCGTTGAACAGAGTGTGCAGCAACTCGGGCTGATCCTTATGGCTTTGACGCCAGGCTCTCAGCGCCGAGCCAATTCCGTACCATGCAGGCAAGGTATGTCGTGACTGCGACCAGCCGAATACCCAGGGAATGGCGCGGACAGATGCCTTGGACAAATCACCGACCTTGCGCGATGCCGGTCGCGAGCCGATGTTGAGCAAGCCAAGCTCTCGCACCGGTGTCGCTTCGAAAAAGTAATTGAAGAAGAATGGCGTTTCGTCAGTCAATTCTCGGTATGCCTTCTCGCCGTAGGTCGCCAACTCGGCCACGACTTGCTCGTGCTCGGCCGGTGCCGGATTGTTTTCCATCACCAGATGCGCCGATGCCTTCATCAGGCCGGTCGCACCCATGGTGATCTCGTAAATAGCCGTTTCGGTATTACTGTACTTGGATGAGAGTACCTCACCCTGTTCGGTAAATTTGATCTGACCTTCGACGGTACCCGCCGGCAGCGACAGAATCGACTCGTGAGTAGGCCCGCCGCCCCGCGCCACTGTGCCGCCACGGCCATGGAACAGTCGGCATTCGATACCATTCTTCTGGGTAATCGACAGAACACGTTTCTGAGCGTTGTACAGGCTCCAGACCGAAGCGAGCGAACCGCCATCCTTGCAGGAATCGGAATAACCCAGCATCGCTTCTTGCAGATCGCCGGAAACACGAATCAATTCACGGTAGACCGGATTTTCGAATAATACGCTTAATACGTTCTCGATTTGATGTAAGTCTTCGATGGTTTCAAACAACGGCGAAATCTGAATATCGCAGAACCACTGGGATTTACGCTTGCCCGCCAATCCAGCCAATACGGCCAGAAACATGACTTCCATCACGTGGCTGGCTGCGTGCGTCATTGAAATGACGTAGGTACCGAAGCATTCGCGGCTGATGGTATCGATCAGTTCACGCTTGACCTTGAACACTTCGAGGGTTTCGGCAGATTCAGCAGATAACGCTGCCATGTCGATGGCCTTGTGGCGGCTCTTGTTGATGAGCTGGGTCAGCAGCGTCATACGACCGGCTTCGTCCAATGCCATGTAATCGGTCTTCGGCTGCAATTGCTTGAGAATATCAGCCACGGTTTGAGTATGGCGTGTGGATTCCTGACGGATATCCAATTTGAACAGATGCCAACCGAAAGTCTCCGCCAGGCGGATCAAATCCTTGATCTCGCCATCGGCAAGCAACTGATCGCCTGTGGAAATCAACGTGTCACGAATCCGGTACAGGTCGCTCAGGAACTGATCCTTGTGCGCGTAGGCATGAGCGGACAAGTTGATGGGCTTTTTGTCCAGCAGGGCCGTCACGTAGTCCAGGTTGTGCTTCAGGCGCTGGCCGATGATGCGCAACTTGAGACGATAGGGCTCTTCCGTAAAGAAACTATCACCTGAATTTTCTGGTGATGCGAGCCCCAGTTCCACCGCATCCTGATGCAGACCTAATCCTTCTAGGTCAATCTCAGGGCACAAACGGCACGAATGGGTGAGCACGCGGTCCATACCCGCCAATCGGTCAAGATATTCTTGCAAGATCGTCTGCGTTGCCGAACATACCGCGAAAGTGGTCACTTCATGCGTTACATACGGATTGCCATCGCGATCGCCACCAATCCAAGAACCGAACCGGAACAGACTCGGCACCGTGACCGGTGCATCCGGGAATTTTTCGTTGAAATTCACATCCACCGCGCGCTCAAGGTAGCGGTAAGCCAGCGGAACGGCATCAAAGATCGACGTGCTGAAATAATACAGGCCCAAACGAATCTCATCGTGGACTTCAGGCCGGGTGGTGCGCACTTCATTGGTTTTAAGCAATGAAAGAATCACGCTTTTAACCTGTTGATGCAAACGATCCCGTTCAATCCCTTTTGCTTCCGGATGATCTAACTCGGCGCAAAGCAAGAAGATTTTGCGCTGCAGATCCATCACGGTTCGACGTTTTGCCTCGGTGGGATGCGCCGTAAATACGGGCATATAAATGAGTCGGTTGAGCAGCGTCTGCAAATCATCCGGGCTCATGCCCTGCTTGGAAAACTCGCGCATGGTGTCGTAGAACGAGCCGCGCCATAAACGCAGGCCGAGTCGAACCTGTTTGCGCCGATGCTGATGCATGAAATCTTCTTCAGCGATATTCACCAGGCTGAAGTACAGGTTGTACGCGCGCACGACAAAATTGAGCGTATCCGGATCCAGAGTGCGCAACAGAACCATCAATTTGGCGTGCAATTTAGGATTATGCTTCAGCCGCAATTTGATAAAACCACGACGTAACGTTTCGACGGTATCGAAGACGTGATCGCCGGTTTGTTCTTTCAGCACTTCGCCCAAAAGGTTGCCGAAAAGGCGCACCCGTGCGCGCAGCGCTTTATCGTTGTCTTTCGAATTTTTTTTCATTACAACACTCAGGTTTGAAGAATTAGAGGCTGGAAACCGAGGTTTTGACTCTTCCAGCTTTCACGACTGACGCAATTTTGTCATCACCAGTACTTAATGTTGTCGCCAGTATACCGTTTAAGGTCGTTTTTTTCTGATCGGCTGCTTGCGCGCAAAGTCAACATGGAACAAACACAACGCGGTACACTCAATTCGTAAGGTGTTCTCATCATCCGCCGACAAAGCTTGCCAAGCTCGGGCGATCGTTATCGGAAAGCGCAAGTACTGGGTTTTTCGCATATTAAGGAGTGAAACAATGAAACTAGGTATTTATGGTTTAGGCCGAATGGGCGCCAATATGGCTCGACGCTTATCACGCGGTGGCATTGAAGTTGTCGCGCACAATCGCAGCACGGCACCCATCGATGAACTGGTCGCCGAAGAAACCCATATCACAGGCGCATACACACTCAACGAATTTGTCGATGCCCTGCCCTCCCCGCGTATCGTGTGGCTCATGCTGCCATCCGGAAACGTCACCGAAGAGGCGATCTCCCAGGTTCTCCCCTTGCTTGATGAAGGCGATCTGCTGATCGATGGCGGCAACAGTTTTTATCAAGACACCATCGCACGTGCCGCGCGCGTTCAAAAATCGGGTGTGCACTACATGGATGTCGGTACATCCGGTGGCGTCTGGGGCCTGAAAAACGGCTACAGCCTGATGTTTGGCGGGTCGGATGAAGCGGCAACCCTGATCACTCCGGCAATCAAGGTGCTTGCGCCCGCCGCAGACCGGGGCTGGGGGCATGTCGGCCCCGTCGGCTCGGGGCATTTCGTCAAGATGGTTCACAACGGCATTGAGTACGGCATGATGCAGGCACTGGCCGAAGGGCTTGATCTGCTTCGCGCCAAGAAAGCGTTCGATCTGGATCTGGCGCAAATCACTGAGTTGTGGCGCGATGGTTCTGTCGTACAGAGCTGGTTGCTTGATCTCACGGCCGAAGCGCTTGCAGAACAGGGTCAAGGCCTAGAGCACATCGCCCCGGTGGTTTCCGATTCGGGTGAAGGACGCTGGACGGCAAAAGAAGCGATTGATCTGGGGGTCAGCGCCCCGGTGATGACGTTGGCCTTGCAAATGCGCTTCGCCAGTCAGGATGCAGAAGGCTACGGCAACCGTCTGCTTTCGTTGATGCGCAACGCCTTCGGTGGCCATGCCATTACGAAGAAATAAGTACGAAGAAATAAGTTTGTACAATCCACTGTAGGTTCGTCCATCTGCACCGCTGATTGATGCCCCACGCAAGGAGCCCCCACATGCCCCCATCAAAACGATCGGCCCAACGGGATAAGTCACGCCAAGATCCGGTGACCATCGTCATTTTCGGCGCGACAGGCAATCTGGCGCATAAGAAACTGATTCCGGCCCTCTACCAACTTGAACTGGCCGGCGAACTTCCTCAGGGCAGTCGTATCATCGGTTTCGGCCGCAGAGACTGGACGGATGAGCATTGGCGCGACGAAGTGCAGGTTCTGCTCAGCGAGGATGAATCCGCCCCCAACCCGGCGCTCGAAAAACTGTTACCCAGACT
Source organism: Halothiobacillus neapolitanus c2 (assembly GCF_000024765.1). Taxonomy (GTDB): domain Bacteria; phylum Pseudomonadota; class Gammaproteobacteria; order Halothiobacillales; family Halothiobacillaceae; genus Halothiobacillus; species Halothiobacillus neapolitanus. The sequence continues at coordinate 1,073,901 of NC_013422.1, read as the reverse complement.
TTACTTTCACAACGGCGATTATCAGACCGAGGATTCGTTTACCTCGTTGGCACAGCGACTGTTTAATGACGAATTCCCCGCCTGCATCATGTTCTATTTCGCCGTTCCGCCGGATGCGTTCGGGTCAATTTGTCAGCATCTGGCGGCAGCCGGACTGGTTGAGGAATCCAAGGGGTGCCGACGGCTGGTCATCGAGAAACCTTTCGGCCACGACATCGAGAGCGCCCATGCGCTCGACTCATTGCTGCACCGCCACTTCAGCGAGCAACAGATTTACCGGATCGACCACTATCTTGGCAAAGGCACCGTGCAGAACATCATGGTGATGCGCTTCGCCAACCTGCTGCTCGAGCCCTTGTGGAACCGCAATTTCATCGACCATGTGCAGATTTCGCATGCCGAAACACTGGGTGTGGGCGGACGAGCCGGCTATTACGAATCCGCAGGCGCACTGCGGGACATGGTGCAGAGCCATCTGATGCAGATGCTGGCCTTGATTGCGATGGAACCGCCGCCGTCGATGGACCCTGAAGCCGTGCGCGATGAAAAGGTCAAGGTGCTTCGCAGTATCCGCCCCATTTCGCCGCGTGCCGTGCACGCACAGGCGTTCCGCGCGCAATATCAACGTGGGGTGGTCAAGGGCGAAAACGAAATCGGCTATCTCGATGAAGATGGCGTCGCCCCGGACTCCATCACCGAGACTTACGCGGCAGTCAAACTTTACATCGACAACTGGCGATGGAAGGGCGTGCCGTTTTATTTGCGTACCGGTAAGCGCTTGGCGCAGACCCACTCACAGATTTCGATTCGCTTCCGCGATCCGCCGCAGCAATTGTTTCGCGAGACGGCCATCACCAAAACAGAACCGAACTGGCTACTGATCGGCATTCAGCCCCAAGAGAACGTTCGCTTCGAATTGCAGATCAAAACCGACGGCTTGGAAATGCGCACGCGTACCGTGCAGATGGATGCAAGTTACACCGCTCCAGAACGTGAGAAACTCGACGCCTACGCCGCCTTGCTGCTGGACGTGATGCGCGGCGATCAGACCCTGTTTTTGCGCTACGATGAGGTAGCCTGGGCGTGGCGTGTGGTTGACCCCATTCTCAAAACCTGGTCGGTTGAGCGGGACTACATCCATACCTACAAGAGCGGCACCTGGGGGCCGAAAGAATCCGATCGATTGTTCGATGACGATAGTCATCAATGGCGAAATGATTTGTCTATTCCATCAAACTAGACAACACAGGTAGCGATGGGAATTGTGTCCATCAACCACCTACTGCAACTCGATTCGATCTAACAATATTTTCAAACAATAGGTTATCAAAAGCATGAGTCGGCTAACTCGATCCCCCGCATGGCAAAAGTTGGTGCATCACGGCGAGCAGATGAAGTCTGTTCATCTTTCTGACCTCTTTACACAACACCCCGAGCGCGCGCAAACCTACGCCCAGCAGGTCGCGGGGCTGCATGTCGATTACAGTAAACAGCGGATCACCCGTGACACGCTCGATCTGTTGCAGCAACTGGCTGCGGACTGCGGCGTTCTGGCTCGTCGTGACGCCATGTTTGCCGGTGAAAAAATCAATACCACCGAGGACAGGTCCGTACTCCACGTCGCCCTGCGCAACCGCAGCAATCACCCGATTCTGGTCGATGGCGAGAACGTCATGCCAGAGGTCAATGAGGTATTAGGGCGCATGCGCCAGTTCACCGACTCGGTACATGAGGGTCGTTGGCTGGGTTATTCCGGCGAACGCATTACCGATGTCGTCAACATCGGTATCGGCGGCTCAGACCTCGGGCCAAGAATGGTGTGCGATGCGCTAGCCTCTCATGGTTTGCCCGGCTTGCGCGTGCATTTCGTCGCAAACATTGCCCCAAGCGAAATCGCCAGTCTGCTTAAAACACTCGACCCTGCACGCACACTATTTGTCGTCGCATCCAAAACCTTCACAACCCAGGAAACGCTGACCAACGCCCACACGGCGCGGCGCTGGTTCCTCGACCATGCCCAGAACGAATCGGCCATCGAAAAACACTTCGTGGCCGTTTCGACCAACCATAAAGCCGTAGCAGCTTTCGGCATCAATACCGACAACATGTTCGGCTTTTGGGACTGGGTCGGTGGGCGCTACTCGTTGTGGTCGGCCATCGGCCTGCCCATTGCACTTTATATCGGCATGGATGGCTTCGAGCGCCTGCTCGAGGGTGCTCATGCCATGGACGAGCATTTCCGCCAAGCGCCAGCAGAACAGAACTTGCCATTGATCCTGGGTTTGGTCGATGTTTGGAACAGCAGCTTCCTCGGCGCCGAGACACTGGCCGTACTGCCCTATGGTACGCGCCTCGGCAGGCTCCCCGCCTATCTTCAACAAGCGAGCATGGAATCCAACGGCAAATCGGTCGATCTCGATGGACAACGCGTCGATTACGCGACAGGCCCCGTGGTGTGGGGCGGCGCGGGCACGAACGGGCAACACGCCTTCTACCAACTTCTGCATCAAGGCACGCGCCTGATCCCAACCGATTTCATCGCGTCCATTCGTACACACTCACCGATTGGCGAGCAACAGGCCATGCTGCTTGCCAACATGCTGGCGCAAACCCGCGCTTTAATGCTCGGTCGTGGCCTTGATGCCGTTGTCGCAGAAATGAAGGCGGCTGGCATTGACGACGAAACAATTGCCCGAGTTTCACCACACCGGGTATTCCTTGGCAACCAACCAAGCTCTACCATCCTGTTCCCGCAGATGACACCAGAAGCCGTCGGCGCATTGATCGCGCTGTACGAGCATCGTATCTTCGTGGCGGGCGCCATCTGGCATATCGACTCATACGATCAATGGGGCGTGGAACTGGGCAAGCAGATGGCCGGCGAGCTCCTGCCCGCCATCGGTAAAGCACCGGTAGCCGGCAGCTTCGACCCATCGACCGAAGCCTTGCTCAGCACCATTCATAAACACTGGGTTTAATTATTTGGATATCTGGGTTTGAATATCTTATTTATCGACTCGGCCACGGAAGCATGCACAGCCGCTATCTGGACTGACGGAACAGTTCTGAGCACGTTCGAACTGGCCCCCAGGGCGCATACACACCGCCTGCTGCCTATGGCCGAAGAATTGCTCAGCGAAGCCGGCATTGATTACAACCAGCTCGATCTGATCGCCTACGGCCGTGGGCCTGGTTCGTTCACAGGCGTACGCATCGCCACCGCTTGCGCGCAGGGCATGGCGCTGGGGCTGGATATTCCCGTACTCGGGATTTCATCACTCGCCACCTTGGCACAAGCACTGAGGGAACAGGCGCTTCAGGCCGGCGGCGGCATCATTCACGCCGCACTCGACGCACGAATGGGCGAGATTTATTACGGCCGTTTTCTGGTGGATAAAGCACGGGGTGTTACACCACTGGGCGAGGAACGCGTAATCTCACCCGAATTGATTTTATCCGAGTTCGCAATTCATTCTGAAAATACAGAATCGCAATTTGCAACAGGATCAGGCTTCGCGCGCTACCCCGCCCTTATTTCAGCCAATTCATGGCGGAACACGAGCCCCGATGCCTTCCCTGATGCACGCTTCGCCATTGAACTTGCGGCTGCCACGCCCGAATCACAATGGCAGGACCCAGCAGAAGCTGCCCCTATCTACCTCCGTGATAACGTGGCTCAGGTCAAAGGGGCTGCACCGGTCACGGGCTAGGCTGAATACCACCCTCTCAAATCACTAGGACAGAAAAAAACCCGCCAAGGCCAACTTGAAGCGGGTTTTTTAACGGGTTGCAAAACAACCGAATTTGGTGGCTATAGGTGGACTCGAACCACCGACCCCAGCATTATGAGTGCTGTGCTCTAACCAACTGAGCTATATAGCCGAAAACAGGTGGCGCATATTAGCCGCCATTAGTAAGCGCGTCAATACGCTCACGGACAAAAACTGACTTTTCGCCACCTTTCAAATCACCGCCCATATATCAACCGAATAGGCAGGCTTAATGTGTCCGAACAGTGTCAGAAACCTGATCAACCCAGACAATAAAAAACCCGCTCGTTGCGGGCTTTTTAATTCATACGTATGGGGTGACCGATGGGGTTCGAACCCACGACAACCGGAATCACAATCCGGGACTCTACCAACTGAGCTACGGCCACCATTGTTTGATTGAGCGCGTTTGGCGCGCCCGGCAGGACTCGAACCCGCTACCCTCGGCTTAGAAGGCCGATGCTCTATCCAGATGAGCTACGGGCGCAAGTGATGCAAAAATTGGTCGGAGTGATAGGATTTGAACCTACGACCACCTGGTCCCAAACCAGGTGCGCTACCAGACTGCGCTACACTCCGAAGCAAGGCTCAAAGCCTCACATCTCTTGATCTTCAGGATCAACCCTGATCACAAGAAGCGCGCATATTAGGCATCCGTACAGGGATTGTCAACCGTAAACTTGGCCCAATACCCTTTAACGAAAAAACGCTTCGTGACCGTTTTCAGGAACCGGCTCGAATCAGGCCACCCAATCCCCGCTCTTCAAGCGCTTGGGAGAGCATGGCTCGGATTTGAGTTGGCCGACTGCACTCAAGGGCGGCAGTGAGCAACTGCCGTGCATCACTCTGCTTGAAGCTTTGAATCACCCATTTAATCCGAGGCAATGACCCCGCACTCATCGAGAGCACGTCGATACCCATCCCCAGAAGCAGAACCGCGCCCATCGGGTCTCCTGCCAGTTCACCGCAAACGGTAACCTCGCGCCCCAGCAGGTGTGATGCATCAACGACTTCGACAATGGCGCGCAATACCGCCGGGTGCAATGCATCATAGCGAGCAGCCACGCGCTCATTATTCCGGTCAATCGCGAGAATGTACTGCGTCAGATCATTGGTACCGATGGATAGAAAATCCACCATGGCTGCAATGATTTCGATCTGGTACACCGCTGATGGCACTTCGATCATGACGCCGATACGCGGCGTGGAAATAGCTTGCCCCTCTTCCCTCAATTCGTTCAGCGCTTGGAAGATGTACTCTTTGGCCGTTTCCAACTCTTCGACGGAGCCAATCATGGGCAGAAGGATGCTGAGATTATCCAAGCCGATGGAGGCACGCAGCATGGCTCGAATTTGCGTGAGGAAAATTTCCGGATGATCCAGCACCAGACGAATGCCGCGCCAGCCGAGGAAAGGGTTATCTTCTTTGATCGGGAAATAGGAAAGGGGTTTGTCCCCGCCGACATCCAGCGTCCGCAGGACGACTTCCTTACCGCGAAAAGTTTCGAGCGCCTCCCGGTAGATGGCCGCTTGATCCTCTTCGCCCGGAAACTGTTTGCGGATTTGAAAGGGAATTTCAGTCCGATACAGACCGATACCTTCAGCACCCACCGTCATCGACGGAGCCATATCGGCCAGCAGACCGATGTTGACGTACATCCCTATGCGACGACCATCAAGAGACTGGGCTGGCAGATCACAAAGCGCCTTGAGGCCGGCCGTAAGTTGCGCCTCTTCCTGCACGAGGCGAGAGAGTTCCTGCCGGAACGAGCCGACCGGACGAACGATTAACAACCCCCGGTAGCCGTCAACAACGACCTCCTGGTCATTCAGCGACACGATGGGCAAGTCGGATACGCCCATCGCCGCCGGAATACCCAAAGCACGCGCCAGAATAGCCAGATGCGATGAACCTGTACCACTGCTGGATACAATCCCCACCAACCGATTGGTTGGGATTTCGGCCAGATGGGAGGCAGAAAGATCGCGCCCGATCAGGACGATGCGTTCGGGTAGATCGCGTGCGTCGTGTGTGCGTGCACGTAGCTTCACCAAAATACGGGTGCCCAGATCGCGCACATCCTGAGCGCGCTCGCGCAGGTATGCATCACTCATATTTTCAAAAACTGCGGCGTGCTCGCGCACCGTGTCTCTGAGCGCCGCCGAGGCCGACATACCCGCATGCACGCGAGACTCCATGCTGCCGATGAACGAGCCGCTGCCCAGCATCATGATGAAGGCATCAAAGAGGATATTTTCATCCGCGTTACAAGCCGCACGCGCAAAATCATCCTTGAGTTGGGCGAACTCGGCGCGAACGGCTTCAATGGCAGAGAGCAAAACTTGCCATTCATTCGCTGGGTCTTCGACCACTCGATCGGCAACGCTTTCGAGATCAACGGAATTAAGTACGCTGACGGCCGTACCAAAGACAACCCCGGGCGAGCCCGGCAGGCCTCGAGCAATTACAGCGGCCCCGATATCGGACGCCGGGGTTTCATGCTGTGACAACTCGCCACTGACTTGAGCCTGTCTGATGCCTGAAGCCAATTGAGAAGCCAGCGTAACAAGAAACGATTCTTGATCCGCCGAAAATTTCCGGCGCTCAAGCGATTGCACCACGAGCACACCCAGCACGTCGCCCCGGTAAATGATCGGCACGCCAAGAAAGCCGTGGTAAAACTCCTCACCAATATCCGAGACGAACTTGAATGCAGGGTGATCGGGTGCATTTTCCAGATTGACCAGTTCTGCTCGACGAGCAACCAACCCCACCAGCCCCTCATTCAGGGCAAGCGTGACTCGGCCGATCATGTTCTGGTTCAAACCCTCTGTTGCTTGCAACAGCAATCCCGCTTCCTGAGGCGGTACAGGACGCGTCAGCACATATACAGAGCAAACATCAACCTTCAGAGCATCACGCACTCGTCGGGCAATCAAATCAAGCGCCGTACGCAAGTCTGCTGATTGGGCGACCTCGGTGACTATTCGACGTAATTCATCGAGCATGAGCGGACTCCTTGTCCTGGGTTGCTTCCTCTGCGATGAGCAGGGATCTGGGCGGTGTACCGGCATTTGCTGCGTCAGAAAGGAATAACATGGCTTCCTGGTAAACCGAACGTTTGAAGTAAATGACTTCGGATAAAATTGACCAGTACGAGCGCCACTCCCAGCCGTCAAACTCTGGCTTGTCGGATGCATTCAAATCAAAGGCCGATTCGGGCGAACGCAGCCGCAACAGAAACCATTTCTGCTTTTGGCCGATACACGTCGGGAATAAATGGCGTCGAATCATGTTGCGCGGCAGGCGGTAACGAAGCCACCCGCAAGTCCAACTGATTACTTCGACGTCAGTGGGCTTCAGACCGGTTTCTTCTTGCAGCTCACGATACATCGCAGCCAAAGGGCGCTCGTCATCATTAATCCCCCCCTGGGGAAATTGCCACGAACGATGCCCTGCACGCTTGCCCCAGAAGACTTCACCGGCATGGTTAATTAAAATGATGCCGACATTCGGGCGGAATCCATCACGGTCGATCACAGTTATACTCAAATTCAAAAGGTCAAACGCCAAAATGGGCAGATCAACAGACAATATCGCCTGTCGCCGCAACCGAGGAAGAATGGGCCGATATCATGTCGCCCATCTCCATCGGAGTCTTACTGCCATTTTCCACGGGTTGCCCCTGTTTGGCAAAACAAAAAGACCGGCTGGACTAAAGTAATTTTTAAGGGTACCGAAACCCGCTTGCATCTCCCCTAATTTCACCCCGAGGTACTAAATGCAACTGGCAATTTTTGATCTGGATAACACCTTGCTTGCGGGCGATTCTGACCATGCATGGGGACAATTTCTGGCGGATATTGATGCGGTTGATGGCGCAGCATACGCGCAGCAAAACCAGATCTTTTATGAAGAGTACCAGCGCGGAACCCTGGATATTGATGCATTCCTGCGCTTCTCGCTGGCGCCTTTGGCGAAATTCCCCATCGAACAGCTGCATGCATGGCGCGAACAGTTTGTGGCCGAAAAAATAGCGCCAATGGTGACGGATAAAGCGAAAAACTTGGTTGAACATCACCGCCAGCGCGGTGATGAGATGCTCATCATTACGGCCACCAATGCCTTCGTTACCCAACCAATCGCCGAGCTGTTCGGCATTGAACATTTGCTCGCAACCCAGCCAAGCATCAATGAAGGCAGATACACCGGAGGCTATGATGGCACGCCAACCTTTCAGGCTGGAAAACAAACCGCACTGACGCAGTGGCTGCACGTGCGGCAACTGCAACCAACCAAAACCTGGTTCTATTCAGACTCGCAAAATGACCTGCCTTTGCTCAAGGCAGTTGATCATCCAGTTGCAGTTGACCCGGATAAGGTACTGCGCGAATACGCTTTGACAGAAGGCTGGCCAATCATTTCATTGAGAGAATGAACACCGACCCTCAACTCGAAAGGAATTAAGATTATCTCGGTGGTCGTGTTCGGTGAGAATGGTTAAATCAGGCTGTTGGCAAAGTAACGCCACGCTGGCCCTGATATTTGCCGCCACGATCTTTGTACGAAGTTTCGCACTCTTCATCAGATTCCAAAAACAGCATTTGGGCGACGCCTTCGTTGGCGTAAATGCGCGCTGGCAATGGGGTCGTATTCGAGAACTCAAGCGTGACATGACCTTCCCATTCCGGTTCAAGCGGGGTTACATTCACGATAATTCCGCAACGGGCGTAGGTGGATTTACCCAGGCAAATAGTCAGCACTTTTCGTGGAATACGGAAGTATTCGATCGTTCGCGCCAAGGCAAACGAGTTTGGCGGAATAATGCAAACATCCGATTCGATGTTCACGAAACTCCGCTCATCGAATGACTTCGGGTCGACAATGGTTGAGTTGATATTCGTGAACACCTTGAATTCGTTTGCACACCGCACGTCGTAGCCATAGCTGGACGTACCATATGAAATCAGTCGATCGCCCTGCTCGCTTCGCACCTGTTGTGGCGCGAAGGGTTCAATCATGCCGTGCTTTTCAGCCATTTCACGAATCCAGCGATCCGATTTAATACTCATGCCACCTATCCCCGTCATCCATTGCAATGCAGGCGCATTTTGGTGGCGACGGCGAGCCTTGTCCAGTCAGATCGCTTATATGCACTCGGCCAGGCTAGCCGCGCGCACCGAAAAGATAACGATCTTTTTTCTCTTCATCAGGGGCTTTGCCAGGCTTTGACTTGGGCTTATTTGCTGGCTCGGGGATTTCGGGCGTCTCAAGAAGGCCGAGATAATCCGAAACCTGCATGGACAGCACGAGCAAATCTTCGTCCTCGGACTGATCGGCTGTTTTTAAAATAGCCATCGCATATTCTTTGTCAGCCAAAAACCGATAGGTATCCACCTTGACGCTCAACACACGCAACAATTTGAGCTTGAAGCGCGCCATCATTTGCATTAACTCGGCTTCCATTCGTCCTCCTCATATTGGTGTCTTGTCATGTTCGAACTCAAGGCGAAAGCCAAAGCAAACTATGAGCCAATAAATCCATCCTATTGATTGATATGAAATGAAATACATTCAAAGCGATTAGACTGTTTACAATTGCACCAAAAAAGCGCCTTCGCCGCCATTGGCGCACGAAAAATGCTCCGCGCAGTATCTAAGGCTCGCTTCGAAAAACTGTTACGTACTGACGCCAATCTCTCGGAGACTTGTTTGCGTGCAAATGGGTACGGCGCCCTACGAAACCCATCAAAAAGATAAGCGATGAGCGATTGAGAACGAGTTTTCGCCCGCTTCGTGTTTTGCCGAAATCAGACGGTGCATTAATGAGGTGCTCACCCGATGATAAAATCAGACGCGGCCCCACCATCCCGTATAATCTAACGTGACATTCGGAGGAATCGACATGCACCTGATCAATAGCCATCTTTTTAAATCCCTGGTAGTCGGTGTCAGCCTTGCGCTGATGACCGGCACTTTATCCGGTTGCGCCAATAACCCACCTGCATCTAATGCGACTGTGGGAGCTCAAACAAACACCGCTGCAAACAACGACAACAGCTACAACGAATATGAAACCACGAATGAAGCAGTGAACTTTCTCGGTGGCTCGGCGGAAACGATTGCCAAACTCATGGACAAGGCATTTGCCGACTATGGACGACCGAATGCATATATCGAAGGCGAAGAAGCCGGCGGCGCAATCGTTTTGGGCGTACGTTACGGTAAAGGCGAGCTGGTAACCAAATCAGGACAACGCACGTTAGTCTATTGGCAAGGCCCTTCCGTGGGCTGGGATTTTGGCGGAGATGCCGGCAAGGTGTTCATCCTTGTATACAACCTTCCACAAACCGACCTGATCTTCCAGCGGTTCGCGGGTGTCAACGGTTCACTATATTTTGTGGGCGGATTGGGCATGGATTATCTGCGTTCGCAGGATATTGTGGTCGCCCCCATCCGAGTCGGCGTGGGCTTAAGATTAGGCGCCTCGGTTGGCTATATGCAATTCACACGTGACAAATCCTACCTGCCGTTCTAGGCCAAGGGCACCTCGAAAAACCGTCACGAGCGGCCCGAGTGCAAGGCGGCCGGAGCGCAGCGACCGAGATATATCAAATAGATAGGCGAGGGAGCGAGCACCGCCCAACGCAGCAATCGGGTCGCGCAGTAGGTTTTCGAGGTGCCCCCAAGTTAGTAGGCAATTAAAAGGGCATCATGCGCTCGTCAGGCGAGCATGATGCCCCTTCTATCAAATGCCGAGGAACCGGTAGAAATATCAGGCCCCACACCGGGCCCTGACTACTTCTTCTTTACGCGCGCTGCGCCACTGATGCCATAAATGACCAAAGAATAATCAGTCAGATCAAAGTCATATTGCTCCGCAATAGCGGCAATGCGTTCCTGAATGATTGGATCATGAAATTCTTCAACCGACCCGGTTTTGATACAAACCAGATGATCGTGATCACCCTTGGAAATCAGCTCGAATACCGATTTTCCGCCTTCGAACTGGTGTCGCTTGAGAATATCCGCGCCTTCGAATTGGGTCAGGACTCTGTATACGGTAGCCAAACCAATATCTTCACCACGGTTCAGTAGCTCCTTGTACACGTCCTCGGCACTCATGTGCCAATCCGGATTGCTTTCGATGATTTCCAGAATCTTAACGCGGGGCAAAGTGACCTTGAGCCCTGCTTTCTTCAGATCGTTTTGTTCCAAAATACACCTCTGCCCCGGAAAAAATACTTGTCAATACCAGTGGTGATTGTACCCGATTCTCCAGATCACACGCTTGTTTGGACCAATACATCCAATTATTCTCAGCGAACATCTAGAACAAACGCCCTGTACTTGCGTATGATTGCCGGACTATTGTAAGAACCAAACGTTAAAAACACATGCAACAAACACAATTGACCACCGGCCGTGCTCTGCGCGCCATACCAATCTTGGCATTGCTTACCTTCTCTCTGGTTGGCTGCACCTCGGTATACGTACCCAGTTTTATCAAGATATATCAACCGGATATCGCTCAGGGCAATATTATTGAGCCGGAGCAAGTCGCCAAGATTCAGATCGGCATGAGCGCCGCTGAAGTCAATCAGATTCTCGGCACGCCCGCATTGCGGGACATCTTCCACCGCAACCAGCGTGAAACCTATGTCTTTTACGACAAACGTGGCAAGAGGAAAGCATTTCAGCATGTTTTGGTCATCTTGTACGACGCTGATGGTCGGGTAGCAAAAATCGAACAGAGCGGCGATCCGTTGTCGCAAGCACCGGCGCAAGACATTCCAGAAGCCTTGCGCAACCCCAAGCAGCCAGATGATAAAGCGCTCGCAGTGCCGGATACAGAATCGAACAGCAGTGCTGCGCCTAGCCCCTATTCGTTGACGGCTCCAGCCACATCGAACCCGGCATTAGGCGGCGGCGCCCCATTGGAACCGACCGCCCCTGCTCTTTCTCAGTAAGCACCCGCCTCCAGACATTTACGGGAAGTATCGTGACCGCACCGAGAATCTGGCTCTTTCTGGGTATTGTGAACGCGCTGCTGGCTGTGATCTTGGCCGCTGCAGGTGCACATGGCCCGATGGCGCCTACAACGCCGTTTTTGCAACATATTCTTTCTACTGCCAGCTTGTTCCATTTAATTCACAGCCTTGCAATGATTCAGTTCGGGCTCTGGTTGGCTCAAAACCCGAATCACTACAATTTCACAGGTATATTCTTTTTGACGGGCACCGTTCTGTTCGTTGGTAGCCTGTACGCATTGGTCTTCACCACGATCACCTTTCCCGGTCTGCTGACACCCATCGGCGGCGCTCTATTGATGCTCGGTTGGATAACCTGGGGACTGCAAGTCGCTTTCCCGAGCAAAAAGCAGCCTTAACAAGCAGAACTAAAACGCCAATGATGCCATCAAGAAAAGTATCCGAGACTGCCAAGGCATCTCGCGTTTTCACTCTGTCACGGCCTTGAATCGGGGAAGCTCGAGAAGCCCATCATTCTCGCGTAGACGGGAATTCAGCGCCTTGATTTTTCTGGGTTCCCGTTTTCGCGGGAACGACGAATCTCGGGTATTTCGAGGTACCCATCGGTAAAACCCGGAAAAAAGAACCTGATTTCGGGTAATATTCACCCTTTGCGCATAACTTAGTTCGAGTAAACATGACACAGTCCAGCTTTGAATTTGATGACCTGATCCGCTGCGCCAAGGGCGAAATGTTTGGCGAGGGCAACGCTCAGTTGCCGCTTCCACCGATGCTCATGTTTGATCGCATTGATCGGATTGCAAAGGACGGCGGGAAATTTGGGAAAGGCGAGATGATCGCAGAACTTTCGATCAACCCAGAATTGTGGTTCTTCGGCTGCCATTTTGAAGGTGACCCCGTCATGCCCGGTTGCCTTGGCCTCGATGCCATGTGGCAGCTGGTTGGCTTCTATCTAGGCTGGAGCGGCGGCAAAGGCCATGGCCGAGCACTGGGTGTGGGTGATGTCAAATTTTCAGGACAAGTTCTGCCCGATAACAAGAAGATCATTTATCAGGTAGACATCAAACGAATTATCATGCGCAAACTGACCATGGGGATTGCTGATGCCCAAATGTCCGTCGATGGTAAAATCATCTACGAGGCTAAGGATCTTCGCGTTGGTCTGTTTACCAATACACAAGCATTGTCGGAGTAAACCATCATGCGCCGCGTCGTTATTACAGGCATGGGGATTGTTTCCAGCATTGGAAACAACCAGAAAGAAGTACTCGACTCATTGATGAATGGTCGTTCAGGTATCGAAATCAACCCAGAGCAAGTCGAACGGGGTTTCCGCTCGCATGTTGCCGGAACATTGAAGATCAATCCTGAAGATCACATTGATCGCAAGCTTTTTCGTTTCATGGGTTCGGCGGCAGCTTATACGTATCTCTCCATGAAGGAAGCCATTGAGCAATCCGGGCTGACCCCGGAGCAAGTCTCCAATCCACGCACAGGATTGATTGTCGGCTCGGGTGGCTCTTCGTGTGAAAATATCGTTGAAACAGCCGATATTGTGCGCGAGAAGGGTGTGAAACGCGTGGGTCCTTACATGGTCACACGCACAATGGGCTCAACCACGTCCGCCTGTCTGGCCACGCCATTCGGGATCAAAGGCATCAATTTTTCAATCAGCTCGGCCTGCGCTACCTCTGCACACTGCATCGGCTCCGGGGTTGAGCAAATTCAGTTTGGCAAGCAGGACATAGTCTTCGCGGGCGGCGGTGAAGAATTGCACTGGTCTCAAACGGCGATGTTCGATGCCATGGGTGCGTTATCGTCCAAATATAACGATACGCCGCACACCGCTTCTCGCCCCTTCGACGCCACCCGCGATGGTTTTGTCATCTCCGGCGGCGGTGGCGTGGTGGTTCTGGAAGAACTCGAACACGCGTTAGCCCGTGGCGCGAATATCCTGGCGGAAGTCGTGGGGTATGGTGCCACATCGGATGGTTACGATATGGTTCAGCCGTCTGGCGAAGGTGCGTTGCGTTGCATGAAGCAAGCACTGGCCACGGTGGACACGCCGATTGATTACGTCAACACACACGGCACCAGCACGCCCGCAGGTGACATGCGCGAACTGGAATCACTGGCGAAGATTTTCACCGACCACAAACCCTTTATCACCTCAACCAAATCACTTACGGGGCACTCTTTAGGTGCGGCTGGCTCACAGGAAGCAATCTACTCACTGCTAATGATGCAGAACCGGTTCATTGCGGCCTCGGCCAACCTCAATGAAATCGACCCGAAGGCAGAAGGTGTGAACCTGCTGACGGAAATGCTGGAAAACGTCAAAATCGATACTGTTTTGTCGAACAGCTTTGGTTTTGGCGGAACGAATGCCTCATTGGTAATGCGCCGCTATCAGGGCTAACAAAAGCATTCGTTGCTCACGAGAAAACGCCGCACAGTCGGCGTTTTTTATTTATTGATCAATCACACTGGCGATCAGTTGTCGTGTATAGGCATGACTCGGCGATTCAAACACCGTCGCAGTCGCGCCTGTTTCGACAACGGCACCCCGGTACAGAACCATCACGCGATGGGCCATGGCCCGTACAACCCGCAAGTCGTGGGTAATGAACACATAAGTGAGTCCGAGCTCCTCTTGCAACGTGCGCAGCAGAGCCAGAATCTGTTTCTGCACGGTCGCATCCAGCGCACTGGTCGGTTCATCGAGGATCAGAATTCGCGGCCTGAGAATCAAGGCACGAGCAATGGCAATCCGTTGGCGCTGCCCGCCCGAAAATTCATGCGGATAACGGTGCAGGCTCACACCACCCAGTCCGACAGAGGCCATCGCCTCCTGCACCCGAGCCGCATATTCGTTCTTGGCCAAACGAGGCTCGTGTACGCGCAAACCCTCGCCAACCAATTCGCCAATGGTCATCCGCGGTGATAAGGAACCAAACGGATCCTGAAAAACGATCTGGATATGGCGGCGCAGCGGGCGAAACTCAGATTCACTCAGATGTTCAACTGCCCTGCCCTCAAGCAGAATGTTTCCCCTTGAATGAATCAGGCGCAACAGTGCCAGCGCCAACGTGCTTTTCCCCGAGCCCGATTCTCCGATCACACCCAAGGTTTCCCCTGCCGATACGGAGATATCAATATGAGATAAAGCCTGGAATGGGACCGAACTGGACAGCCACCAATAACGACGCTCACCCGGAGCGAATTGGCGAGGCTGCTTGAATTCAACATTGAGATCATTCGCGCCGAGCACCTCAGGGGCATTCATGGAAATGACCGGCAAAGGTTCAGGTTGCGGCGTTGCCGCCAGCAATTGCTGGGTATAAGGATGCCAAGGCGATAAAAAGATCTCACCGACTTCACCGCGTTCGACGATCCGACCTTGCTTCATCACAGCAACCGCATCGGCATAACGTCGAACGAGATTCAGATCGTGCGTAATCAGCAGCAATGCCATGCCCATCTCCTGCTGAAGCTCGGTCAGCAGATCCATCATCTGGCTCTGCAATGTCACATCCAGCGCCGTTGTTGGTTCATCGGCAATCAGCAATTTAGGCCGACAAACCAGGGCCATCGCAATCATGGCCCGTTGTCGCTGCCCTCCTGAAAGCTGGTGTGGAAACACGCGTGCCCGTTGTTCAGGATCGGGCAGGCGTACCCGTTCAAGCCATTCGATGGCGCGGCGTTGCGCCTCTGCCCTCGTCAACCCTTCATGCGCAATCGTGACCTCGGCTATTTGCTCCCCAATGGTTTTCAAGGGATTAAAAGCGGTCATCGGTTCCTGAAAAATCATGCTGATTTCACGTCCACGAATGCGGCGCAAGGCATGCTGAGGCATGGTCAGAACATTCTGGCCATCGAACGTGATCGACCCGGACGTGTACTGCAAATTATCCAATAAACGTAAGACAGAGAGCGCAGTAATCGTCTTCCCGGAACCGGATTCTCCGACCAGAGCCATTCGCTGTCCGGGCAACACATCAAGACTGACCGACGAGAGAATTTCATCACCGGGCGTGAACTGGGCGGTCAGATCGCGGATTGACAGCAACGCCGTGGAATCAAGGCGGGAATCAAGGCGGGAATCATGATGAACAGGACTCGTGGCATCACCCGAAAGAACGTCCGGCATCGACTCAACCGACATATGGGCACCTCGAACTACCCGAGATTCGTCGTTCCCGCGACAGCGGAAACCCAGAAAAAATCAAGGCGCTGGATGCCTGCCTGCGCGGGAATGACGGGTTTTTCGAGCTTCCCATATAAAAGTCCTTATTCAAACAACCGATAACCCATGAATTTCAATGCCAGTTTATCAGCCAAGACGTGATGCCACCCCATAAATGACGCAACAGGAAACTCACTTTTCCGGTACAGTCACGCGATTATTATCGAGAGAACATCATGACCGACTTAGCATCCTCTGCACTATCCTGGCCGATCACCGTCGTGAGCGCGCCGGATATGCAGGCGCCTCTGGCAGAAGAAATACGCAGCCTGGTCGATGCCAAAGTATCTGACCGCCCCTTCGGCGTCCTGCTTGATGCCACACCCGAACAAGCCTATCGCATTGTATGCGATAGCCTGATTGCCGGGCACGTCTACCTCACCCTGATTACAGGCCAAGCGGCCACGGCGGACGAACTTTATCGACTGGTGCAACAAATCGACTGGGCAGAACATCTGGCGGCGGAAGGCTATTTCACCATCAGCGCGACCGGCTCAACCGATGCACTTCGTCACACAGGATTCGTCGCCACGCGCATCAAGGATGCGATTGTCGACCAGTTTCGTGAACGAACCGGCACACGGCCGACCATCGACAGCGAGCAACCCGACATTCGCTTGCATTGCCACCTGACGGCAAGTGGACACACCACACTCTCGCTTGAACTCTCGAACGGCTCGCTGCATCGGCGTGGGTATCGTACCGATGGCGGGCTGGCGCCGCTGCGGGAAACACTGGCCGCGGGCATGTTGTGGCGCGCACGCTGGCCGCAACTGGTTGCATCCGAAACCGAGACTGGCGCCGCGCTTTTTGATCCGATGTGCGGATCGGGCACGCTGCTGATCGAAGCAGCCCTGCGCCTTACGGGCTTGCCACAAGATCTGCGCGTCAAACGAATCGGATCGACTGGCTGGCTGGGTCATCGGGAGCAAGCCCAAAAGCGGGTACTCGACAATCCGCCCGAACTGGCCAAGGGCGTCGATAAGCTGACCTTGATCGGACAGGACATCGATATCGAGCAGATCACCGCAGCGCGTGCCAATGCTGAACGAGCGGGTGTTGATCATCTGATGGTTTTCCGTGAAGCAGATGCATGGAAAGCCCCCTGCCCACCCGAGTTCGAGGGCAAATCACACGGTCTTGTAGTGAGCAATCTGCCATATGGTCATCGGCTCGATGTCGGTGGTGATCACGAAGGCGAACCAGATTGGTCGGCGCTTACCGATCAGTGGCAGCGCTGCTTCAATGGCTGGCATTGGGCCTTCTTACTTCCGGAAGGTGAAGGCCAAAACTGGCCGCTGCGCTACGAGCGCGTATTCCCCATGGATCAAAGTGGTATCGCCATCGATATGATTCGCGGCAGTTTCGATGGCAAGGCCCGACGAGAAGCA
Source organism: Halothiobacillus neapolitanus c2 (assembly GCF_000024765.1). Taxonomy (GTDB): domain Bacteria; phylum Pseudomonadota; class Gammaproteobacteria; order Halothiobacillales; family Halothiobacillaceae; genus Halothiobacillus; species Halothiobacillus neapolitanus. Next base: position 1,056,502 of record NC_013422.1, on the reverse strand, counting down.
CCCGGCCCGATCGGGCTGGCCAATCGGTTATGTGCCGCAGCCGAGCAGGCAAGAGCACTGGTCGATGCAGCGCCTTTTGCCAATCGCCTGCAAAAAAATTACCGCCACCTGAAGAAACTGGCGGAACGTGAGGGTTGGTGCTGTTTTCGCGTCTATGACGCCGATTTGCCGGACTTCAACTGCGCGGTTGATCTCTATCGCGATGAGGCCGGAGAAACCTGGGCAGACATACAAGAATACCGGGCACCGAACAAAATCGATCCGCAACTCGCTCGTGCGCGCTTATCGATCATTGTCGAACAAGTCATGGAAAATCTCAGTCTGGCTGAAAATCATAGCGTCGTGCGGCAACGCAAACGCCAGACCGGCACAGAACAATATCAGAAGATCACTCAGGAACGCCTGGAACGCGTCGTTCACGAAGGTAGTACCCGCCTCTGGGTGAATCTCACCGACTATCTGGATACCGGACTGTTTCTGGATCACCGCTTGGTACGCGACCGCGTTGCGGAACTGTCTCGCGGGAAAAAACTGCTTAATTTGTTCTGCTATACCGCAACCGCATCGGTCCGCGCCGCACATCAAGGTGCTAGTCGTACCGTTTCGATCGATTTATCAAACACCTATCTCGACTGGGCCGAACGAAACTTTACCCTGAACAATCTCAAGGTAGGCACGGAACACAGCCTGATTCGCGCCGATGTGCTCGACTGGCTCGAACAACGCAGTAATGCGATCTATCAACCCGAACGATTCGATGTCATTTTCTGTGACCCGCCGACATTCTCCAACTCAAAAGCCATGCAGGACACACTGGATATTCAGCGAGACCATGAGTTCCTCGTGCGAAGCTGCATGCACCTTTTAAGTGACGATGGCACTTTAATCTTTTCAAATAATCTAAAAGGCTTTACATTGTCATCCAAATTGCTGGATGAATTCAGAATCAATGACTTATCAAGAAAAACATTACCAGGTGACTTTGCACGCACGCCAAATCGACGCAGTGTCTTCGAAATCCGACATCATGACGACACCTAACGCGACGAACGGTGCGGACGCAAGGAAGCATCTGCTGCCCGCACTGGGATTGATTGTTTGTGCTGCTTTTGGCCTTGGTGGCTGCGCTTCGCTCCCGAATGGCCCGAATGATGATAGTAATCAGTCGAGCAATGGCCTGGGTTGGCTTAATGCTTTGACCCAAAACGAAGATGAAAATTACAGCTTCAAAAACAGCTCATTGAGCACGAAACTTCCTTCGGTACCGATCAAGGCCATCGATGACCCAAACGGAGTCAGAACCGCGGCGACAGAAGCCATCTTGCAGGCGATCAGCCAGCTTGGCACCGCTTATCAATGGGGTGGCACATCGAAGAAACAAGGTTTTGACTGCAGTGGGCTGACCAGCTTTGTCTACAAGAAGGCTGACATCGAACTGCCGCGCACTGCCCGCGACCAATACGCATTCACTGAACGCATTGCACGCTCGCAACTAAAGCCTGGTGACCTGCTGTTCTTCAAAATCCGCAGTCGCAAGATCGATCACGTCGGTATTTATATTGGCGACAATCGCTTCATCCACGCGCCCAGAAAGGGCGAGCACGTTACCTTCGCGCAGCTCAACAATGTTTATTGGCGTAAACACTTTGCGGGAGCCGGGCGCGTTCCGGGTGCTAGGCGGCTCAATATGACCGAGCTTGATGCGCTAGCCGCCCAATAAAGACGTCCACAAGCGCGAATCGTCAACTTGATGCGCGGAGTGGAGCCATAACGGCCCTGAGAAAAATCACTTGCCGCCGCTGATTACCCAACCGGTAATGCCGGTAAATGCCATCAGAAAACCAAGCGGTGCCAGCATCAAGAGATCGAGAAACACCGAGTGGCTGCCGTCCTTCATCAGGAACATGGCACTGAAGCCGCCAATCACACCGATGGCAGTCATGATGGCCCCCACCACGATCAACACCTTCGAAAACTGACCGACACCAGATTTGGCATATTTAGGTTCGTAGCGATGCGGGTTGTGCACTCCCGGCTCGAACTCTTCTTCTGTATCACGTTGTGGATTCATGACCGTTTTCCTGCTCAAAATGAAATGAGGGCGTGTTTGGGACAGTTTTACTGCGGGTTTTGTTCACGATACCACGATGCACCGACCCATTCTGATAGAATCTTTGAGATACCCAGTTAGATTATAGGAGATCAGTTGTGTTGGAATTTTCAGTCAAAAGTGGTGCACCGGAAAAACAGCGATCTTCCTGCCTGATTGTCGGTGTTTTTGAAGCCCGAAAATTATCTGATGCGGCAGAAACCATCGACAAAGCCAGTGACGGTCACCTCAGTGCGATCACCCGCCGTGGCGATATGGAAGGCGAGCTGGGTGACACACTGCTAATCCACGGTGTACCCAATATTCAGGCTGAACGGGTTTTATTGGTCGGTCTGGGCAAAGAACGCGAATTCGACTTGAATGCTTTGAACAAGGCCACCACCGCAGCCGTCAAGGCGCTGCACTACCGTGGCACGACAGAATGCGTCAGTCACCTGACCGAAATCGACATCAAAGGGATCGAATTAGAACAGATACTCCGCCAAAGCGTGCTTGCCATTGATGCCGCCGTTTACCGCTTCGATCAGTTCAAGTCGACCCCGGAACCGGGACCACGCCGCCCACTGCGGAAAGTCACCTTCATTACGCCCAGTCGCCGTGGCCTGCTTGAAGCGGAAAACCACGTGCGCGAAGCAATGGCAATCAGTTCGGGGATTCACCTGACCAAGAACCTGGCCAACCTCCCACCGAATCTCTGCACACCAACCGCGCTTGCCGATCAGGCCCGCAAGTTGATGGAAACCCATCCGCACCTTGCGGTTGAAGTGTTGGATCAGTCCCGCATGGAAGCCTTGGGAATGAATGCCCTGCTCGCGGTCGCCAAGGGCAGTGTTGAATCACCCAAATTCATCATCATGGAGCACATGGGCGGTCGTGATGACGAAGAACCGATCGTACTGGTCGGCAAAGGGGTAACGTTCGACACCGGCGGCATCTCGCTCAAGCCCGGTCTCGACATGGATCAGATGAAATACGACATGGCCGGCGCTGCTGCTGTCATCGGATTGATCTCGATCGTGGCCGAACTGAAGCTGCCGATCAACGTCGTGGGCCTGGTGCCTACGGTAGAAAACATGCCGGACGGCAACGCATTGAAACCGGGCGACATTGTCAAGAGCATGTCCGGTCAGACAATCGAAGTGTTGAATACCGATGCCGAAGGCCGGCTGATTCTTTGCGACGCGCTCACCTATGCCAAACGCTTCAAACCTGATGTCGTCATCGACATGGCGACACTGACCGGCGCTTGCGTCATTGCGCTGGGCCGTGTGCCGAGCGGATTATTCAGCAACACCCGCGCCCTTGCCCAGGAAATCTCCAAAGCCGGTGAAAGCAGCCATGACCGGGTATGGGAACTGCCCTTATGGGACGAATATCAACCACAGCTCAAGAGCAACTTTGCCGATATGGCGAATATCGGTGGTCGCGAAGGCGGAGCACTGACAGCCGCCGCCTTCCTCTCCCGCTTCACCAAGGACTACCGTTGGGCACACCTCGACATCGCCGGTACGGCTTGGGTAACAGGAGATAACAAGGGTGCCACCGGCAGGCCGGTCGCGCTGCTTAGCGAATTCCTGCTCAAGCGAGCCAGAGCCAACGCTCAGGGCCAAATCAAGTAATTAAGGCGCCAGGAACCCAGCATGTTCGGTCTCGGTCGATGGCGTCCGCCGAGCGTGCAGACGCAGCCCAAGGTGGTCATCACCCACGAACTCCTGCCTGATACAGGCATTGAGTTCAAGCTTACTCGCAAGACGATCAAGGGCGTGTATCTGCGAATCGGGCGCGCGGATGCACAGTTACAGGTTAGCGCACCCCACCATATCGCCTTACCACTGATCCACCAGATTCTACTGAAAAAGCAGGACTGGATTCTCCAAAAACAAAGCCAGATCAAATCGCAAAGAAGCCTTCAAAACCGTTCTGATGCGATTTCAGACGGTTCAACCACCCTTCTGTTCGATCAGAATCACCGCATCAGTGTCCACACCAATTCCCAACAAAATTTAACGCTGATCGACAATGGAACGATACAGGTATTTACGCGGACAAATGCCTTGAGTGAAACCCAACTGCATGAGGCGATCACCCAACAGTTAAGGGCCACACTTCAGGACTATCTCACGACTCGTCTGCCGTATTGGTGCGAAAAAATCGGCGTCGATATCAACTTCATCGGAATCAAACGAATGAAGACGCGCTGGGGCAGTTGCAATATTCGTGACAGGCGAATCTGGCTGAATCTCGAGCTAATACATATGCCCAAAGGTTGCATCGATATGGTTCTGGTTCACGAACTCGTTCATCTCCACGAACGCAATCATAACGCTCGGTTTTATGCCCTTATGGACCAATTCATGCCGGATTGGCAAAGATGGCATACCCATCTGAAACGTAAAGGTATTTCCGCCGAAAGAAACTGAATCCTTTGGTAACAGTTGGTAACAGTTAGGCAACAGCCTCGCAATGACTTGGCGGCACAATGGCGCTATTCATCAACCGAGGAGAAACATGATGCGCGCCACCAAAACAACATTAATCGGCAGTGTTCTGATAGGCATCGCCGCTATCTCATCCCAAACATGGGCCGATACACTGACTCCCCCCCAATCCACCCTGCAATCCATGAACCAGCAACAGATTCAGTCCCAGCAGCGTAAGGCTCCGACATCTGCCGATTTCGAGCGACTGAATAACCAAAATAAAAACCAATCAAAAATGATGAACCAACAGCCTCGAGGTGTGGGTAGTGGAAATCAAAGTCAATACACGCACCAGTATCGTTATGGAAGCGGGAGCATGAGCCGCGGAAGCAAAACTGGCGATGGCACAAATCGAAACAGCCGAGGTGGTCTGGGTCATTGATTTGAACATACACCAACTTATCGTTTGATGAACATTGAGAGGGGAATCACCCCGTTTTCACGGACATTTGTAGAAGGCTAAAAAACGTCAGATCCTGCTTGTTGAGTCTACGATGCATTTGGGGATGTAGAACAGCTCAATGGAGTCGAATAAGTCAGACTGAGCCATATCCCGATTTCATGTTTTCAACAGTTTCAGAAGAAAGATTACTGTTGCCAGTTAGCATGCCGCAACATCCAATTAAGAAATTAATTCTTTATTATCAGCAATCTACAAAAATTTCCAATTGATAACTCAAAGCTTTTTGTGTGGACAGCGATGCACCGAGCGGGTAATATGCGCAAACAAAAAATTGCGCCCGTAGCTCAGATGGATAGAGTACAGCCCTCCGAAGGCTGGGGTCACTGGTTCGAATCCAGTCGGGCGCACCAGTTCTGACACCGCTTCACTGTTTGTGCTTTTCACTTGGTGACCAAACGGTGACCACTTAGTGACTGACGTTTTCTAATGGAAAAACACTTACCTTTGGAATAAGACCCCTGCCCTCGCTTGAGCACATCCTCTTTTTACTCATCAACAACATATTCAAAAAGGTCGGCAACATTGCAGTCCAAGTACTCGCAAAGCTGATCAATCACGCTCTTGTCTACACGCTCATACGTTTCGTAATAAAGCCGCGTAAGCGCGCCTCTATTTATATTTGTATCCCTTGACACGTCTGAAATTTTCAATTTCTTCTCGCCTAGCAAGCGGGACAGATGGCATCTAATCATCTCTAAAAACACCTAATGCTCTCTAGCGGTGTCAAACAGCGTCGAAAATTGACCACCCAACAGAGTCCAATTTTGACCAGGGTATCAGGCTGATTTCTTGCGCTATTTGAAGCAGTAGGAGTCGTTGCCGGTCTCAAGGATGTCGCAGTGGTGGGTGATGCGATCGAGCAGGGCTGTGGTCATTTTTGCGTTACCGAACACGTTGGCAGCTACCCCGTGGAGGCGGTCAAAATGCTCGGGCGCATAGCGCGACAAGCCGAAGCCGCAAGATGCGAACAGCCGCCAGAATTACCATCGATCACACGGCGCGGCGCACAGCCGAGTCTCGAGGACATCGTTTTACTCAACGTCTTCACTACAGTCCGGCACCTGCACGAGCCGTTTGTATACACCCCCACCGAAACCGGCGCCACCACGCGACGCATCGCCCGTTTTCACCTTCCATCATGGATCGTCGCTCTGTCGAATCATCACACCACCTGCCAGCGGCTGCTGTTCAGCTACGGTGTGCACCTCGTGTATAGCACCGACGACACACGCGACTGGCAGGATATTGCCTGTGAGTGGCTGCAAGCGAACAAACTTTCCACGGGGCCACTTATTTTCACCCAAGGGCCTTCACGCGGCTATCCGGGCTCCACTAACCGGGTAGAAATCCTCTCTGGTACCGAGTCATGCTGAATTATTCCAAAACATGTAACTCAGGTTACTACCCTGTCATTTTGTTATGGGGGCACTTCGAAACACCCGTGATTCGTCGTTCCCGCGAAACCGGGAACCCAGAAAAATCAATGCGTTGGATTCCCGCCTACGCGGGAATGACGGGTTTTTCGAGCTTCTCATGGGTATATTAAATACACGCCAATGCATATAAGGGACACTTTTAAATGTTATACCTCATAAATAGGCATGAACTTGAAACACAGTCAGCACTCATAATTTAACTCATCGCGGTGTTTTGCCACGACGACCACCGCAGAGAAGCACTCCATGGCACATCACACACCATCCGCGGCACACCCAAAAACACCGACCAAAAAAGCCTATGAGCATGAATTGCATGGTCTGCAGGTCGAGCTGGTCAAACTGCAAAAGCATTTCATCGCTCAAGGCGAACGTATTCTGGTCCTCCTTGAAGGGCGGGATAGTGGCGGTAAGGACGGCACCATCAAGCGCATCATCCAGCACCTCTCGCCACGCGAAACGCGCGTAGTGGCGCTGGGAAAACCGTCCGAACGCGACCGCACAAGCTGGTACTTTCAGCGCTATGTGCCGCACTTGCCATCGGCCGAGGAAATGGTGCTGTTCAACCGCAGTTGGTACAACCGCGCCGGTGTCGAGCGGGTGATGGGATTCTGCACCGATGCCGAGTACGAGGAATTCATGGAGACCGTGCCGGCCTTCGAGCAAATGCTGATCCGCTCCGGCATTAGCCTGTTCAAGTACTACCTCGATATCAGCAAGGATGAGCAGAAAAAACGCCTCGCCGCCCGCCGCACCGATCCGCTCAAGCTGTGGAAAATGAGTCCGATTGATGCCGTGGCGCAAAAACACTGGGATGACTACAGCGCAGCGCGCAACGAGATGTTTGCACGCACGCACAGCGCGCTGACGCCTTGGACCGTGGTGCGCGCAAACGACAAGAAGCATGCGCGGCTCAATGTGATTAAGGATTTGCTCGAACGGCTGGATTACGCCGACAAGGATCATGCGCTGATCTGCCCGAATCCCGACATTGTATTTACCTACGCCGAAGCCTATCTCGATAACGGGATGATCGCACCCTGACAATCATGGACATGCAGATCGCTTCCCGAGCAACACTGCCAAAAGGGCAAGGAGTCCACAATGATCAAGAGCATTGATAGCCAACAGGTCGAAAAATTGGGCATAGACGATGTGTTCAAGCAACTTGGCAGCTCACCTCAGGGACTCGCCACAGCTGAAGCACAGCAACGGTTGGCACAGTTCGGTCGCAACGCGCTGGAAGAGAAAAAAGTCAGCCCGCTACAACGTTTTTTAAGCTATTTCTGGGGGCCGATCCCGTGGATGATCGAGATCGCCGCCATTCTCTCCGCTCTGGTTCAACACTGGGATGACTTCATCATCATCCTCGCCCTGCTGATCTTCAATGCGGTGATCGGCTTCTGGCAGGAGTTTAAGGCCGCCAACGCCCTGGATGCACTCAAGAGCCAGCTCGCACTCAAGGCGCGCGTGCTGCGCGATGGCCAATGGCAAGAAGTGGATGCCGCCGAACTGGTGCCAGGCGACGTCATCCGCCTGCGGCTGGGCGACATCATCCCAGCCGACACCAAGCTGGTTGAGGGCGAATATCTGGCGGTGGATCAGTCCGCGCTCACCGGCGAATCGCTGCCAGTAAATAAGAAACCCGGTGAGGTTGCCTATTCCGGCTCGGTGGCCAAACAGGGCGAGATGATCGCTGTGGTCACCGCTACCGGGGGCGACACCTTCTTCGGCAAAACAGCCAAACTGGTGGAAGATGCCGGTGCCGTCTCGCACTTCCAGAAGGCTGTGCTGGCCATCGGCGATTACCTCATTTATTTGAGTCTGGCGCTGGTGGCCGTGCTGATCATCGTGCAACTGTTCCGCCATGCGCCGCTGCTCGACCTGGTACAGTTCGCGCTGATCCTCACCGTCGCCTCCATCCCGGTCGCCATGCCGGCGGTATTGTCGGTGACCATGGCGGTCGGCGCACTGGCCCTGTCGAAAAAGAAAGCCATCGTCTCGCGATTGCAATCGATCGAGGAAATGGCCGGCGTGGACATCCTTTGCTCGGACAAGACCGGCACACTGACCCAAAACAAGCTCACGCTCGGTGAGCCCGCGGTGTTCCAGGCTACCGACGCCCAAGCGCTGATCCTCGCTGCCGCGCTGGCCTCCAAGGCCGAAGACAAGGACGCCATCGATCTGGCCGTGATCGGCGGCCTGAGCGACGCCAAGGCGCTGGATGGCTACATACAGACCGGTTTCACGCCCTTCGACCCGGTCAGCAAACGCACCGAAGGACAAATCAAGGGAACCGACGGCAAAACGTTCCGCACAACCAAAGGCGCACCGCAGGTCATCATTGAACTGTCCAAGCTGGGCGGCGATGAAGCAACGCGCGCCAATCAATTGGTCGATGATTTTGCCGCCAAGGGTTATCGCACGTTGGGCGTGGCGCGCTCGGACGACGAGGGCAAAACCTGGACCTTCCTCGGCATCCTGCCGTTGTTCGACCCACCGCGCGAGGACTCCGCCCAGACTATCCGGCATGCCATTGAACACGGCATTGAGGTCAAGATGGTCACCGGCGACAATGTCGCCATCGCCTGCGAGATCGCCGGTCAACTCGGCATGGGCAAGAACATCCAGCCCGCTACCGAACTATTTGACGGCGATAGCGCCAATGCTCCGCCGGATGCTGCCGAACGCATCGACAAGGCGGACGGCTTTGCCCAGGTCTTCCCGCAGCACAAATACGGCATCGTCAAGACATTGCAGGATCGCGGCCACCTAGTCGCCATGACCGGCGACGGCGTCAACGATGCCCCCGCGCTCAAGCAGGCTGACGTCGGCATTGCCGTCTCGGGTGCCACCGACGCCGCGCGGGCTGCCGCCGACCTGATCCTGACTGCACCGGGGCTGTCCACCATCATCAGCGCGGTCGAGGAAGCCCGGCGCATCTTCGAGCGCATGAACTCGTATGCGATCTACCGCATCGTCGAAACCATCCGCATCATGTTCTTCGTCGTGCTGGCGATGATCGTGTTCGACTTCTACCCGATCACCGCGATCATGATCATCCTGCTGGCCTTCTTCAACGACCTACCGATCATGGCTATCGCCTACGACAATACCTGGCTCGATCCCAAGCCGGTGCGCTGGAACATGCACCGTGTGCTCACCGTTTCGACGGTGCTCGGCCTGATCGGGGTTGTGGAAACCTTCGGTCTGCTCTGGATCGCCAAGGAATGGATGCACCTATCGATAGACCAGATCCAGACCTTTATCTTTCTCAAGCTGGCCGTCGCCGGACACCTCACGCTGTTCGTCGCCCGCACCCACAAACCGTTCTGGAGTCGGCCGTTCCCGTCGCCGCTGCTGCTGTGGTCGGCCATCCTCACCAAGGTGCTGGCAACGCTGTTCGTGCTTTTCCCATTCGGCCTCATCACGCCGATCGGCTGGAGCGACGTGGCACTGATCTGGGCTTACTGCATCGTGTGGATATTCATCGAAGACTGGGCAAAGCTTGCGGTATACAACCGCTTCAACCGCTCTTCACCTCGTCATCGCAGTTTTCTTGGCAATTTGAACACCCCCCTGCACCCCCATGCCGACCTACGAAAGCCCCGCACCTGAAGACCAGTTGCCTCTGAACGGACGCAAAAGAAAAAAATTCACCCCCCTGCCCTGATCACCCTAACCAAAAACCTGACGGAGAGATGAAAAATGACGTTCACAATTAACCAACTCCATGCCCGCGAGATTCTGGATTCACGCGGGAATCCAACCATCGAGGTTGAGTGTCGTCTTGCCGACGGGCTGACCGCACGGGCAGCGGTACCATCGGGTGCCTCGACCGGTCAAAGAGAAGCGGCTGAACTGCGTGATGGTGACCCCGCACGTTTTGGCGGCAAGGGCGTCAAAAACGCCATTAAACAAGTCCACGAGACCATCGCCCCTGTGTTGATCGGGCAGGATGCGCGTCACCAGGCAGCCATTGATGCGATGATGATCGAGCTCGATGGCACTGAAAACAAATCAAAACTGGGTGCCAATGCCATCCTGGGTGTCTCTCTGGCCGTGGCGCGAGCAGCGGCCATGGCATCGGGTTTGCCGCTCTTTCAATATCTTGGCGGTCCCGGTGCTACGCGCCTGCCCGTGCCGCACATGAACATCATGAATGGAGGTGTTCATGCGCATTGGCAGGGCGCCGATTTTCAGGAGTTCATGATTGCACCTTACGGCGCGAATACATTGCGCGAAGCGGTTGAATGGGGCTCAGAGATTTATCATGCCCTGCAATCGTTATTACAAAAGAAAGGGTTATCGGTTGGTGTTGGCGACGAAGGTGGTTTTGCCCCGCACGTATCCAGCAACAAGGCGCCAATCGAACTAATCCTTGAGGCCATATCAACCGCCGGATTGCGACCGGGTGCGGATGTTGGCATCGCCATTGATCCTGCCTCCAGCGAGTTTTTCAAGGACGGTCAATACCACTTGCGCGCGGAGAATCGTACGCTTGATCCGGCGCAGATGGTTGAGTACTACACGCGCTTGATCACAGACTACCCCATCGCCCTGCTTGAAGATGGCATGGCCGAAAATGACTGGTCAGGCTGGAAGCAACTCAATCAGGCGATTGGGGGGCAAATCGAACTGGTTGGGGATGATATTTTCTGTACCAATCCGGCCATTATTGCCAAGGGGATTGAAGAAGATATAGCCAATGCGGTATTGATCAAGCTCAATCAGATCGGCACCCTCACCGAGACCATCGCTGCGACGCGTCTGGCGCGGGATCATGGTTGGGGCGCGTTTGTCTCGCACCGGTCGGGGGAAACCATCGACAGTTTCATCGCCGACATGACGGTCGCCCTCGATACCGGCCATCTCAAAACCGGCGCACCCGCACGCGGGGAACGCGTTGAAAAATACAACCAGCTCATGCGCATCGAAGAAGCACTTGGCGCAGCAGCAAGCTATGCGGGCAAGAATGCTTATGTGCGTCCCATCCGGTTTTAGTATCGAAACCTTATGCTGCACGAGGCTGGCAAAAAAACCGAACCCTAATCCGGTGAACTCACCGTCTTGAATTAAACCAAGAATTGCTTTGATGCCGGGGCACTTCGAAATACCCGTGATTCGTCTTTACCGCGAAAGCGGGAACCCAGAAAAATCAAGGCGCTGGATTCCCGCCTACGCGGGAATGACTGGTTTTTCGAGCTTCCCGCCGGTCGTCGTCATGGCAACAGCTTGCACATCACCGCCGCTTTACGCTCTTCGGAACAGCAGGGCATTTTCGCCTCTTTTTGCCCGCTGACTCTGGTTCTTACTCACTCAGTAGAGGCGACAACTATTCGGACACAGGGGGTACTTTAATGAGTTCAGTTGTGACGTGCTCAAAGAGATCATCGTCACCCACATAAAGCGAATGTCAGCAAGCCGCCACTAATGGCCGCGTAAAGCCTATTTTTTGGACCGGCTAAAAATAGGGGCAATACCGTCAAAATTACCGCCAAGAACCACTATCTGTAAAAGAGTATTTCTGGATATTGCAGGCGTAAAAAACCCGCAAACCATTACAGAATGCGGGTTTAATAAAGTTTTAAGAATCTTAATGGAAGCCATAAAACAGTCACATGGTGCTCGGGGCCGGAATCGAACCGGCACGAAGTTTCCTTCGAGAGATTTTAAGCCTCTTGATAAACCGCGCCAGAATGCGGTTATTTGGAGTAAATTGGGGTTTATGGTGCAATGATGGTGCAATTGGCTTAACAGCGTGGTACCGAAATGGCATACATTCAGAAACGTGGTGATTACCAATGGCGGGTTCAAATCCGCCGTAAGGGGCATCCGACCCAATGCAAAACCTTCTTCACGCGCAAAGAGGCTGATGCGTGGGCTCGGCTCATCGAGTCTGAAATGGATCGAGGTGTATTCTTCAGCAGGGTTGAGGCAGAGAGCACCTCGTTGGCGGAAGCGCTGGAACGTTACCGTAAAGAGGTCACAAGCAGGAAGAAGAGCGCGCATCGTGAGGGAGTGCGGATTAATTTCTGGCTGACCCACCCTCTTTCAAGTCGGATGCTGGCCTCTTTTCGTGGTGCCGATTTTGCCAGATTCAGGGATGACCGCCGGAAAGAAGGCATTTCTGATTCCACGATCAGACTTGATCTTGCTCTCATCTCCCATGTGTTCACCATCGCACGCACCGAATGGCAAATGGAGGGATTGTTGAATCCCGTCCGATCAATCGCAATGCCCTCAGCCTCCCGTAAGCGTGATCGTCGGCTTGAAGCCGGTGAACTTGATCGACTGTTAGTTGAGCTGAGGAAATCACGGAACGAATATGTTGTCCCGGCGGTCCTGTTCGCAATTGAAACCGCCATGCGGCAAAGTGAAATTCTTAGTTTGCGCACTCAGGACATTGACAGAGAAAAGCAGACTGCTTATCTGAAAGACACTAAAAACAACGAACCCCGGGTGGTGCCGCTGTCCAGAGCGGCTATGGGCATACTCGATACAATGCCCCTCCCCTTGCATGGTGGTAGGCTTTTTAGTGTCACTCAAGACGGTTTAATTCGAGCGTTTTCTCGTTCGGTGACTCAAGCTCGCAATGTGTATATCGAAGATTGCATATCTGCCAATGCGCAACCTGATGATCACTTTCTGAATAACCTGAAATTCCATGACTTACGTCACGAGGCTACGAGTCGTTTTTTTGAGACTGGGAATCTTGAAATGATGGAGGTTGCGCAAATTACTGGCCATAAAACAATTACCATGCTCTCGCGATATACCCACCTCCGTGCGGAGGATCTGGTGGCAAAGCTTGGATAAGACACAAAGTGTTCCCAAAGCACCCTCATTTTTTTTGATGATGGTTCGAAGGTGCCATAGTGTGGTTTCTGGATTTCAGCACAAGCATCTGTGAATATGTATTTGTTATCGATGTCGAACTTCTTCGACTGAGCTTGGTGTAAGGAGTTATTTCAAGTGGGGATATCTGAACGATCTTTAAAAGCTAAAGAGAAATTTGCGGACGGTAATATGGCTGTCGCGAACTCAATTACTAGTGCAGTGTTCATTAGTGTTTTGGTATTTCCATTATCAGTATTCGTTTCAGCAATCGCTCTTGGGAAGGAGCCATTTGACGTCGCAAAAGTACCTCCATGGGGGGAGATTTGGCTGTTTGCAGGGTTGTATTTCTCTCCACTCCTCGTAGCGTGGTACGCCAAGAAAACGGCTATGGATTTATACGACGAAATAGACAAAGCCACTCATAACAATTCCATCAAGTGGAACCACAAAAAACTTCGTTATTCGCGGTTCACACATGCACAAGAATTAAGGCGCAAGTAGTGAGCACTCAGCTTCAATACACAAGCAGCATCTTTCAATTGGCCTTGGGCGTCAATGCTGTATTTGGGATACTGTTGAACCATTATTTTTCTGTGAGGGCTCAACTGGTCGTTGACTTCACTCAAAAACTGAAGGATCACAACCCCGACATATCATTCGACGTAAAGCAGAAGCACCTGACTAAATATCTGTTTCGAACAATGCGTGGGTACCGCCTATTCAACACCTATTTCATCCTTTGTGTTGCTCTCGCCGTATTATCTGGAGGCGCATCATTTTACTATTTATTGCAATCGGCTCTAGCGCCAGCCGAGCCAATATCGTCAGAATTACTTACGGTGCTCGCCATCATCTTATTGGTCGTTACCCCTGCCGTCTATTTCAGCTTTTTCCGTGCATCTGATTGGTTTCTATTGCTTATTAGAGAGAGGCTCGCTTTTCATGCTGGTGAAGAATTGCTGATAAAATTGTCAATCGAGACATCAGAGTTTTTGAAGTCCATGGATGAAAAGCTTGCGGAGGCAGAGATTCTTCGCTGGAGACTTCAGAAGCAAAGGATAATCAGTGCAATTAAGTCCTGCACAGAACCGATTTTGCACCCAATCCGATCCATACAGCGGCATAGGGCAAAGCGAGTAGTGGATAGGCTGCGTCGACAATTTAACAACGAGACGGATGTGCAGTGAGAGCATCGCGCTCCCCGCTTATCTTGACTAGTGGTGTCGTCGGTCGGTGTAAGCCGTCCTCAAACTGACCGCCCAAAGGCGCGGTTTTTTTCGTTTACTAATGTCCTGATAAATTCCAACGAAAAAGGCCGTTTTCAGTTCTACTGCTGCTCTCTGTCATTAATGAATAAATTGCAGCCCCAAGCTCGCAACCATTGCCAGTAGCCGTGAGGCACGAAAGAGACAGCGGGGGTGATGATCAGCTTGGTCATGCCATGCTCCGTATAACCCAACGCGCCCCTCGCAACCAGAGCTCTCGCCAAAGAAGGAACCTGCCCGCGCAACGGGTGGGCTATCGGGCTGAGCGAGTTGTTAGGCACTTCAAACGTGGCTCCAACAACTAGAATTCGCACTGCCAACAGAAATGCGCCTTAAAACACCTGACGTCGTCATGGCTCTAACGAATTGATGTCGCCTGTAGAATAGAGCGGCGCCACCACGAACAGCAGGAATGTGTCTAGAGGATTCATATCCAAGTTAAGTGAGAGAGGGCGCGATATCAATCCAGCAAGCAAAAATGGGGTGGCCACCCACAACCATAGGGGGACCTGCACGGTGAGCTTGGAATCCGGCATGACGAAGAAGTCGTTCAATCCCGATGGGCGAGACAGTTATCACAGATTTAGCACCCAAAGTTGCTGCCGTCTGCAACGAGCTTCTAAGTAAAGTAATGGCAATTGGCGAGGAAAGCTGCCCCCTAGCTGACGTAGGTTCAGCAGATACGTCTACAGCCGCAAAGCGCGAAAGCTCCCACACGTCTGGAGAAGAAGGTGGGCATAGCCCGTTTAAAAGTTCAGGAAACACCTCACCAAGCAGGTATGGTGAAGTTGTAGGCAATAGACGAGCACACCCATTGATCCTGCCCTCATCATTCTTCGCAACAACATAAACTGTATCTGGCCGGTCAAACTGATCAAGTTCCACACCATATGGGGTGTCCAAATCCCAACCAAGAAGCCTGACAAAAACATCATTACGATAATAGCTTAAATCTTCAAACAAACCAAAAGGGAGACTGGTTTTACTTCCATATTCAATCCGCATAACATCCTCATACCCAACTGAAATACTAGGGGTATTAGGGCCTTGATGAGTACTCCCATCAACTGTCAGAACAGACAGTTACAGCGCATCACCATAATTGGTAGCTTGGCCAAGCAGAGGACAGAAATGCCATCCTCTCGCCGGGATCAAACCACTGAGTTAAACGAAGATTTCATAAAACATAAAGAATCAAGAACCGAAGACATGACCCGCATATCGATCAACAATATGAGCAAGTACGTCCTCCTCCCAATGAGAACGATCAAGACGATGCGCAATAATCTCGGTGGTAATTGTGTCGCCAAAATCTAGCCCAGTCTCGGCATCAATGATCATGACATTTGACCGAGGTAAACTGTCACGCACATAGCGTGGGCGACCAGAGAGGACAATCAAACGCCAATCCCATCCCACGGTTATTATCGGCACACACACAGAAAGCCACTCTGTATATCCAGAAATCGTAGATTCATCAGGCAAATTAGCTGAACAACATGCTGGATCCTCATCAAGACCAGAAATAAAGTGGGATAAAGGGAGTTCCATGAACGCACTCCGCGACATGCGAACATAACCGCCGTGAGAAACATTCAGAACTTCTTTAAGATATTCTGGTCTAGAATTGTGCATGGCTCATGATAAAAATGAATGTGACAACACTACATCACCACTATACACATAGAAAGTGTTAAAGCTGACAGGGTGGATTTCGGACCCGATCCAGAGGAAGGAGAAGAACATTGGAATTGTGGCAAGGAGACCTTGTATCTCAGATACAATCTGCTGAAAACGAAGAGTCAGCATTCAAGAAAATAGAAGACGAAGCCCTAGCACTAGGATTTGAAAATGCAGCCTATGGATTACGTTTAAATTTAAATATCACAAATCAAAAAGTTGTCATGATGAACAACTACTCTCAAAATTGGAAGAGACGTTACACAGATGAAAATTATATATCCATAGACCCAGTAGTAAAGCATGGAAACAAGTCACTCATGCCCGTGGTTTGGTCCAGCAATAAGATAACTGAAAATAAAAATTTTTGGGAGGACGCCTACTCTCATAACTTGAAATATGGATGGTCTCAAGCATCTGCAGACCAAGTAGGAAGAAGAGGCCTGCTTACACTAACTCGTGGCCATGAACCCATATCTGAATTAGAACTAAAGGAACTTCAATATCGACTAACCTGGCTAACACAAATTTCACATCATTGCATGAGTGAAATTATTACAACCAAGAAAATGCCGGAGACAATGATCACGCTTACCATGAGAGAAAAGGACGTGCTCAGATGGACCGCAGCGGGCAAGACATCTGGAGAGACCTCAACAATAATGAATATTACTGAAAGGACAGTAAACTTTCATATTGCAAACTCAATGCAAAAACTAAATTGCATCAACAAAACCTCTGCGACTGTTAGAGCCGCAATGTTAGGTCTTCTTGACTAAAATTAAGTCTTAAATAACAACAAACGGCAACAGACAATAAGGTAAAGCAATTGAGATTAGAATACATAATTATGATTCTGGGATCTACTAACATGAAACCCACCAACTCAATAACAAAGCATGTACAGATTTTACCCCTCCCCCCACAATCAGCCTCCAAATGACAACATATACCATAATACTTCGCAGCCTGTCGTAACAACCACCTGGTAACATTATTATCACAATTCGGTACTTTGGTTAAGCTCCTGCTCCAATATTGACAACATAAGAAAAGCAATTGAATAGAAACAAGAGATCAACCCAGTAATGCAAATTATGTTGCATTGAATTTGGATATCAGAGTCTGATTCTATGAATAGAACATCCCCGTCACGCAACTTTTCCAACATGACCGAGGCACTACTCGGCACACTTCCTTCAATCAAATACCCCCTAGAAAGTGTTTGGCTGCCGCCGCAGCATAAACTCGATGGAGGAACAAGCATTGGCATATCTCTTTCGCAGCTTGATCACATACTCAAACAGGTAAATCTTACAGAGATACACCCGACAGTTCCTTCAAGGGCAGTGCGCAAGCGCCAACTCGAATTCGTGGGTGGAAGATTGTGTGCCGAACGAGTGGCTTCAGAACTTGGACATTCGAGCATACAGGTTGGTCGCACATATAAGGGTGAGCCAATATGGCCGCCAGGTCTGCATGGTTCGATCACACATACCGATGGTTTTGCCTATGCTTTTGCAGTGCGGTCAAGCTCATGCAGCGGTGTTGGGATAGACAGTGAATGGATCACTGACAGCGATTTCACTCTTGAATGCATCATGTCCAAGTGTTGTACGCAATTTGAAAAGCAAAACTGGCTAGGTAACAGTGATAATTACCTAATAGGGTCACTCATCTTTTCTGCAAAAGAAGCTGGATATAAGGCCATCCACCATAAGTTTGACTGTTTTATCGACTTTATTCAATTTGAAGTAACAGAATTACATAAAAATCGAGGCCTACTCATAATGAAACCGACAAGTGACAGCAAACTAACCAAAACCATCCAATCAATTCAGGTACGATTCTGGGTTCAGGTCGGTGTAAAAAGTGTGATACACACTCTGGCAATCATCTGAACAATCCGGGTAATCCATCAATAGATAGAAAGCCTCACCACACAGCATGAGTAAACGCTTGGTAATAAATAGATGATGCGGTGCGCAGAAGCATACGCGCAACGATGTGCTACTGCCGTTATTCCCCTGATGTGTTCGATATATTCAACTATCTAATCGTAAATTCAAGGCAGCATTCGATCCGATACCGCATCTCCTATAAGGCAGAATTAATTAATAATTAGAAACCATTGCTGGTATCTAATCAGGGATAATATACATCTGCTCCACCTATTTCCTTCATGATTTGCTCAATTACGGCTTGGTCTGCCAGTATACGGCGATGGCCCAAACCTCTCGTTATATGTAGCGCGCCCCTATCACCAAGGGCATCATGAATCTTATTTGATTGGGAGAGCTCAACATAGTCATCATATTCATCGTGGATTAGGGTTGCACGCCCTCCGAATCCTGAAAGATTGTTATGCGCTGAAAACTCCTCCCATATGGAATCTCTCTCAAACATGGATTCAATATGCTGCCTTAACAAGTCAATTGTTTCACCGGGCAAATCCATCGATGATGCATATCGTGTCACCAAGTATGAGAAATCACAGACGCCCGCAATGGTAACTAGATGAGAGGCACAGACACCATGGTTAAGCGCATAAAAAGCATAAAGTGCTCCAAGAGAGTGGGTTAATACGACATCAGGTGAGCCAAAACGAGCCTGTAACTCGAGCAGAATTCGACTAACATCGACAGGGGTGGTTGTGGAACCACCCGACTCACCGTGACCAGGATTATCAAATGCAATAACGCGATATCCCGCTTTCATCAATGGATCTACGAATGCACAAAAATTTGAAGCACGTGCACTCCAGCCATGTATGCACACAACCAAAGGACCCGCTCGCCCCCATTTGTAAACTGCCACTGACTTCCCATCAACATTAAGTGTTATCCGTTCTGCACGTTCCATGACACTATGGTCAGTATCCTGCATAGCAACGCGCAACGGTCTTCTAAACGAGTCAAATATCAACCTTGATGCTATCTCAGGCGGCATTACTCGTAACATATCAGTCTCAGTGGTCATTGTTTAGTCCAGCAGCTATCAAAATTCAATTTCATAGTTTTATTAAGGTAATCACTATTCTCTTAAAGGAGTACTCCGCGCAGCGAATAAAATGGCGACACAATCAACAAATAAACACTTAAGCAAACAATGTAGCGCGGTATTTAACAGACATGATTTTCAGAAAATTATTAGAGAAAAAATCAACCCCGCTAAATAACCCCGCCCAAAACCACCAAGTCAAACAAAGCACGGAGCAAGTAAATTACAAGAAGACAAGCATTATTCAAAGCATAATCTTCATATAAAGATACCATAAAACCAAATACCAGACATAGTAAGAATTATCAGCACTTAAACCAACCACGGCAACAAAATAAAAAGTATACAGGACCGCTTAGTAAGTGAGCACTTACTTCATGCTGCACGGAAAAAAATTCTTGCAATAACATCGACCTTAATCTGCATAAAACATAAATCCAACACTGGAATAAAGTATTCTTTCACAGCCACTGGCGCAACCACGCACTTAATATTAAGTTGATTTAAAATCGCCAAAAAAACAAGATATTTCATAAATTTTACACTAAAATATAACCATCACAAGAAAGTACGGACAATATAATCAAGCGCAAGCACCTCCAAGCATACAAGGTGCTTCATTATTAATGAGGCACCAAGACAATTCATGAAAGAGAATTTCTCTGGGAAAATTAACCCACGCACAACATTATATTCATCAATCATTCATCCAAGAGCCGGATCGTCAAGAAGCACTGCACCAGTATATGAATTAAAACATCTTTGTAAAATTTGAACCATAATGAAAATACGACTCTTAATAGATGCATACCGTAAAATTGTCTGTTGAGTCATCATCAATCTTCACTCATGCTGACTTATGCCAATGGATCAAAACACTTTGGCCAACTCTTTTGTCATAACATGACAACAATCACCAGACATTTCTTACTTTACTTCTTTTGCGAACGTATATCGTTTTTAGGATCAGCAAACGCATACAGTGAAGCGGCAATATCCTCGTCAAAGAGACGGCCATGCTGCAGGACTTTTCGCCGAATTTCCTTAGCGTTGCGATCTCCCCACTTTAGATAGTCAAGCATAGGCGCATGCAACCTTGGCTCAGCCACGGTACGGAAGGTCAGAGAGATAGAGTGCGAGCCCGGCTGATTAGAAACCGTATGCCACCACCAAGGGGGGAGCATCAATATATCACCTGGCTCAACAGTAATGCTGTATTTCGGCATATATTGGTAGAGAGGGAAGCCTCTTCTGGCTATCACATCATTCTGTTCACGCCCATCAACCCTAGATACATGATAAGTGGCGTTATCCTTAATGACGGTATATAATCCCGGACTATAGTACGGCGAAGTGACACGCCAGTTCTTAATGCCTTCAATGGCTACAAAATAATTATAGCCAGGCTCGGTATGCCACAGGGTATGTGATCTTTGTGATTGAATAAACAATTGCTTGGACACAACATATCCCACAGGGGTTCTTTTGAAATACCATTTATTTTTGTATTCGGCCAATCCAGCGTAACTGTGGATTTGAGCCAAATCACAATAATCCTTTATCATCGACCCCCCGTTTTCGTGCGTGATATCCTCAATCGCTTTCGCGCTATATCGCTCATCTGTAACTACAGACTTGACCAAATCACGAATCGGAACATAGTCCATTTGATAAAAATTCTTTAATGGTACAGGCTTTCCATTATCTGGGTATATTTCATTCGGCTCCGCATGAACAGGCACATCTACATCACCATAGTTCTTCTCGAAGAAATCTAGATCGAACTCCTTAAACGCCCTCCATTGGAGTGCTCCACCCTTGATCAGAACCGGTAACTGGCGCTCACGAAATTTATTCATTATTTCTGGTGTGGCATCTTTCGCTTCAATCTTATGAATCGGTATGTCACTAACATGCTCAGGTAAATTTTTTTCACAATACTCAAGTAATGCTTCTTCTCCACTGCGGAAAAGATCAAGTCCAATTGATGGTTTGAAATTATGCTCCTCTGCTATACCACTGGCCAGTTTCCCGTACCGAGAAAGATATCCGAATCCAAGCCAATATTTCAAAAGTGCAACTCGAGGCAAAGTAAATGGCGGTGTGTACATATCAAGAAACTCCTGTTCTTATAAGTCAAAGAATGTCAAACATTGCGTTTACGGCCAGTCCAAAAAGCATCTCGCAACGCCCGTCGAAGCAGTTTTCCGCTCGGGTTACGGGGGAGACTATCCACGCAATGAATTTGCGTTGGTTTTTTATATGCGGCTAATCGGGACTCGAGAAACTTGAAGAGGTCTGTAATATTGACTGCGGATTCTGGCTTAGGTACAACTAGGCAGATCGGCACTTCCCCCCATACTTCGTTAGGAATACCAATTACTGCGCACTCGTGAACGGTAGAGAAAGATGAAACAACATTTTCTACCTCTGCAGGGAATATTTTTTCTCCACCAGTGACTATTACGTCCTTGATTCGATCACATATAAACAGATAACCACTTTCGTTAAGATAGCCGGCATCACCCGTATGGATCCATCCATCTTGCAGAGTCGCTGAAGTTGCATCGGGCAACCCCCAATACTCGATCATACGAGCAGGTGTCTTGATACAGACTTCACCAACCTCACCCATTGGCAACACCTTACCATCTGTATCAATAATCTTTAATTTAACCCCTGGATAAGGTCTACCCGCGGCAGTCAGCAGTGAAGGTTCAGAGAGATGGCTGTCCGGATCTAAACAAACTGCGGTATTTCCCGTCTCACTCAAGCCATATATCTGGGCAAAATCGCACCCAAGCACACTGATGCCCCGCATAAGTAGCGCTTCGGATATGGGGCCCCCCCCATAGACAATCTTTCGCAACTTCAGCAGTTTTGCATCGTTTTGCTCAATCACATCCAATAGCAAATTTATCATCGAGGGGACCATGCATGCTGTTGTTACTCCGCAATCCAACATGGCAGTGAGACACAACTGTGGCTCAAATTTCGGCAATACAACGATGGAGGCACCTGAACTAAAACACTGAAGCGCCCACCAGAGTCCACCAATGTGAAACCCAGGAATTCCCACAAGACAACGATCAGATTGACGCCAATCAAGCCACTTAAGGTCTTGTTTAATCAATGCCTCTCTGATTTGAAAGAAAGCCTTGTGAGGCAAGCAGACACCTTTAGGAAGACCAGTAGTGCCACTGGTATAGATAAGGCAAAACGTCCTCTCTGGATCACAGGCCGGAAGCACGCTCTCCTTAGCAACTGAATGCAGAATTGCAAAATAACTCGTGGATGTCATGCCATGCTTCAAACACACGACCTCTGCGTCATGACCGCACATATCCAGGCTTTCTTCTACAACACCAAGCATTTCGGCGTCGGAAAACAGTATGTCAATACTGGCGTCAGTTACTATATGTGCAACTTCATTAGGGGTAAGCCGCCAATTAATTGGGACAAAAATTACCCCCGCCATCGCGCAGCCAAAAATTACCTCATAATAGGGCTCGCATTCCCGTCCTATGTACCCAACACGCCGCTCAATACATGACAATCTGGATACTAGAAAATCAGCTACTTTCCGACTGTGTTTATAAAAAGAGTCATAACTTGTGACGCGACCATCGCAAAATATCGCTGGTTCTGATGCTCTTTTCTTTACCTGTCTACGCAGAATTTCACCAACATCCTTCACTACATATAATTCGCCTAAATCCGACGCATCCATACTTCTCATATAAGCTCTCCTTCAGTGGAATCCTCTTCCTCCGAAGTTTTGTGCATTTCCGATGATGCATCAGAATTTTCTCCATCTCCTGAAGTCGACACATAGTTATTTTTTAAATATTCGAGCAAATATCCGCTTAATACTGGTACAGAAGGGTAATCAAATACCAGTGATGATGGGAGTGCGATGCCAAATGATTTTTCCAGAGTATTTCGCAGCTCTACAGCTACCAAAGAATCTATTCCCAAATCTGAAAATGTGGCACGACGAGAAACCCTCTCTTTTTCCCCATACTGCAACACCTGACGAAGAATCAATATGAGCTTCTCAAGCACTATCTCCTTACGCTGGTCCTCACTCAAAGCAAGCAAACTGTTATAATCAAAAACGTCAGAAGGTGCGTCACTCTTCGCATCCTTTACATCGTCATACAGGGAATCGTCACCAGGCAGGCTTTCTTTGTAAGCACTCCAATCGACGTTCCCGATGACAACCTGTCCTTGAGCTTGCCTGGCCAAGCGACCGAATGCCTCCATTCCCAACTGCATCGGAATCAGTGAGAAGCCCTTTCGCTCAATAGACTTCCTCTGCTGATCGGTTAACTCCGCAGCCATTCCCGCTCCGCCCCACGGCCCCCAATTAAGTGCTAATCCAATACGCCCCCCTCCCCGGGTGCGATTCATCAAGCCATCAATAAATGCGTTCGCTGAGGCATAGTTTGACTGACTAACAGATCCGACCACCGACGCAATCGATGAGAACCCGGCAAATAGTTCTACGCCACCATGACGTTCTGCCGCTTTCCACAGATTCCACGTGCCAACTACCTTGGGAAGAAACACAGTTCGGAAGCTAATCCAAGTTTGCTCGGTAATTGGCGCATCTGAAATAAGTCCAGCAAGATGAACAATTCCGCAAACAGGTCTCCCTTTCTCAGCGGCTTCTACAAAAATCCGATCAACAACATCTGAATCTGCAACATCACCTGTACACAGATCAAGGTTCTCTACTCCATCTAGCCTCATTTTCAACTGTGCAAGTGCATCCTGATTCGGCAAATTTCGCCCAAGCAATGTCACATTTCGTGCTCCGGCCTGAATTAAGCAGCGAGCCACACGTTGACCTAGAGCGCCATATCCTCCAGTGATTACATAAGTACCTTCCCCACTGACTACACGAGACAACGACAAGTCACTGTCCTGCTCACGACCGAACGTGAGAACGATTTTCCCTACATTTTCCCCTCGTGATAGCACACCAAAGGCTTCAGCTATGTCTGTAACTGAATAACTGGTAACAAGAGGGGGGGTAATCTCGCCCGCGGAAAGATATGCTGCAATGTCTTCAAGAATGCTCTTATTCAAGTCTAAGAGCTCGTTTTCTGAGATTTCACTCAGGTCAAACTGAGAGTATGAAATATCAGGCCGCACTTCAGTTACCTGTTGTTTACTCCACACACCAAGTTTTCCGAGTTCAACAAATCTCCCGCCGTGCGCCGTCGCCGCTAGGCTGACCGGAATGAAGTCTTTATTCAGGCTATTGAGAACGACTGAAACACCACCACCATCCGTCATCCGGAGAATTTCTTCTCCAAAATTGATGTTGCGCGAATCCATGATTCTGTCGACACCCTGGTTTCTTAATACATCCCACTTACGATGGCTGGCCGTGGCAAATACCTCAGCACCCACACGCCTGCATAACTGAAGCGCGGCTTGACCAACCCCACCTGCTGCCGCATGAATCAGAACACGATCCGATGCATTCACTTTAGCCAACGAATATAGTGCGTAATAACTCGTGATGAAGGCAGTTGGGATAGCAGCAGCTTGCTCCATAGTGATCCCATCTGGAATACGTACTGCAGCACGACTGCTCACCGTTACATAGCGCTGCATACACCCGAGGTGGCTGATCATTACCGATTCGCCAACCATAAACTCAGCGTCATCTCCTGCTGCGGTGACAACGCCAGCACACTCAAATCCAAGCGGCAACTCTTTATGAGTCAATCCCTCGCTTTTTGAATGCTCCTTCAAAAGTCCAAGGGCATTGAGCACATCCTTAAAGTTCAAACCCGCCGCCTCGACGCAAACTTCAATTTCATCCCCCGACGGAACGATGCGTGGCAATGGCTTTCTCCCCAATCCAGACAGCAGTCCGTCATCGGCTACCACGATCTGATAGTTTTCCTCAGACTCAATAACTTTTGCCACTTCCAGGTGTTTCACCATACGGCTATTGCACCGATAAGCGACTTGAAAATCTGAGCGACTATTGCCCAAATGCAACTCGTTTAGGAGTGAATAAACATCGTCCTGGTCTTCACCCATACACGGGAGGTCTACAACCTTTGCACGTATGCGCGAAAACTCAGAGTTTAGTACCGAACAAAAGCCGGATATTGTTGCCTGCAACTGGGTATTAAGTGACAGTGGTTCCTCAGTTCCAGCTCTCGCATCTTCCCTGCCCGTTGTTTGCACCCCTTTTGTCACAAAGACAAGTTCTACAGTCTCTTTAAGTGCAAGTTTTGCAAGTGCCTTTATAAATGCTAACAACGGTTCGTAAAAAGATTGGCTGGCTGCCATAATTGCATCGGCATCAGCATCGGCAGGCAACTCCTTTCCATTCCAGAAACAGACAAACTTTGTCGGCTTTCCCTGTGATGTATGTATCGCATCCAAAGCCTTATCTATATCAGCAACTAACTCGAAATGTGATGACAAATGTGGTTTCAAGGCATCAGGGCAGTTAATACCGATTAGGCGCACTGCACGAAAAGCCTGAAGATCCAACGGCTGCTCTTTCCAAACGATACGGTGGAAAAATGGCAATGATGAACGTTCACGGGATTTCACTTCACGCAAACGTAGTCCCTCAGCACGCAGAACAAGCAATCCATCACCGTACAGGGTTAAATCAGCTAGGACTTCGCTACTAAATGGATCAGAATCAACACGCAATTCTGCAACGCACTCGACATTTCCCCGAGGTTTGCGGTAGACGCGTATCTTGGACCAACCAACCGGAACAAGAGTCCTATCTGCACCGAGAATAGGCTCAAGGGTGTGCAACACTCCATCAAACAAGCCTGGATTTACAAACTCCCAGCTATTGATGTTTTCTGTCGAAAGAGTACCAAAAACACGACGAACGCCGTCCTTACGAATTGATCTAACGCGCTGGAATTGTTCCCCATATTGAAGGCCTAAAGAAGCTAGTCTGTTGTAGAGAATGGTTTTGTCAAACGTTGATTGCTCGTCATCTCTTGATCCGTCCGGGAGATCGACTATAGAAACAAGTGTTGGGTCTTCCAACATGCGACAGGTAAAGTGAACTGTATTCTCACCCTGCGCTACAGAACTAATTTCTACACTGTATACACCATCCTTCTGATATGTCAGTTGTGTTGATAACTCAGTTGACGCTTCGTCAGCTAGGATTAGCGGTGCATGAATTTCAAGGTCTTCCATTACCATGCCCGTGTGGCCAAATACTGCATCCTGAAGGGCCAGTACGACTTCGACGTAGCCAGTACCAGGAAAGATCGTGCGCCCCATAACGACATGATCAGCAAGATAAGCTGGTGAACTTGGCGCCACAAACGCTGTGAACGTCCATTGCGAATGTTGACGTGCTGCGAGTTGGCCAAGCAGTGGGTGGAAATCCGAGCCCCTGTCCACTCCACTCGTAGCAACTGGCAACCAGTAGGATTCATGATCAAACGAGTATGGAGGCAACTCACACATATTGTTCGACACACCCGCATGAACTATACGCCAGTCAAGTTTCTGCCCCGCCTTATATAAAGAGAGAATTGCCTCATCAAGGCTATCCTCCTCAACTAACGATGGTTTGACTGTTTCAACCCAATAGTGGTCAGATGCCTTAATGCACCCACGCCCCATAGCAGTCAAATGCGGGCTTGGTCCTGTTTCCAGAAAGAGATAGGAACTTCTGGTCGCTATCGTCTCCATACCCGCAGCAAAGTTGACAGGCTGGCATATATGTCGCGCCCAATAATCGGGCGATGCGACCAGATCATAAGTAGCCACCTTGCCGGTCACATTGGAAATGAACTCCCTCTGCAGCGGATGGAAAGTAACTGTGGTCATGTAGTCACGGAATATCTCAGCTGCTTCATTCATATGAGCAGAGTGAAAAGCGTGTGAAACCTCCAACCTACGATGAGGAATTTCTTCCTCCGACAAACGGTCGGCAATCATGTCTAGCGAAAGAATACCGCCGGAAATAACCGTTTGTTTCGGACCGTTAAAGCCCGCAAAGCCAACATCATCAAATGACTCTATGAAGTTAGACACCTGCTCTTTGGTCGCTTTTACCGCTAACATGGCACCATCTAACTTGACCGATTGCATTACCTCAGCACGGCGAGCTGTCATCCGTACGGCATCTTTTAAGGTGAACAATCCCGACAAGCAGGCTGAAACAATTTCACCCACACTATGACCGAGCATCACAGCAGGTTCGATACCATATTCCATCCACATCTTTGCCACGGCATAGTTGAATGCAAAGAGGGCAGGTTGAGTGTACTTCGTCTGCACAAGCCGCTCTTTGGCTATTGCCCCCTGATCGAACATTAATTCCTTTAATTTCACATCCAGCACTGAATCAAAGTGATGCGAGACTTCGTCAAGTGCACGCCGAAAAACTCGATTCTTCTTATAGAGTCCTGCTCCCATACCAGGGTATTGTGCTCCCTGCCCAGTGAGCAGAAATGCAACACGAGCCTCGGAAAATTGCAGCATTCTTTCCGTATCGGCCATTAGTTCTTCAGATTCGTCTAATGAACTACGCATAAGCTGCATCAACTCATCATTGTTTCTTGCTGAGGCAGCCCAACGGTATGGGTGGTGTTGCCGCCCCACACTTGATGTCCAAATGATGCTATCCATATCATCAGCACTGCTCTTAATGAGAGTCTCTAAATACGCCCGCATATTACGCAAGAGAGCAGATGATGATTTGGCAGAAACCGTAAATATAAAAGGATCATCTGAGGCTCCTGACGTACCCTTCTTATCGACACGGGGGGGGGCATTCATCACAGGCGCTTCTTCAAGGACTAAGCTGGCGATCGTACCCGCAAAACCAAAGGAATTGACCATTGCCCTACGCACCGGTTGTTCCCAAGGCTGAACTTCGGTCGGAACCGTAACAGACAAAGCCCCCCAATCAATTTTTGATGATGGGTTATTAAAATTAATATGCTGGTAAATTAATTTGCTATTTAGCTGTGCCAAGCACTTTAAGATGCCGCCAACACCAGCTGCAGCTTCCATATGTCCGAGATTCGTCTTTGATGAGGCCACATAAACCTTTTCATCTATATTCGGTCTTTCCGAAAATAACGAATTAATGGAGTGAATTTCGATGGGATCTCCGAGAGGTGTTCCGGTTCCGTGTGCCTCTACATAGCTGATATCGGCTGGTTTAACCAAAGAACGTCTGAGCGCATCGCGCATAACAGCCTCTTGCGCCACACCATTAGGAACAGTTAGACCGCCACTCTCACCGTCCTGGCGTACTGCCGATCCACGAATTACCCCTAGGATACGGTTTCCGTCTGCTATAGCAGATGAAAGTCGACGAAGTACGAGTACTGCCGCCCCTTCACTTCTACCATAACCATCCGCTGATTCATCGAAGGTCTTACAACGCCCATCGGGCGCTAACATATTGGCACGAGTGAAAATGATATGGCTGACAGGGTTATGGACAATATTAATTCCACCAGCTATCGCGAATGAAGTTTCCTTGTTTCGAAGTGCTGAAGAAGCGAGATGGATCGCTACTAACGAGGAAGAACAAGCTGTGTCAACAGTCATGCTTGGACCACGCCAACCCAGGAAATATGAGATTCTCCCGGATATGGCGCTATTTGCTGTACCTGTGCCTAATTGACTGACCAGCTGTTTTTCGCCCAACCCCATCATATCGCGAGCATAATCAAGGCTACTTGAACCCAAATAAACTGCACCATCAGAGCCACGCAATTCTTCGGGATTCAACCCTGCGTTTTCGAGTGCTTCCCAGCACAATTCCAACATGATCCGTTGCTGAGGATCCATATATCGCGCTTCTTTTGGCGATATGGAAAAAAAAGCCGGGTCAAATTTATCTATATCGTTTAAATACCCCCCCCTATTGGTACAAATGGCATTGCCGGAATCATTTGCGGAAGAAAAGTATTTCTTATTGTCCCAGCGTGATTCAGGAATATCAACGATATTATCACGACCATCAAGAAGCAGGTGGTGAAAACCATTCAGATCAGAAATGCCGTCTGAGAGACGCAAGCTCAGACCAACAATTGCTATTGGTTCATGTTTTTCAGACAGAAGCTGCTTCACCATAGTTTCTGAGTTAATTGTCGGTTGCTCCATACTTAAACTCCAAATCCTCTCTTCAGAATTTCACGTACCATCTCATCACTTAGTTCGTAGTGACCATTAGAGGATATAGTGGTGGTTTCAGGTTGTAGTTCGGGTACAACTCTTGCACCGCCTGATCTGATCACTTTGGTCACATAGGCTGACAGTGAGTCGATTGTTGGATAATCAAAAATCACACTGGTCATTAAGGAGATGTCCAATTTTTTTTCAATCCGATCTCTGATTTCAAGTGCACCAACCGAAGTCAACCCCTGCTCAAACAAACTCTGTTTTGTCTTCAAGACATCACAATGCAAGACAAGCCTGGCGATCGAGATTAAGTCATCCTCGATCTGCTTATGAATAACGGACAAATTGTTCACCTTTTTCTCTTAATTAGAATCAAACGGTAATCAGTCACTTATGGATTCAAAATAGCGAGATCAACCTCGCCGACCGCTTCACCTTGCTCATCGTCGAAGAACCTACATCCGGTCTTTATAAATAGGAATGGTTGGCCCTTGTTGTGCAAGCGCATCGTATGAATTGTGAATTCTCCTGAGAAATCGACTGAATTCACAGGCTTTGTGAAACGACTATTAAAACTGGTAATCAGAATGTCCGGCAACTGTCTAGAAAAAAAACCTTCTGTTCCCCATGCACAAAACTGCGGGACGAGCTCGTACTTTGTTGCGTGTGCAATTGCATCGTACATAATTTGGTTGTAGCAGATATTGAATTCAACCGAATTAAAATGCCCAGTGCTTTCAATGTAACAGGATTCAGGAACAGAAAACTTCCCATGAGACACGATTCTACTCTTCGCACCATTATCGTCTAGAAAAATGTTCGCTGATTTCAAATATCGCGTGTTATCAAAATAGACGGATAAAACCCTATCCCGGAGTACAGTATCATTGACAAAAAGCTGGTTGTTATCAACCCGACTAAGTAATTGCATGCTAGACAAGTCCCACCTCCTTCACACTATCAAGTGCGAAGTCAATCTCTGCACTGAACGGCAGTCCATCATAAGCGGTAAGTCTGTAAGTCTTAGTCGGCTCAACCTTATCGTTATGCTTTGCATGATGAACATAACGACGGTTATCCCACAAAAAAATATCACCTTCGTTAATATTTATCTGGCGAATATCCGGGTGAGTAAACGTATCGTCAGACTGCCCTGACTCAACAAGTAAATCTTTCAACACTTCATCTGCATCCAAGTCATCATCCTTTAGGCTTATAGTTTCAGTGAATCCACGACTAACATATAAAATCTTCGCACCCGTTACCGGATGATTAACAACAAGTGGGTGTGTTACCGTTGGGGTCTTTGCATCAATTTCATGTAGAATCTCACTAATGGGTCGATACACATCTGTTGGTCTGATCTTAAAATACCGGCGAACAGAGTGCGTACCAACCCCACCTTCGATTTTCCTTTTCATCTCGGGTGAAAGCCGTTCATAAGCGCTGGCCATATCAATAAAATAAGTTCCTCGCTCTTGAGACGAAACTACTTGTGGATAGGTAATCGTGAATGCAAAGGGTTTTGCCATGAAGGCATAGTCTGCATGCCAGAATTTCCCTGTTCTCGGCACCCCAATCACTTTCCCATCTGTCTGGACATTAGATGAAACGAAGAGTTCCTTGTGATTAGGGTGATGATACATCTCTTCGTAATAAGGACTTAGCTCCCCAATACGTCGACCAAAATCCACAAAATCAGAGGCTGTCGCATTCTGTGCCTTTAAAACAACAATTCCCGAATCAAATACAATTTTCTTTAGGTTATGAATTTCATCATCTGTCATTTCCGTAACCTGGCGACTTATAACAGCTACGTTATTTTTCATTTCGAGACCCTTCATACTACCTCCATAGGATGACTAATCAAATTAGAAGCACCAGCAAGCACCTCAACCAAAGAATCAGAACAAAAATCCCTAATCCCACATTTTTGATGCCAATTGATTTATGACACGGTGTTTGGCTGGATACATTAAACAAAATACCCAACCCGAAAATTAATTTTCCGCCTTACAAAAGCCAAGTAAAATAGGACGAACAAAAATTTAAAAAAACCCCGAAAAAACTGTGATATTTATGCCCCCGATACCAAACTAACAATGACGTTCAGCCTATAATTGATTGTGCCAACATTAGTTTGAACTACAGTCTCACTTTCACAGCCTCACAACCATACATCGATAACTACGCACATATCATTTCCCATTCATAGCTGTCAATAAGACAAATTCCTTACACACGCCTTCTTAGCTTCACAGTCCCGTGTGGTATATTGACAATTTCTTAAATTTTAATTTACCAAAGTTGGCAGCGCACCTGTCACTTCTAACAGTATTGCTGTGATAGTTATTTTGGCGACTTAAATGTCCGTTTAATTTTGCCTTTTTTTGATAAAACTTAGAATTAATTAATTAGTTTTGAGATATTTTCAATAACCTAATACCTCTCCAATTTTATAACCATAACCACAAGGTAGTTATTCTGCGGATCTGATCAAACAAAGCAGATTTAACCAAATCCCCTACCTTCTGCGCATGGAAGGGATAAAACACTCCATACACTTCGCACGAGATAATAGTAATCACCCTTGTAATTAAAGGAACCAAATGGTGATAAGATAACGCGAATGGGATCTACAAGATTTAAGCATTCAGAATGCACGCCGCCGACCAAACCATTGATGAAGATGCTATGTTGCGCCTTGAACGGTAGGGTACTAATTCTTAGTGGAAGAACTATAAAGATGGGAGGAGCAGAAACGAAAATAGCCCGCTACATGGAAACCGCACGCTATAGTACTGAAGGAACATGATTAAACAGAGCTGGCAATATTCGCCAATATCAATAGAGTCCGTTGTGTGACGTGAAAAAGTCGAATCAACTGCTGCATGTGTTTGATGGGTTCTACCCCGTTTACACGGACGGTTGAAAAAGGCTAAAAACTTCTGATCCTGCCTGGCGAGTCTACGTCGCATTCGGGGATTGTGGAACCGCTCGATGTAATCGAATAGATCCGAGCGCGTCATATCCAGCGTTCGATAAATCGTACGATTCACTCGCTCCCGTTTAAGCATCCCGAAAAAGCCTTCGCAGGCGGCGTTATCACCGCAGTGACCAACGGCGCTCATGCTGCAAATCATGGTGTTCATCTCGAGATAGCGCTGGTAGTCATCATTGGTGAACTGGCATCCGCGATCCGAGTGCAGAATGATGGGCTCTGTACCTTGACGTTGCCAGGTCGCCATCTCCACCGCTCAAATGACCATTTGTCGATCCTGGCGATGATGCATGGACCAGCCAATCACCAACTTGCTGTACAGGTCGATAACGACACAGAGGTATAGCTTGCCTTCATGGGGGGCTATTTCCGTGATATCGGTCACCCATTTGGTTTCCGGCTCAAGAGCCGTGAAATCCCGTCGCAAGTGATTGCGCACATGGTAAGGCCGCTGGCTGAACCGTCCCGCCCAGCGCCGCCCCTTGCGTCGTGGCCAACCATAAATCCCATTGGCCGCCATCAGGCGGGCAATCCGGTTTCGACTGGCTGTCTCGCCTTCAGCACTCAGATCCTCGTGCATGCGTGGCACACCGATGATGCCTTTGCTATCCTCATGGATCGCCCGAATCCGCTTGAGCAAACGATCATTATCCAAAGACCGAGGCTTGGCTGGCGCGCCTGCCAGGCATAGTAGCCACTGGCCGAAACGTTCAGGCAACGGCACATAAGACGTACCGAGTACTCGGAGCGGCAACGCTGGATCATCTCGTACCGTTCGATGAGCCCTTCGCGAAGTACGTTGCCGCGTCTCTTAAAAAATCCCGTTCCTTCTTGACCTGAGCCAATTCACGTTTCAAGCGTGCAACTTCCTGATCACGCGGGCTTCCCGAGCCCGTAAAAAACTTGCCTGAGCATCGTCTGTTTCAAGCACCCAGCGGGAAAGCATGTTGGGATTGATGCCGATATCCAGTGCCACCTGGCGACAACTTACACCGGGCTGACGCGTCAACACCACGGCCTCACGTTTGCATTCCGGGCTGAATTTTCTTCTCTGGGTCATAAACACTCCTCGCCACCATTATGAGGCTTCTTTGAAGTGCCCGTGATATCGGGGTAGAACCCGAGGCAACCTTAAGCTTCTAAGTTGCTTTAGTGATCACTAGGTGCAACGCATTGACCTTGCGTTACAGATCTATCTAACACTGCTACTAATGATGGTTTAAAAACTCATACACAGCGATAAACTGCACTGCAGCCCCCGTCAATAATCCAAATCCGAGTACCTCGTTCCCTTATCAAACAAAATTGGTGAATATCCATCAATACTCACCCCATCAGAGCTTAGATGGACACTTTTATCATCTAAAGCATGCGTACCGAATCGATAAATCGTTTTGTCCTGGCCAGCCAGAATGGCTTTCTCATAACAAGCGGCCGACTCCTGCACAGCCTCATTTTGCTTCCAGTACTTCAGTATCGCAGTAGAGCCGTGGCGACGATCCAACAAATTCTGAACAACTCGAGGGGCGATGAGCGCCGCGCTAGCATTATTTCCGCCAAATCCCTTGGCATTTACAATAGCTACATCAATATTCTCTGCACCAACCACTTTGTGCTCTGGGGAGATATCCAAACGATCCCGATGAACATCCTCTGCCGGTCTATCTATTGTTGTAATCCCTGGAATTACACCGTGAGCCCAAACACCCAGACTAGCGATGACTTGATCCCCAGCTGCAGCGGCGAGTGAATGACCAAGATAACTTTTCATAGCCGCAATTGGCCAATTCTCAATTCCAAATGCACGAGCCGTTTCACTAAGAATATGTGATTCAGTCACACGATTTTGTGGCGTACTACTACCATGCGCCTGCACAAAGCTACGATGACGAACAGCCGCATCACCAAGTAATGCCTTAGCAGAGGCGACTGCACGTGCCAATGTAATGTAATTACCAACACCGGGGGATGCGATCGAGCGCTTATATCCATCTGCATGAACGAACACATCACTCACCGCCCCATGAATTGTCGCCCCCATTTCAAGCGCCAGAGTATCGTCAAACAGCACGACAAACTGCGCAGACTCTGCAAGAACAAATCCACAGTTATCCCCGAAAGGTCTACTTGCACGCCGATAGTTCGGTGTGACCAAACCACGTGCATGATCGAGGGCGCATAGTTTTTCGTCGGTAGCAAGCGCACTCATGGCTCCATAGCCTTCAACGACCTCTGGCAGAATTGGTGCTTCACTGCTCCCAACCACAGCCACTCGCACACGACCCACTTGAATGTCATGGACAGCAAGTTGCAGGTTGTAAAGGAAAGAGGCACAGGCCCCCATATTCGAACGGGTGAGACCAATGTTGCCAAGCAAATAGGCATTAATGAAGTCAGCAGGCATTTGAGAAAAACCAAGAGCACATTGCTTGGAACTCGGCGACCGCCCCAACCAACGAGCACTTATCATGCCGCCAGTTCCCCATTTATCGAGTTGCCCCATAGCCGACCCTGCGTAGACACCAACTTCCTCGGACTTGATCTTGCTTCTGATGACGTCCCATTCTATCCCGATTGACTGTAGAGCATCTGATGCGCCAAAAACTGTCATCTGTATACCACGAGGATGGTGATGTGAGGCATATCCCGCTCCCGGATTAAAACCAGTTGGCAATTGCCCAGCCACTTTGACCCTTGATTCATAACCTAATGGAACAGCGACGGCAGCGGAATTGGAAACACTTACCTTGACTTGTACTTCGTTCAGCGGTGTTACCTGCCAGCCATGAGGCATGGTTTTCGGAAGACTGTCTCGTTGACAAACAAACTCCAACGGGACGTCAGGCGACAATTGAACGTGCTGATATGAGAACATGTTGTCTGGATCGAAATGATTAGACTCAATTTTACGTACCAATGTACCCGCTTCAATAAGGCGAAACAGTTCCCTTCTATCTGTGGTCAAATCAAGGTTCATCAGTCTTGCCAACGATTGAACAGTACGTTCAGTCACTTCGGCTGGCATAGCCTCAGCAACAATACGCCCATAACCATGGTGAAAACTACTCCGACCGGCGGCGTTCACACCTCCAAAACCGACAATAACAGGGAATCTAACCATTGTTTCTCATCTATGTACGTTGAAAGGACCAGGACAGCAACAACGCGTGTCATGGTTGTTGTAGCAGGCGTAGTGCACGGTACCCGCTTACTCCAGCCGGCGAAGCTTTCGCCGTCAATCACTCACCCCCCCCTTCTTCAAGACAATAGTGTCGACTGGTAACCAGTTAAACTCATTTGCAAGACTCTAAGCCTGGGGGCGGGCTCCGGCGAGTTAGTACAACCATGATGGGCTGTCGAGGACTGCCAGGGCGTGGAGGCATGGGACTACTCGGCGTACAATAGCGAATCCCGCATTGTCGATGTACCTTCTTTTGCACCAGTGGGAAACAGCATGCCCATTGATGGGCTCCTCCTGACTCAGCAGGCTACGCGCAGGTTACTCAGGGCGGCACGCGAAGGCAGACACTACTTAAGCATTGACTCGGCCGACACAGCTGATCGCCACCGCTCGCCCCATATCGTGTCGGCTCGTCTCTTACTACCCCGTAGACTTTAGGGCTAAAGAGCCAACAATATTCTTACGACGAGAGTATTTCGAAGACCAAAAACACTAGAACTCTATCATGAAAATTTATTTTCCTGCACCTGAAGGAATAGCCAGTACACAACAGGCCAATAATTGTAGTAGACACACAGGACAGTCAAACATCACTCACAACCTAACCGGCGCAATCAGTCTTAATTATTTCCATAAAAACAATTAATCACATAACATTTATCGCCCACCCCCCATCCCCAGCATCTCAAATATAGCCAAAACACAAAATGGTTACAAAAAAATCACCGTGATACAACCAATATAATAATAAATTATCCTAGTGATCACAATATAAAATACACTCCCCACCAATAAACAACCTGATCAATCGTCGAGTCGCAATTGAAGAAAAGTCGCCACAACCAGAAAACTCGGTTTAAAATACCTCCATGAACATGAACAAAAGTAAAAATGAGATTGAACCACAACAAAAATAACCCTGACGATAAATCACATAAAATCAATAATACAAAAATGTCGGCACAAATCACAAAAGATAAAAACTCTCTTTAACCGCGGCCAACTTACCACACTCGCCCCAACCATGACTAAATCAAATATAAAGCAATATTATATAATTACAGGAAATGAACGAAAATATAATTAAATTGCACCGAGCGATACTTCATACCCCCTCACAAACTATGGTCACAGCACTTTCATTTAAATCGCACGAAAATTCCAACATATATACTGAAGTCAGAACTTCACGAAAAAACTTTTGCTCCATTTTTAGGCCCTTTTCGTTTTTGTTTTTTATTCGGCAGAAGAAATTTGAGACATATCAACATAAAGCAACAATAAAGCGCACCAAGAGCAAATCATGCCGCGCCTGTTCCTGTGAACAGGCCATCCAATGCAATTTTCTAGTTTAATCAAATATATTTGCCCTTTTGGTGGATATGCTTTACTAGATTCAACACTCTTTCAAAACTGTCTGAATAGCCACCAATCCACTAGACACATTCCTACCCAATCATAGGCCGGAAGTGCTTACAGAACCCAGGGCAGTCCAACAATCTGACCAATACGTCAACGGGATCGGAGGTGTTCGTCAGCGACGTATGTAGACAATTGTCTGCTTTGTGCCCTGAGATGGTCGTCAAGTGTTTTTTATGCTGTTTGGGCGGCCTCCGTGAGGACCGGCAGCGACAGCAATGTCGAGCCACGGCGTTTAAGTGCAGTCAGATATTTCGACTCATCATACGGTGTACGCGTCAGCCAGCAGCGGTACAGGATGCGGGCCCACTTGAACGCCAGAGCGCGTAACGCGGCCTGATGGGCTGCGCCTTTGGCGCGCTGCTGACGATAGTAGGCATTGGCCCAGTAGGAGCGGGGAATAGTCAATGCGGCCCACTCAACAAAGGTCTGGCGCATAAATGTCGGGCATTGCATTCGCCAGTGCACCCAATGTTGCTTGCCGCTGCGCTCTGTGACCGGAGCGATGCCGGCATACATCTGGATTTCGGCGGCGCTTGAATAGCGGTCGCGCTGTTCACCAAAGGCAACCAGCAAGCGCGGAGCCAGTGTCGGTCCGGCGCCAGGCAATGACCTGAACAGGTCATAATCAGGAAGCGTTGGAGCCAGCGCGTCGATTTCAGCATCGAAGCGGGCAATGGACTTGAGTGTTATCCGCAACTGTTCCACCAGACTTTCAACCAGCAGTTGTTTGGGCCTGATGATGGCGGGATCCTCGGTCAACGGCACCGCATTCTTGATGCTGGCAAGCCGTTCCTCGACCAGCTTGTGGTGATGGCAGTTGTGCTCCCGGAAGAAGGCTTCCAGGGTTTTGCGGCGGGCTTGCCGCAACTGCTTCAAGGTAGGCCAACGGGCCATGAACTCACAGAACAATGTGGTGTTCTTATTCTCGAACCACTCGTGAGCCAGGGGATAGTATTGCTTGAGGTTGCTGATCAGGCGATTGGTGAGGCGCCGCTGTTCGTCTACGATCTGGCGGCGCTCCTCCAGAAGCAGCGTCAGCGTGCGAATGCCGGAGCTTTGCGGGCGAAGTGGCTTCAACTTATCCCGGTGATTCATGAGAATCTCCAGGGCGATCTGTGCATCCGTTGGGTCTGACTTGGCACGGCTGGGCTTGAAAGGCTTGCCGGTATTTAGCGAGTGTGGCCGGATTGATCGGGAACAGGACCAGGAAATCATACTTTTTGCAGTGCATAGACCAGTGCGCCACGGGATGTCTCGATGCAGATAGCCACGGGTCGGCCGTGGAATCTGTGCCGCAGGGTAACCACCCAGTCATCAATGTCAGCCGGGCGATGCGGCAGGACAGCAAACTCTCGCTGGACGCCGTCCGCAGCCTGCAGACAAATGTCATGCTTGGTATCTGCCCAGTCGATACCGATAAAGGCGGCAAATTCGCCCGTCAGATTGAAGTGTGAGTTGAGATTTCATGATGACCTCCGGACTGCTAGACTGAAGGCACGGGATGTGCGTGCTTGGGCGCTGCGAAGGCAATATAGAGAGCCGGTGTGACGGCAAGCCCTGAGTATTCGTTGTCGCACTCAAGCGCACCTGCAGATTCGAAACCAAAGCGGTGATCATCGGGTGATTTGGCCGAGAAATTCGTAATCCGCAGGCGCATATCCCACTTCCACCGACAGCTACCTGCCGGCTGTGATCAGTATCACAGAAAGCGAGATGGACTAACTATATTGGTCGAGAAGCAGGCATGCAGAACTGTAACCTTGCTTGTCAGGAGTTCGACCAAAGTGGATTAAGAAAGGCCTAGTGGTGTCTAATTTCCGTGGGAGTCCAGCCTATCAAGCTTCCGGAATGTCAAATAGACAAAAAAGCGTTCGCGTAGCGCCCTCATCTGTCATACAAAACGTTCCCCAAGTACCTCTGTTTTTCACCGTGACAGATGGCATATTATCAAGGGCAAGTTGACCGTACCCTAGAAGAGAGCAACGAAATACGTAGCCAAGTCAGCCTATGCATCAATAAGCTGTTTATACTGAAATTTGTTTATCTAAGGACATGAGTGAAACCCATGCGCCTCCATATCCTTTCAGACTTGCACCTTGAAATCTGCCCAGATATTGATGGTCTCTCGCTCGATACTCAATCCGATGTCGTCGTTCTGGCTGGCGACATTCACAGAGGCGTACGAGGAGTGCATTGGGCCACCAAGCATTTCAGGGATAAGCCCGTGGTCTATGTGCCTGGAAATCATGAATTCTACGGTCAACGGAGCATTGCACACACCATCAAGGCTCTACGTGAGGCCGCGAAGACGACAAATGTCCATGTTCTAGATGATGATGAACTGATCATTGATGGTGTGCGCTTTCTTGGGTCAACCCTATGGACCGACTTCAACTTGTTTGGCGGAAGCGCGCGCGCGATTACAGCTCGTCGGGAAGCAGCACTGTTCCTAAATGACTTCAAAGCCATCGGACAGTTCAAACTGCGAGAATGGGATGAACGTCACGCACGCAGCCGAATGTTCCTGCATGAACGTTTGTCCACGAAACATGACGGCCCTACGGTGGTCGTCACTCACCATGCCCCGCATGTGGGAAGTGTTCACCAATCCTACGCTGATGACCCATTGACGCCAGCTTTTGTCAGTCAACTGCCTGAACTCGTTAGCAAAACAAATCTGTGGATTCATGGCCACGTACACAATACTTTCATCTATGAGCCAGCCGAATGCCCGGATATACAGGTGGTGTGCAACCCGAGGGGCTACGCTCCAAGAGACAAGCCTAGGCAGAATGAGAATCCAGTGTTCTCACCGAATCTGGTACTAGCAGTTCGCAGGACAACTGAGAGTTATCATGAACAATAGCGAATTAAGCCCGATGATCATGCAACAACTTGCGAAGTTGGAAGAAAGGCACATTGACCTTGATGCGCAAGGTAACAAAATCATTGCTATCGATGTCGACGGCGTGCTGTTGGATTACTCGCTCGCCTACCGCCATGCTTGGGCGCAAGCCTTTGGCGATCTGCCCGATGAGCGCGACCCCAACGCCTATTGGCCACTGGATCGCTGGGCCGTGCACAGATTGGAAGGTGAAAGAAAGCGCCAATTTCGCAGCAAGTTCGACGAGACATTCTGGTCTACCATCCCGCCTCTACCTGGCGCATTGGAGGCCTGCACGCGGCTGAATCATGCTGGATATACACTGGTCTTTGTCACTGCAATGAAACCCGGCTTCGAAAAAGCCAGGCTAAAAAATATCCAAAACCTCAGTATTACCTTCTCTGATCTGATTGTCACCTCCATGTCCGAGGAGATAGGTAATCCCAAGGCTAATATTCTCAATAAACTCAAACCACTCGCGTTCGTTGATGATTACGCCCCATACCTACGCGGACTTGAGCCCGGCATACACAAGGCACTTATCCATCGGCACCCGAATGGTTCGCCGAATGTTGGCGAGGATCTAGCTCTTGCCGACTCAAGTCATAAGGATCTGGACGACTTTGCCAGATGGTGGGAAGAGTGCGAAGGAGCTCGAAAATGACGACACTAACCTACAAGGCTGGCGCACACTGATATTCCCGGCAGAGGTCCCATAATAGGTGTTGACTTCACCCTGTAGAACCGTTGCCGTAGTACCTTTATTTGTTCTAGTGAGGGCTTGGAAATTAACATTTCACCCAAAGACATAACCCCCAATTTATTGATGAGCTATCTCAGCGGGGTGTTAACGACCAACGAGCTGAGAACCATGAGTCGAAATGAACTGGAGACTTTAGACAACTTACTGCGTCAGTGGCAGAAAATAACCGAAGGCCTAGTAAAGGATGATAACCCGTTCATCGACGTGAAGATCAAACGCTCAGCACAGAGCCAGCGGTAGTGGTCCTGCCCTTTCTGATCCGAAAATATCACCTGTGATTTCAGCCATTTTCAGGAAATGATCAGCATGAAGAATGAGGCGCCCAACCACTTCAGATAATGCTTCTTCTCCAATGTCCTCTGATAGCATTTCCTCTGACTCCAATTTATGGGAATCCTTCAGTTTTTCCGCCCCACTTAATAGCTTCTGGGTTGTCTGCTGTGTAACGTATATTGATCGAACATTGACCGCTCCATCTCTATTTCAAGTTCCGGAGTGATGTTGGTGGGTTCCTGTCGCTCCAGTTCTTGCTGGAGTTCTCTTCTCAACTCTTCCCTGATTTCATCAAGGTGGGGATACTTTTCCTCACTCGACTTGAGTGCTTCCGCCGCAGTCTGACGATCCGCGTAGCGGACCCAGTTCTTTGAAAGCCGCTCGGTATTATCCGTGATGATTTCAAGCTTGTAACGCTCACGCGTGCAAGCGACATAGGCGGCTTCAGCCGTGGTTGTTCTGGATGCCTCACCTGCGACGATGACGCTGTCCACAGTCTGGCCCTGGCTACGGTGGATGGTTATGCAATAGGCGTGGTCGATGTGCAGTTTCCGCTGGATATCGATCTCAACTTTTGCCCCATTGCTGTTGATGATCGCCTTGCCATCCTTGATTTCTTCGATCAGGCCAATCTGGTTGTTTTTGGTTTCTGTGGCCTGGTCGTTGTTCGTGAAGATGATTTTGTCGCCTGCGGCAATATCTATCTGTCGAGGGTTGAATACCTGTGTCTTTTTCACATCGAACCTAGATGCATCGATGGATTTAAGCGTGCCGTCCGATAGTTTGACCTGAATCAAATTCTGATCCAGATTCACGGCAACGACCTCACTCTGTTCTGCTTGCTTGCCTGCCGTCTTGATGACCTGTCCTGGTTTGTAATTTCCAGCCTTGCGCATCTTCGCACG
This sequence comes from Halothiobacillus neapolitanus c2, assembly GCF_000024765.1. GTDB lineage: Bacteria > Pseudomonadota > Gammaproteobacteria > Halothiobacillales > Halothiobacillaceae > Halothiobacillus > Halothiobacillus neapolitanus. Next base: position 1,014,641 of record NC_013422.1, on the reverse strand, counting down.
GGTCATGTCCGCTTTGTCCAAGGTGGACACCGTAAATGACTCACCATTGATTTCGCCCTTGTCGATAAGTCCCTTGCGCACCTGTTCGTTTACCTGTTTGCGCACGGCATTTGTCCCACTCAGAACAAGCGTTGTTGCTCGTTCCTCCTGCGAGAGTTCCAGATACCGTTTAGCGGTCGCTGAGGCTATGGCAAGTCGTCGGGCCTCCGTCTTCGCCTGTCTGGTGATTTTGTGCTCTGGCTTGTCAGGCAGAGTAACGGGCACTTCCGTGACATATTTGGTGGCCAGTGCGACCGCCTCCTCAGCCTTACCCTTTGCAAAGTGTTGCGCGATGTCGAGTAGCTTCTGATCCTTCTGACGGTTGATCTCAGTGATTTCCGCGTATTGGATTGCCCCTGACCGCATGAGCTGGGCAAACGGACTCCCAGCCTCAACGGCAGCGAGCTGTTTTGGATCGCCAACGAATATTAGTCGGTCTTCTTTTCCCAGCTTCTTCAACAATGCTTCACCATCACGGGCCGAAACCATCCCTGCTTCGTCAAGGATCAGCAATCGAGGGCCAGCGGCTTCGCCTTTGAGATTGAACGTGGCCAATGTCATTGTGTCATCGGCACCGGCTGATTTAAGTTCATCTGCTGCTGCGCTGGATGGCGCAATGCCTACGACAGTCAGCCCTTGGGATTTGGCCAGATCAGCAACAGTTTTCATGGCGGTGGTTTTACCTGCCCCGGCGGCACCGACGATACCTGATACCTGATCGGTCGTAGTGGCGGTCAGATTGATCGCTCTTCTTTGGCCTTCACTGAATCTGAATCCTTGTGCTTGTTCAGCATCTTCAATCAGATGCTTCGTATCCCCGACGCCGATCAGTACTGAATTCACTCCCCTGCCCTGCTGCGCAAGTAACAGGATTTGCTGTTCCCGTTTCAGGGTCTCGCGTGTGATGATTTTCCGTTTGATCCCATCCTCGATTTCAAAAACGTCCCCGGTTACAGCAGCACCCTGTATGGCCTTATCCACTGTACTCAACGTCGCCCCCTCACTCATGTGATTGATGAGCGCATCCAGCCGCACGGCGTCCTTGTTGATGACACTGGCACGTTCGCTGAGGTGTTCAAAGGTGTGATCCAGATCAATCTCCGGTGGAGTCACTGAAACACGGGGTCCGACGGGTTGACTGAGATCAAGTTCGGCTTCGGCTGCGCGCTGTTGCCATTCCTCATACTGATCCTCGGCTGATAGCTGAGCTTTTCCCTGTCGTGTAGCCAATGTGACGGCTGTTTTCAGTTCGCTGCTGGCATGCTCACGGTCGGTGCCCTGTTGCTCCAGAGCCTGATCTACCTGCACTCGCCTTCTGCTGAATGTTTCCACCTGCTCATCGCTGATCTGCGCCAACTCGAAACCTTCCTCGGATTTACGCAGTTCATAGCCCATCTCCTTGAGCCGTCTGGCTAACTCGGCGCGGTACATGGCGCCAGCCAGTTTGATCCCGTCCTGTCCCCAGGCAAAGTCAATGCTTCTTGGTTTTCCAGTTTCTGGATCGATCGTTATGTTGGAAACAATGCAATGAGTGTGTAGCTGAGGATCGGCAATATCATCCACGGTTCGTGCATCTTCATGTCGGTAGGCGGCGTAAACCAGTTTTCCGGAGCACACCACATTACGCCCGGCATGTCCAAACCGAGCAGTAGCGTACTCCTGTTCAATCATGCTCATGGCTGTTCGCACAGCCGCATCATGGGCTTGAATAATACGTTCATCACCACCCACTAGTGCTGCCAATGAAACTGATTTAGGTGCGCTGAATGACATGTCAATGCCAAGGCGACGGTCGGGGTCTTCCTTCGCAAAACGTGTACCGTCAGATAATTCCCCAGACAATAGTTTTTTCAGATCGGCGGCTTGAACACTACCTGATAGTCCCAGATCAGCAGCCAAGGCCCCGCCCCATGCGGATGGCGCACCTTTGGCATCGTAATAACCTGATTTTTGATCAGGGTGATTTTTCTTGTTCTCGGCGTAATCAATGATGGCTGACGGATCGCCCTTAAGATTCTTGATGCGCAACATAAAAAAGCTCCTGTGTGATGTCTCACACAAGAGCTGTCATGCTGTCTCAGGTCGTACCCCGTAATCTCAGTCACTCAATGAATGTGTACTGAATTGCCAATGTAGAACCTGGCAGTTCTACTCTAAGGCCGGTTACCCATTACTTATTTCCGGGGGGGCACAGAGCTGTATCGATCCAGAGTGGTCGTGCTGACCGACATCACGGCCTTCCCGGGTCCGCTCTGGCTGATCAGGTACCCGCTTGGGTCGTAGGTGAAGTCGGTGGTGCCTGCCTCGGTGATCTTCTGCCGACGCAGGCCCTGGTAGTCGTAGCGGTAGTGGGCGATGGTCCGTCCACCGCGGGTAACAGCGACCAGTCGGCCGGCAGGCGTCGAGTAATTTTACTCTGATCCCAATTACTCCTCCCGTCTTCTGAGATCCCACAAGCGACATTTGGCCCGTTGAAGCGCATCAGCAAAACCTTCCAGTTCAAATATCCATGCACCACCTGAAGGATTGGGCTGCAATTCAATCTCAGCATTATCAAGGCCATTTTCCTGAGAGATCAAGGCGAGATATGCACCCTCGTAGTACACCTCCGCCGTTAGATCCTCATGATCTGGATCATCACCCACACTGATGTGGAACGAGTCTTGATTACTCATCTATCACTCCCGAAAACCTTGCATTGAACCATCCCGGTTATAGCGAACAACCCGACCATCTTGAGAGATCACATCAACACCGCCACGAGAGTTTTGAACCACATTAGTCCCTGGTGAGTTCAAAATATCATCAACGAGGCCTTGTGCTCTCGAATTTGCCTCGGAGGGATTATTCACGTTCACATCCTCTTGCCCCCACTTGGACCCCGGCCTGCTTCCGTGTTTCTGCAAAGAGCGCCCCGCTTTTGAAAAGCCATTTCTATCTGAAGCACTGGCAGCACGTGATAAATCGTCTAACGACGGCAGCTTCGAAGAAGCGGCAGCTTCACACTCACCTCCAATCGCGCTGGCCTCTTCCGCGTGAGCGAGTATTGCAGCGAACTCATCGGCAGCAGGCCCCATCCCGGCAGCAAGCAGAGCCATAATGATCGCAGCTGCTCTGTTAGGGTCGTAATAGCCTGGTTCATAAACCGAGCTATTGCCATATGAGTCATACGCACCTCTGACATCGCCCGAGTTATAACCAGGCGGTATCGGGCTGACCTGCGCACTGCCAAACAACCCCCATGGATCAATAAGAGCCAAGGGGTTAGCTGAAACATACCCAAAGGTATTCACTCCACCACTCAACCCAATCGGATCACTGGTGGCATACCGCCCAGTACTCGGGTCATAGTATCGATTCCAGTTGTAGAATAACCCAGTCTCGGTGTCGTAATACTGCCCCGGATACCGCAGGTTCATCTCGATACTGGCACTGCTCGCATTGACCTGCCGATCCCCAAACGCATCCCTGTTCCATCGCCAGACAGTCTGTTGATTGGCATTGGTCGCCAATCTCGGTGTGCCCATGGCGTCGGTATGGAGGTAGTAGATCGCGTCGTTGGCCTGATTGCTGCCGTTTACATCAATCTGGGCAATGGGGCTGGTATCGCTCCAGACGTAGTCTCGGCCACCACTTGCCGTATTCTGCTCACTTAACAGGTGGCCGCTGGGGCCGTAGGTGAACTCGGTGGTGCCTGCTGCGATGATCTTCTCCCGCCGTAAGCCGCGATAGTCATAGCGGTAGCTGGCCACGGTAACGCCACTCAACAGTACTTCACTCAGGCGACCGGCGGCATCGTAGAGGTACTGATAGGTACCGTCGTTTGTGGTATTGCCTGCCGCATCCAAGGTGATTTTCTGACTGCCGTGTTGGTTGAGACGGTTGCTCTGCAGGTCGTAACTGTAGTCGACGGTGTTGCCACCACTGTCCAGGCTGGTCAGACGGTTGCCGTTGTTGTCGTAGCTGAAGGCGTTGTGGTAGTTGCCCGTGCCCCAGGATTCGTCAATCAGGCGGTCAAGCGGGTCGTACTGGTAGGCGGCAGCGCCATCGGGACCGCTCTGACCGGTCATATTGCCATTGGCGTCGTAGCTGTAGCCATAGTTGAGATTGACGTTGCTGCCGCCCAGTGTCCAGCTGGAAAGCCTGCCCTGAGCGGTGTATTGGCGTTGATCGGCCAAGCCATTACCAAAAGTCTCTCCGGTCAAACTACCGTCGGCATGGTATTGGCGGGCACTGACCAGGGTTTGGCTGTTGCCGGCTGCAGTAGTGGTGATCCCCTGGACTCGTCCAATGGCATCGCGTGTGTAACCGACTTCTCGGCCATCGGGATAGATGATCATCGCAATGCGATTACCGTTGTCGTACCGGTAGCTGATGGTGGAGGTGGTTGTGCCTGCACTGTGGATTTGGTTGAGGATATTGCCAAAGGCATCGTAGGCGTAGATTGTGGTGCCGGACTGATCCTGAGCTGTGCAGAGGTGGCCGATGCCGTTGCTGCAGTTCTGCCCATGATCGTAGGTCAGCGTGATGTCGGCATCGCTAGCTTGGCTCATCCCACTGAAGTGAGTGGCCGTCAACCGGTTGAGGGCATCGTAGCTGTAGTTGGCGATGACGCCACGGGCATCGGTTTTCTGGATCAGGTTGCCGGCGGCATCGTAGGCGTAGGTGGTGGTGCCTCGATCTGGCGAGACTTCCTGCAACAGGTCGCCGAAGTCGTCATTCTGGTAGCCGGTGGTGGCACCGTTGGGGGTAATGACTTGATTGATTTCAGCGTTGACGTCATAGCCGTAACTGGTGGTACCGCCGATGGCGTTGACGGTCTGGATCAGCCGGTTGAGCGGATCGTAGCTGTGGGTGGTCGGTGCGTTGTTGTTGGGATCAGTCTGCTGGACCAGATTACCCAAGGCATCGGTGACCTGTTGGGTGATCGAACCGCTGTCGTTACTGCTGGCCAGGTGGTTACGCAGGTCGTAGACGCTCTTGATCTGTCGCACCAGCGAACTGTCGGGATCGTAAATGCTGGTCTGACTGCGGTTACCGCGGCTGTCATAAGCGTAGCTGACCTTGTCGCCGAGGTTGTCGGTGATGGCGGTCAGTTCCTGGGCATCGTCGTAGCTGTAGGTCAGTGTGCGACCGTCCGGCAACGAAGTGCTGGCCAGTTTGCTGGACGGGGTGTAGGCAAAGGTAGTGACCCGTGCGCTACTGCCGCTGGCCTGCTGGGTGATCCGGCTCAGGCGGCCACGAGGATCATAGGCGTAGCTCGTCACGAGGCCATTGGGATCGGTTTTCTGTAGCAGACGACCATCTGCGTCGTAAGCGTTAAAGGTTGTTATGTGGCCTAGGGCGTCTGTCAGAGATAGCAACTGACCACAAGCGCCACCTGTGGTGCAGTTGTTGTAACTCATCGTGGTGACGTCAGAAACGTCGGTACGCGGGCCATCGATTCGGGTCACCTGACCGGCGCTGTTGTAACCCAAGCTCAGGCTGCGACTGATGGCGCTGCAGGCGGGCGTGTAGCCGTTCTCGGTGATCTGGATCGGGTTGTGGTGGGCATCGTAGGTGATGACGGTCTGTTGGCTGGAACCGGCGCAGACGCTGGGTCGGTCGATCTCGGCCGGCAGAGCCAAGCCATCCGTGCCGTACTGATAGCTGACAGTACGGGCCTGCGACGTACCGGCAGCCTGAGTTTCTGAGGCCAGGCGGTTTTGACTGTCATAGGTGTATTGCGTGGTCTGGCCATCTGCATTGGTGCGGGAGATCACATTGTTGCGGGCATCGAACTGCTGAGTCAGGCCCTTGCCGTCGCCTTGAACGATATTGGACAGCAGGTTCTTGACGCCCAGTTGGGCCTGGAAGGTCAACACATCCTGACGACCGGCCGCATTGGTAACAGTGGTCTGGGTGTCGGAGTCGTAGCTCAGATCGAAGCGCTGCTGCCCGCCCGACAATTCATTGGTGGTGACCTTTCCGTAGCTGTCGTAGACGAAGTTGTCGAACGGCGTGACATTGCCGTTGGCATCAACGAAGGCAACGCCGGTCAGGGCATGCGAGAAACTGCTGTCGCCATAGCTATATTGTTTGGCAGTACCGTCAGGGTAGTTGACCTGAGCCAAGTTGCCAGCGGTGTCATAGCTGTAGCTGGTGACCTGTCCGACTGGATCGGTCAGGCTGACGAGGCGCCCATAGCTATTGTAGGTAAAAGTAAGCGTATGTCCGAACGGACCGGTGACGGCGGCAATGTGGTTGGCGCTGTCGTAAGTGTAGGTCGTGGTGCGGCCAGCCCGGTCGGTTTCACTGAGTAGATGGCCGTGCAAATCATAGCGATCGCTGCTGCCGTCCTGACGTTGCAGGGTGTAACCGGTGGCGTCCTGGGTCAATTGCAGCTTGGAATCAGCATCGCCCTGCCAGACACCATTGGTCAGCGTAAACGGGAGGCCCTTGCCGTCGGCCTGATAGACCGTCAGCGAACTGCCATTGATGGCCTGATAGGCCGTCAGCAAACTGCCGCTGATGGCCAGATGTCCGCCGATATTGGACACCCAACCGTAACCGAGACCATGGTCTTGAATATCTAGGCTGTTATAGGCTCGGCTGAAGGACAAAGTGTCCGAGGCGCCTTGATAGTCGGTATCATATTGGAATTCATTACCTGTGCCAGCGTCACAAGGATCACCAGTACAGCTTCCAGGCGCAGGTGTACCCAATCGTTTGGGAGGTTGTGGCTTTGCGCATGAGTCGATACTTGATTTGGGGCCGTCATTATTGCATCCCCAGTACTTGAAAACTGATTGCGGATTATTCACGACTGTTCCGATGGGGACACCGTATCCGTCGATAGTTACAGTTTTATGGAACGTGACAACGGCCTGTACAGGGGAGGCCATTGTGATCGTATATGGATACGCCATACCTGATCTTGGATCCCAATTTTCGTCTAAATGCTCTTCTATATCAGCACAACCAGAAGGGCTAGCAGCAAAAGCCGGGATAGTAGTGGATGGGTAGTCCATACCATTACAATACCAACCGGCAAAGCTTGGTGACGAGCATGCCAGAAGAAATAGAAATAATATCCCTCTCATTTCAGCACCTCGCCACATTGTTCATATCCAGGCGAGAGAGCGCACGGATGAGGGGCTCTGAGGATAAGACGCGTCAAAGCATCTGAAACTGAAGTTTCAAGACAATCATCGAAACATGAAGATATAAGTCGATTAGTGTCGATCAGATACCGAAGAGCGAAACTCCATTTCATCGAGCGTTCCCTGCCTGATTTTTAAGTAAAAGTTAAAATATTTAGCAATACTAACATTTGGTAACGAAGGGTTCCATACCCGTATTTGTTGATTTACTTTTCTCCTCAGTAGCAACATATAAGCAAATGAATCGCCTCTAGTATGAAGTCCACGGTATCAACGGAAACCATAGGTTCCAGGAGCCTTTGTTTTGCCCGGCTTGAGCAAACTCAAACCAAATAGGGTCACCCCCGATAGGCGGCTTACCAAAACCCATCCAGCCAGTGTTCGTTGTTTGTGCATAAGACCAGAACGAGGCAAGATTCAGGCATTGAGTGGGCGTGCCATCGCAGCCCGACCCCCAAGCCTCAAGAAAGACCACGCCGTACATAATTGCGTTTGAAGGATCAGTGAAGTCATATACGCCGCTCAGACCTGAGCAGTAAAGAGCCAAATGCACAGTTTTCATTGGAGGCGGTGGTACTGCCTGACAAGCCAGCCCCACTCATGACGAACCATTCCACGTGGGCGCACTTGTTTGGGTCTGATTTACTCCACAAGACGGTGGCGGGATTGCGGCTGAAGAAATCGCAGTGATGCAGGTAGAGTCCTGTTGGCCAGGTATGGCGCAGTTACCTGCAAGTACGGGAACAAAAGGTAACGCCAGCCCCAAAGCCAAGGTGGCGTATGCAATGATTTTTTTCATGAAAAACACTCTCCGACAGTTATTGAGGAAGCCCCTCAATAACTAGCTGTCAGGGTGTCTCCTGATTTCTGAAAAAGTCGTCCGTTTCTCCAGTCGGAGGGGGGAACCCCTCTGGGGTTCCTCCCTTTCTCGCCTTCGGCTCGCCTCCACCCCCCCCTCCACAGCATCAATCCACCAAGCGCCATTCGCCTCCGGCGCGCGTAGACAGTGGAGAAATATCAGGCTGGTGTTTTTAGTTTCCGATGAGAGAGGGATTTGCGAGAGAGTGAATACTAAGTTTAGAAAATACTTTTCAAGGGGATATCAGGAAATAAACAAGGTCTGAATTGCGTTATTGTTGGGGTAATAATGCACCGACTGATACGCAAAATTCTTTAATTTTGTTATATATGCCATCAAAACAGCAATGTTCTACTGAAATGACAGGTTGCTCGCCTTTGAATGCGTAAGATAATGCTCTACTAGGATCATTTTCATTTGAAGCAGCGATAATAGAATGAAATCTGGCTTTATCAACTTTCTCAGGAGACCAATCAAGAGCATTAATATCGCCACAGGAAAGAAACTGGTTGACGCAATCATTAATATTTGGACTCTTGTCAATTAGCGCGGTAATACAAAGGGCGGCGGCAGAAACTGAGTGCAACACCAGATTTTATCGGTACGGTGTTGCCCCTATGTTTTATTCCGAACTCAGCGTTGAAGAGCGCGCCACCATTCAAATCGGTCATGCTCAGGGGCTCAGCCAGCGCAAGATTGCCCGTCTGATCAACCGATCCCCTTCGACCATCAGCCGAGAGCTGCGCCGCAATCGAGATGACTGTAGAGACTACTCGGCTCGCGCAGCCCAGCAACAGATGCAGGCTCGCCGCCAGGTTTGCCGACCGAAGCACAAGCTGTTGCCGGGAAGTGAGCGCTTCGAGTTGGTGGTCCATTTGCTGCGCGAGCGTTTGTCTCCAGAGCAGATTGCCGGCAAGCTACGCCGTATGAACATACCCAGCCTCACAGATGCCTACGTTTGTCGCGAGACGATTTACAACGCGATCTATGCCTTGCCGGTCGGCGAGCTACGCAAGGAGTTGATCATCTGTCTTCGTCAGGGCAAGACAGCACGTAGACCACGCGCTGGTGGTGTGGATCGGCGTGGTCAGATCCCGGAGATGGTGAGCATTCATGTTCGTCCTCCCGAGATCGAAGACCGCCTGATGCCGGGGCATTGGGAAGGCGATTTGATCAAGGGCAAGGCTAACGCATCGTCTGTGGGCACGCTGGTCGAGCGCAGCAGTGGCTACCTGATGCTGGTGAAGATGAATGACGCGACAGCGACCTCGGCGATGGAAGGCTTCAGCGCGGCACTCAATCGTATGCCGCAGGCGGTGCGCAAGAGCATGACCTACGACCAAGGCCGGGAAATGGCACGGCACGCTGAGATCACACAGCGAACCGGGGTGGCTATCTACTTCTGCGATCCGCATAGCCCCTGGCAACGTGGCAGCAACGAAAATATCAACGGGTTGATCCGCCAGTACCTACCCAAGGGCACGGACTTGTCTGCGCACAGTCAGGAGGACCTGGATGCCATTGCGTTGCAACTGAACTTGCGTCCGCGAAAGCGATTCGACTTCAAATGTCCTATCGAAGTGATGAGCGAAGTGATGGAGAAAGCCATAGCTATGCGCCATGATGCGCCTGCTTCAATTCAATAACCGTGTTGCACTCAGACATTGCATCCGCCAAGTGATTCTAAGCCACCCGGTTTATCACTGGTCGGAATTGTTATAACTGAAACTTGAGGGGAACCGGCAGCGTGAGGTGTTACTTCATCAAGTTTTGTCGGAATAGCATAGCCGGTTGCGTGTGTTATTTGTGTGCAGATGTTATTAAAAGTTAACAGAGGATCATCTGCACTGTCTGCAACCAATAATACTCCTTTGATTCGAGAGAAAGCATGCCTATCACCACGAATGGCTTTGAGCCAATGCTGAAAGGCATTAATACCGCCTAAATCCTTACCCGGTACTGGGAAAGGAACATCAATGCCCGGCAGTTCTTTTCTCTTTTCGATGAGTTTACGGAAGAAATTTCTATCTGCTGCGCCTTCGCAAATTATGACAACTTCATTCTTGATTTCCAAGGGTGTTACCGCCGTACTTCGATATCGCTGTCGATTGCAGCCGCTGCATCTGAACCAGACACAGATGTCGCCTTCGTGATGCCTTGATCCTGAAATACTTGAATAAGTGAGAAATCATCACTGTGTTTCTCGATGAGAGGAACAGCTGCTTTCAAGCATTCCCAACTATGCGTACTCAAGAATAACTGAGTATTGGTCTCAACTGCTGATTGATAAAGAGCCTCCCAGAAAATCGGAAACATTTGATAATATATCCCGTTTTCCATTTCATCTATCAATACCACACCACCTTTGAAAATTCTTATGGCGAGTATCAGAGAAATAAATTTATTTATTCCTGATGAAACCAAGGAAAGTGGTATTTTTCTATTACTGTATTTTAAGGTGGCATATAAAAGTGGAAATTGAGTTGGTGCCTGAACAGCAAGGTCAGCGATCTCAGGAAATTGCCTGCAGATTAGATTAACTATATCTTTCGTTTGGTCGTTGACATCTATGCTTATTTGTGAAAACCAACTAGCCATCTGAGTCGCATTTGATTGCCAGTTTGATGAAAAAAACTCAGAATTCGGCCTTAAGTCCTGACCTTGATCAAGATGGAAGTGACCTTGCTGGTTTACCGTTGCATATAATTTATTTGTCTTTCCACCTAGTAATACTCGTTCGAATGCCAGAGGCACAATCGTAGTTGGTACAGATGAACCTAAAGCAAGTTGAGTTGAAGGTGTTATAGGGTTTCTTTGATCAAAATAAATTTTTAGCGAAGTGACTTGGTTTAGCTCATCAGTCAACTTAAATAATATCGAACGCCCCAAATCATAATCATTAAAAATCGAAGCCCATTGAGACTCAAACTGATCTCGTTGTGGATTTGGCGGCATAAACATTGGCACGCCTCTAAGTGAGTTTACCTGCCACGCCACAGTGGGAGTTCCCGTTAGTGCTATACGAATTGCTTCTAAAGCGGCCGTCTTACCTGATGCGCTTCGGCCAACAAGTATGTTGACGCGACTTAAATTTGAAAGCTCTAGTTGCTTGAGAGAGCGAAAATTCTCAACGGCAAAAGATTTGATCATGTGTCACCCAGTGAATGCATTAATCATGCGTTTAACCATCATACATCATTCAGTAGTGAACTTTGCGCAGCGTGTTCTACCGCATTTTCAACACACTAACCACTTGGGTGCGATGGTGTGTTCTTAGTTCCACCCCTTGGGGTGGCGTCTTTCGTCAATCTTTGGTCAACAGATGGTCAACGACCAATCAACGAGCGGTCAACCCTTGGTCAACAGATGGCCAACGACAGGTCAACATTTCGTCAATCTTCGGTCAACAAATGGTCAACGACCAGTCAACAAATGGAGACACGTTGACAGCTAGTGGTGTACGGACAAAAAAGAGGTACCCGTATGCTGGAAATCGACGATCTGATTCAAAAAGTAAATGAATGGCCAGCCGTCTCGCTGCCCGCGAGGCTTGCTCCCTTTGCCGGAGAAATCCGGGTATTACTGAAACGTAAATTCACCACCAGTGCAGAACTGGCCCGTCGCCTCGGCAAAAATCGGGAGGTCTTCCACCGGGCATTGAAGGCTGCCGAAAAAATCAATGATGAATTGATGCGCTCCGGGATTAATCCTCATTCGGAACCTGGACAGTTATCTGTCGCAAAACAGGAGACACCCCGACAGCTAGTTATTGGGAGTGAGGAAAAAAGGAAGCCTCAGATTAATCCTCCAGGCTCACCGCTTAATTTCCAGAGGGCGGGACCGAAGATCGAGATGACCGGCAATGCCATTTATGTGAATGGCCGTCTGGTTCGTCCGACTGACAAGGATTACCCCAATGAGCAAACAATCGAGAACTTGAAACGAGGTGAATTGAAATGATTTTATTTTTTCATGGTGAAAAAGGTGGAGCGGGTAAATCTACTGCGTTGGCCTGGGTTGCTGAGAATCTGATATCACGTGACGAGAAGGTGAATATTGTTGAGGCCGATGATCAGCGGGATATAGCTAACCGCTACGCCACAAACCCTCTTGTAAGCATTTATATGTCACCACTTCAAACCCGTGATGAGAATGCTGCTGACATTTCAATCGGGGTTGAGAAAGTGGTTGAAGCTGCATTCAATGCCTTCGGAGAAAACGGCAACGTCACATTAATCAACCTGCCGGGCGGGGCCTCAGCATTTATCGATCCACTAGGGGATCTGATCGGAGAAACCATCAATGAAGCAGGCATTGCCAGTTATGTGATGTTTTTGGCTGACGGCCAAGCCAACTCGGTTGCAGCATATGAAAAATCCGCCAATTCAGGCATATGTTCAAAGTTGCCGAACATTTTGCTTTTGAACAACTATCGCAACAAACCCTTGTCCTTTGAGTCTGACCACATCATTCCGATACCAGTTCTTCAAGCTGCAATTTTGACGCGATTGACGGACGATATGAGCATTGGTGACCTTCTGGCTGAACCTACGACACCGCTCATCACAAAGACCATGATCAAGAAGTGGATACGGTCGGCTGACGATCTTGTGGGCCTCGTCAAAGGGGCTGAGTGATGGATGACATTACCAAGAATAAGGTTAAAGCAATCTTGATCGACTCCGGCATTCACGAGCCAGAGTCATTGGCACTGATTGAAGCGGTCGCGGTCGCTGTTCACGCAGTAGCAGGACAAAAGAACGCCGAGTTTGAGGAAAACATTAGGCAAGCCACCTCCTCTGCCGAAACTTTACCAAGCAGGATTGATGAAGCTGGGAAGAGATTTGGTCAGGTTCTTTCTGAGGCCGCTACGCCGGTTGCGCAGGGCCTTGGCAAGGTTGAAGTTGTAGTCCAGAGACAACTTTCGGACATCGATAAAAAACTGGAGCAAGCTGCGTCAAAAAAAGTGGACTCGGTGACCGCAGTCTGGGCTGACGCCGCGCATAAGGAGGTGCAAAAACACCTAAAAAATGAAGGCAAACGCAGTGTTCTCATCTGGGGGATTGCCGGGGCGGCGATGGCCGTAGCAATGATGGTGGCGGGTGGACTGATCTGGAATATTGCGATTAAATCCGGCTCAGTTTACGAATGCCAGACTTTTCATGAGGAGCTGTGGTGCAGGGTTAGGAATTAAAAAGTTGTCGTGCTCTTGCTTACTTTGGGAGAGTTTTAAGTAACATGATCACGCGGTTACCGCCGCGTGACGTTTATGCGAAAAGTGTTACATCAAGCTGCCGTTCCTGCGGCGGCTTTTTTATGGTTTTCGAACTGTTGGATTAGGGGGTCTTCAGGGCTGAGTTTCTTCAAAAGAACAAATTCGGGCTCGACCAATTCCGGATTCCGCGGAAACTTCTTCATATTGTTCTTGATTGCGGACGTTATGATGTTTAGGTCGTGTTCATGGTTTTCCCGCATCGGGGGCTGAGGTACGGCATCTGATGCGGGGTCATGCTCCTGCGCCCCCACCCCAGCAAGTCGAATTTTAGCCTCTGCCGCAGACTCACCGGGTCGAGCGGCATCAGCGAGACGTACGGGGTCCCATCCACCTCTGTCCAGAATCCCCTGTGTTGCGCCAATCACGCTATGGGCGCCCCCAAGCAAATAGATCATGATCGCATCTACGTGCTTGTCGGAGACGGCTACTCCACCCCGTAACGTCAACTGCGAAAGTTGGCCGAGGAAGTGTTTCTGAGATGATTTATTGACGCGACCGATCAGCTCCGACCACTTCTCATTCTTTTTGAATAATTCAATACACTCACCCGCCGAAGGCGGCGGCTTCGTACCCTGAGCCAGATGCTCAGGGGTATTGGTATTCCGCGCCTCCGACGCGGGTGAGTTTGTTGTTGTTGGTGGTGTTGGGGAGCTAAGTTGTTGATTTCCTCCCCCAAGGCCACATTGGGGACGGTTACTTATCGCTTCCAACACTAAGCATCTTATTGATTCTGATTCAATTTTATCGATTTGACGAAGCGCGATCGCTTTGCCAACCCCCTTGAATTTATGAATACGAAACCAGTCTTTCACAAATATCTCCCCAGTTTCCGAGTCCATGAAAATTAAATCCCGGTTCTGAATGTTCTGTAAGGCTGCACCGTAGCCGTCAACAGACATCTTTACATCCGTGGCCCGAGAATCTCGATATTGCGAGACGCCGATGCAACTGGTGTCGCCCCCCCATAAATTTATAAGTGCATGCATGTCATCGCTGGTCAAGGATCGGCACCTAGGCCAATGCCAGATGCCTGTAGGAAAAAGGGTAACGTCTCGGCTCATTCCTCACCTCCCAAGTTCAGCTCCAGTTGGGATAGCAAGGCGCAGTCAATGCCGGACCAGCCCTCAGGTGTTGGGGGCCTGGTTACCCACTTCCTAACCTTCGCAAGGATTCGGTAAAAAACAGCCCGAGTAATACCGACCGCCGGGGCCGACGACGTGATCGTATCGGCGCCGCCGACCCTCTTCATTTCCAACAACACTCTGATGATTTTTTCACGATGCCGAATTGGGCACAGCATCATGATTTCATTTAGTTTTTCTTCTCCGTCTTCAGGATCCTGAACCGGTGGAGCGGGAAGATCGAAAAAATCATCTTCACCACCCGAGAAATGAACCTCGCCGCAAGAGCGGTCAATACGAATATTGCGATTATGGAAGCGCCGAGCCAGCCGCGCCCGCGATGCATCATCAGTAAGAAGACATTCGTAAGCCTGCCCTTGATCTATCCGGAGGCCATTGGCAGCGCACTCTCCTTTGAATTCAAGCACTTGATCCATGATTTCGATCTGACTGAGGTCGAGGGGGCGCATCATTTTGCACCTCCTTCAGACAGCCCACGCAGCCTAGCCAACTGAGATTTTTTAGGGCGACCGCCCTTATTTTTAGTTGAGTTTGTTGGTTTATCTGCGCCTTCAGGCGGCCATTCCAGGCGTCCGGCCAGCCAGTCTGAAATAACGGACTCAGATGTAACCATCTGGTTTCCAAGCATTTTATGTGGTATTTGATGTCGGTTGCGGAAAACTGTCTTAATGCTGACCTTCAACCGCGCCGCGAATTCAGGCGCCCCCGTGTAAATTTTGTCAGCGGGGTTCTGTTCTTTTTTGGATTTCATCATGTTGCTTCACCAATCTTAATAAACTGATGAAGTCGAGAATTTCAATGACTTATTTCGTCATCTCGACTTCCTGGGGTGTTCCTGGAAGTCGATGTTTTTGGGGGGACGCAAGTCAGGGGCAGTTGGGCAAGAAGAAAATGAAACAAACCGAGGGGCTAAATCGTTCTCAAATCTTGGGGTTTGAGGTGGTCGCCGAGCGGCCTTTTTGAGCACCTCTTCGGAAACGGCCCCCACCGCCCCTGCAAAGGCAAGAAAAATCAATGCCAAGAAAAGCAATCCAGCGATCAACGAGCCTGTGAATACAGAGAAAACACCTTGGATTACCGAAATTGGGGCGGCTAATAAAAATAACGCCGAGGCAAGACAAAGAAGCCCCACCCACGCCTTCCGAAAATCGAAAAAACGGAAGAATGCTGAATCGCTCGCTAGGCGCGCAACTGGGGTTAAGAAATGGATGTTCTTGTACATGTCCCCAAGAGTACCTTCGAGACTTCATAAGTCCAAATAGGCCATTGATACAAAAGGGATATGCCATTTTTTTGGTATAACCAAAAATGTTTTGGCGTGATCGAAATTAGTATGTGACTCTATGTCACCCCTTTTCCAAAATCATGCATCTGATTGTTTTTTTGAGAAATGATCTCTTTTGAATTAAAAAACCGAAAAATGGAGGTTTTTTTCCCAGAATGCGAAACATGACCGCACTTTGTTGCGGAGGGGTCTTGGTGCAATGGTGCAATTTTGGTGCAATTGATGGTGACTTTGTTTGACCTTTAAAGTCGCTATGAGTCCCTAGAAGTCCATGCAATTGATTGATTTTATTGGTGCCCGGAGCCGGAATCGAACCGGCACGAAGTTTCCTTCGAGAGATTTTAAGTCTCTTGTGTCTACCAGTTTCACCACCCGGGCAAAGAGCACACAATTTTACCGGAATCTTTATGAACTGTAAATTTCCAAAACAGTCAGCGAACAATGCCAACAGGAAGGCAGTAGTCTGATTCCGTATCCAGGCATCAATCATTGACGTTGTGTATCAACTCGGGTCTGCAATTGGCAGGATTCGGCATCGAAATGACACGGGGGACGTCGAATCCTCGCCATCATTCAGGTGCCTTTTGAAGCTGTTTTTGGTATGAGAGGTTCAATCCTTATTGAAATATCAGCCAGAGTGCACTGATCCAGTTCTTCAAAAAAAGCATTTAGCGCCCTATGAAACAAGTATTTGAGCTGGCAACTTGGAAGAAGTTGGCAATTTTGCCTCTCTGGGGAGAAACATTCCACCAAGTTCCAGTTATTTTCTAGCGCGCGTACAACATCACCGACACGTATCTCATTGCTTGGGCGGTTAAGTTTTAACCCGCCATTTTGTCCTCGCTTTGCCTCGACAAAGTTTTGTTCAACGAGCGTGTTGATGACCTTCATCATATGGTTGCGCGATATGCGATGGAACTCAGAGATCTCACGGATTGTTAGGAGTCGAGGTGAGTTGTTCTTTTCCTCTTGCGCTAACAGCATAAGTGCGCGAAGAGCGAAGTCGGTCTGTTGGTTCAGTTGCATACGAAACCCTGATTATTTATGTTGTATTTTTCTTACATCATAACTGTGCAACGGGAAATCAACCAGAATTCTTCTTGTAATACTAAATGTTGCATATATTATGCATCTATGAATGTAGCTTTATAATATTCTACCGCAGGAGATGCCGATGAGAAGACATGCTCAACTTCAGCCACTATCTCGCTCGCACCATCAAACTTTGCGCCTTGCACGTCAGCTTAAACAAGGAAAGTGGGATCCGGATGACTTTCGAGCGAAAAAATTAGAACTTTCACACCACTTCAGCGAGGAAGAGGATTTATTTTCGAGCTTGGTTTATGGCTTGGCTGACACGCATCCAATCATGGCGCAACTATCTCGCATGATTTTTGAGCATATTGTGATTATGGCGATGATCTCACGTCTTGAGCGCAGCAATTCCATGAAAGATCGAGAACAAATTATTGCCTTGGGTACGTTGCTCTCAGAGCATATTACATTCGAGGAACGTGAGCTTTTCCCTAGTCTTGAACAGTGTTGCTTAATTAATTCAACAACTGATGTACTCATGCGATGAAATCACCAGTTTTGTTCAGTATTGGTTTTCGTCCTTGGTTCTTGCTCTTTCTAGTCAGTGGGGGCCTTATGTTTTCAGCTTGGGGGCTACCTTGGCTGATCACATCGACTGGTTTGCACATTAATATTGAATTATTTCCAGCGCTCATGGATTGGCGATGGCACGCTCATGAAATGATATACGGATTAGGCTTCGCTCTTCTTGCCGGCTTCTTGTTGACTGCGGTGCAGAACTGGACGGGACGACGACCACTACCACCGATTGAGCTGTTTGTAACAACTGCGATATGGCTGTGTGCACGTTGCACTTTTTTATTCTTTGGAATGCACAGCGTATGGGCTTACATTTTATCAATAATCCCAGAGATAATTGTTGGTTCAGCTATTTTGGTTGCCATTATCCGTACCGGTCAGTGGCATAATCTTTTATTTCCATTTTCTTTATTGCTTATTGCTTTTTTGGACAGTTATTTTGGCATCCATATCAATGAACCAAATTTACAAGGGCAAGTTGCCGTTATGGGTCTATGGCCGATACTTGCAGTCTTATTATTTGTTTCGCAACGCATTATCCCGGCATTTACCGCCGGTCGGGCGGGTAAACGCTCCAATTCTTTGGGGAATTACGCCGCCGTTACTTTTGGCGTAGCGCCATTCGTGCTGCTGCTTTTAAGTTTTATTCCGCAAATTCCGGGAAATACACTGCTATGGAGCGCGACCTCAACAATAATCATTCTTCTTGGTTGCTGGGGCGTATTGCGTTGGTGGCACCCAGTTGTGCGTCGTGAACCCATGTTGCTGGTGCTTTATGCCGGTTTCGCACTGACATTGGCAGGCTTACTTATCATGACACTGAGTGTATTGTTTTTTACGAATACCAACATGGCTGCAATGTGGTGGGATGCCGGAATTCATGGAGTGGGCCTTGGAATACTCGGTGTTCTGGGCCCTGGAATGTTGTTGCGTGTGAGTGCGGGTCATAGTGGACGCATTATCGTTATGCCCAACTGGCTCCGTGTTTTTTTTATTGCCACTCCGCTAATTTGGTTATTACGTGTCTTCGCGCCAGTTCTTGGATACAACCCTCTGATGCTCGGATTATCTGCCTGGGGAATGGCTGCAGTCTATTTTTCATTGCTATTTGCTGTGGGCCCCTGGCTTGTATCGCCTCGGGCCGATAGGCGATCTTAATTCTCAGAAAAGAGAATGTTTGTTCAATTAACGTGAGGTATTATCGTGAATGAATTTGATATTGAAAATCAAGATGACCAAAAAATTGCCAGTGCAGATTCTTCTCGCCGAGCGGCAAAATGGTTTAACTACGGAACTATAGTCGCGGCAATTATTCCTGTGCCGTTATTTATTTTCTGGACCGGCCTCTCAATGCTGATCTATGCGCTAAATAAACATCATCCGAACCCTATGGTTGGAAACTACACGCAAAAAGCAGCATATCGATTTTATGGTGTTGCAGGTGCATCAGTCGCGGTAGCTGTGTTCTTCCCTCCTCATATTATTTATTACCTGGTGGTTTGGGCGATTGCTGCCTTAATTCTTATTCCCGCTTCACTGAGGGATATTTATCTTATAAATCATGATGCATGGCATGACGTAGTAATTGAACCGCACAAGCCATTTGCTGATCTTGAGAGCATTTAAACCAAAATCCAAGGAACCTCTGATTAAATCGGAGGTTCGGTGCGGCGTTGGGATGTGACGCCATGAACGACCATGCAAGTGATTGTTCATGAAGAAAATCAAAAATCACACTTTTTGATTTTCGCCCTCTGAAAAACTCCAGGAAGGAGTTATTAGGAGCTTCCCCAAATGAAACGCCCCAAGTGATCTCCGCCTTGACGGATACGGCCCAAATATTAACTGGGCGCGGCACAGAACCACGGCATTCAACACTGAAATAATGCACATGCAGATGAGTGCCGCCCATCTGCATTCAAGCGCTCAAGACTGAATCACCGCAACATACCCTTCGCTGATTACCGCAGAGATGAGATCAGTCGGGTCCATCTCGCCATGAACAACAGCCGAGCCCGGCTGCAGGTTTACTTCAACGTCGGTTACGCCCGGCACGTCCTTTAGAGCCTTGGTCACCGCGCGGACGCAGTGTTCGCAGGTCATGCCGGTAATATTCAATTTAATTTCACTCATTGCTGATCCTCATGATTGGAAGCCTGTCACTAACCGCGTACAGACTCGGCGACGCGCATGAGCTTTTCACGCACTTCGTGACCGACCTTGTCCACCCCGGGCTGGTTGACCATCCCAAGAACGGATACCGGATCCATAAACACGACGCTTACACTGTCATCCGGCTCTGTGCGCACGACAACGTTACAAGGCAACAAGGCACCGATGTCAGGCTCTGCTTCCATTGCTTGATGGGCGAATGTCGGGTTGCAAGCGCCCAGAATGATGTAAGGCTTCCGCTCGATACCCAATTTTGCTTTGAGTGTGGCGGCCACATCGATCGTGGTCAGCACACCAAAGCCTTCCTGCTTCAATGCCTCGGTAACCATTGGAATGGTTGATTCATAATCTTTCGGGCTGGTGACGGAGAAAACGTAAGAACTCATGGGAAGTACCTCTAGGTTATGGGGTGAGTCGGGATATTGGTTGATTGGGTGATTGGAACTGGTTGGAATGCTTTGAGTCCCTTGAGACGAAGACTGTTCCCCAACACGAATATCGAGGACAAGCCCATTGCCACCCCGGCCACCATTGGATTGAGATGAATGCCGATCGAAACGGCAACGCCCGCAGCAATTGGTATCAAGAGAATATTGTAGAAAAATGCCCAGAATAGATTGCCGCGAATATTGGATAAGGTGTGTCGCGCGACGGTTATTGCCGTAACCACCTCACGCAATTGGCCGCGTGTGAGCGTGACATCAGCCGCCTCGATGGCGATATCTGTTCCCGAAGCCAGCGCAATGCCAACATCTGCTTGAGCTAATGCAGGTGCATCATTGATACCGTCACCAACGAATGCAACGCGACGTCCCTTGGATTGAAGTTCGCTAACCACCCTGGCCTTATCCTGTGGGCGAATTTCTGCGTGCACTTCATCGATACCCAATAGCGCGGCAACCGTTTGAGCGGTTCGCTTTGCATCGCCGGTCACCATGGCGATCTTGATACCCCGCTGGCGCAAGGCATCAACCACGCTTTTTGCTTCCGGTTTAAGTCGATCCGCAATCGCCAGCCAGCCGAGAAACAAATTATCCGATGAGACAAATACGGCCGTATGACCAGCTTCTTCTAATTGAGCGACTTCTGTGGGATTCGAGCCGAGATCCACGCTCTCACGTTCAAGAAAATGGCGGGAACCGACACGCACCTTGTGCCCTTCAATCATGCCTTCTATGCCATAACCGGCAATAGAGCGAAAATCTTCAGCAATAGGCAAAATGAGTTTGCGCTGATCAGCGGCAATCACAATGGCTCGCCCCAGAGGATGCTCGGATCCCCCTTCAAGAGCAGCCGCCATACGAAGGGCTTCATCGGGCGATGGGCCGCCGATATCCGATAAAGTCGGCCGTCCTTCGGTCAATGTGCCCGTTTTATCAAACAGAACCGTATCCACATGGGAAAGCGTTTCCAATGCTTCGCCTTTGCGAAATAGCACACCCAACTCTGCCGCACGCCCCGTGCCCACCATAATGGCAGCGGGCGTTGCCAACCCCATGGCGCAGGGACAGGCGACCACCAGCACGGCGACAGCAGCGACAAGAGCCACACTGACATTGCCGGTTAATACAATCCAGGTAATGAAGGTAATCAGGGCAATGGCCAGCACAACGGGTGTAAACACGCGAACAACGCGATCAGCCAGACCCTGTATCGGCAGCTTGCCCGTCTGCGCATTTTCAACCAGCTTGATGATCTGAGCCAGAACGGTATCACGACCAACCGAGGTCGCCTCGATCACCAGCCGTCCATCCTGATCGACCGTACCGCCGACGACCTCATCGCCCTGCCCTTTGGTGACAGGCAATGGCTCGCCCGTCAACATGGATTGGTCGATGTGGGCACGCCCCTCGATCACGCGCCCATCCGTCGGAATACGCTCGCCGGGGCGCACGACAAATCGATCACCTTTATGCAGTTGCGCCAAGGGCACATCTCGTTCAACACCGGATTCATCAAGGATATGCGCCGTTTTCGCCTGTAAATCAATCAGTTTTCGAATCGCAGCGGACGTTCTGCCCTTGGCGAGTGCTTCCAGATATTTGCCAGCCAATACGGCCGCAATAACGACAGCGGACGAATCAAAATAGACATGCCTGGCCTCGACCGGAAACAAGAAGGGGAAAACCAGCACCAACACACTGTAAGCGTAAGCCGCTCCTGTGCCGGTCGCGACCAGTGAGTTCATATCCGGCGAGAGGTGACGATAGGCGATAAAGCCCGGTTTGAAAAAACGGCGACCGGGGCCGAACAATACAACCGAGGCAAGGGACAGTTGGACCCAATCCCAAAAATTCGGGAAGGGACTGATTCCATCCATCACGCGCTCGAACTCGGGGATGAACATGGCGCCCATGGATAAGAACATAATACCCAGAGAGAAACCGGCAGCTAGAATCACGTCACGCTTCATGGCGGAGAGGCTCTCCTGCTGACGGTTATCATCCGACTTCACACCATCGGAATGGCCATCAGCAAAACCATCGACAAGGCTGGCGCCATAACCCGCTTCCGTCACCGCGGCAATCAACTCATTCGGCTCAATCATCGCCGGGATATAGCGAACATGAGCACGTTCGGTCGCCAGATTCACCACGGCATCCACTACAGCGGGCAAACGTTTCAATGCACGCTCAACGCGCCCGACGCATGATGCGCACGTCATCCCTTCGATTGCGAGATCTATCTCGGCGACAACCGGTGCATAGCCGACATCCCTGATGACTTCAATCAAGTCGGTGGTACGGATCTGTTGCGGGTCGAACTGGATCGTTGCCTGTTCGGTTGCGAGATTCACACTGGCGGCAGCCACACCGGGAAGTTTGGCAAGACCACGCTCGACGCGCGCGCTGCAAGATGCGCACGTCATACCATCAATACGGATGTAAAGATCAATGAGTTTCATCACAACAATCGTCGCCCAAGGAGCGAAAAGAATTTCATCATCAGAGGTTAACTCATTAGTAATGCAGAATCTCGTCGCAACGCCAAGAATTCATGCAGCGCTCATAAAACGTTTCAATCGAGCCAAACCGTCTAGCAGCATACCGAGTATGACAGAAGCACACATAAACATATCATTTAAAGCATTAGGCCATCACGGGCAACCTTTACTCCTGCCTGAAACATACATTTGCGCACTCGAACTGAGCATTCTGATCAAACTCGGCGGCGTCTCAATCGACAGGCAACCCAGCCACTGAAAGAGCAGACCAAGCCGAATTAGATCTGGGCGATGTGATTCGTGCACCATCAGACCAACGATAACCGGAATCTCAAGGGTATTCAATACAAGCGGCCGATCAACACCATGGCGAAAGGTCCATATTATGGAATCTAGTGTTGGTTAAGTTTCGACCCCCGTCACTACCACAACCCAGATGCAAGCAGACAGCCGACATTCGCGGCCCTAACATTTCGATAAGAATCCGATAAAAATCGGAAAGCAATTCATACCAATTCAAAGATTTATAGATCTTAATTGTGTATCGTTGTGGAATGCAAGCGCATCAAGATATCAAGTATGCTAAAAATGTGATTGATTTGATTGGATAAAGCGCCGGCCAAGCCGATACAACCACTCAACCTAAAGCACTGGCACGTGATGTCTTTCTAAGATTGTGATCGACCAAGCCAGCACGACAATTTCTAACAATTCGCACTGAGCATTGAGACCAAAAGAGCGTATCTAACGAGAACCAGATCATAGATTAGTTCCTATGTCGAAGATAGAAAATATCGACTGTTATTGATGGCACCGACTCGGCATGATGCTTTTCACGCGACAAGCCACAGGGGCGTTGCGCGAATCCCCCATCCTTTCAGGAGGAACTCATGGCAGTTAAAAAGTATAGTGCTGGTGTAAAAGAATACCGGCAGACCTATTGGATGCCGGAATACACACCGTTGGATTCCGACATCCTTGCATGCTTCAAAATCACCCCACAACCGGGTGTTGATCGCGAAGAAGCCGCAGCCGCGGTTGCAGCAGAATCTTCAACCGGCACATGGACCACCGTGTGGACCGATTTGCTGACCGACATGGACTACTACAAAGGCCGTGCCTATCGCATTGAAGACGTACCCGGTGACGATGCGGCATTCTATGCCTTTATCGCCTACCCAATCGACCTGTTCGAAGAAGGGTCAGTTGTTAACGTGTTTACCTCACTGGTTGGTAACGTGTTCGGCTTCAAAGCGGTACGCGGCCTGCGTCTGGAAGATGTTCGCTTCCCACTCGCCTACGTTAAAACCTGTGGCGGCCCACCGCACGGTATTCAAGTCGAACGCGACAAGATGAACAAATATGGTCGCCCACTGTTGGGTTGCACCATCAAGCCAAAACTTGGTTTGTCTGCGAAAAACTACGGCCGTGCCGTATACGAGTGCCTCCGTGGCGGCCTCGACTTCACTAAAGATGATGAAAACATCAATTCTCAGCCGTTCATGCGCTGGCGCGATCGCTTCTTGTTCGTACAAGACGCGACCGAAACTGCTGAAGCCCAAACCGGCGAACGCAAAGGCCATTACCTCAACGTAACGGCGCCAACTCCTGAAGAAATGTACAAGCGCGCAGAATTCGCCAAAGAAATTGGCGCGCCAATCATTATGCACGACTACATCACCGGTGGCTTCACGGCCAACACTGGCTTGGCCAAGTGGTGTCAAGACAACGGCGTACTGCTGCACATCCACCGTGCGATGCATGCGGTTATCGACCGTAACCCGAACCACGGTATTCACTTCCGTGTTCTGACCAAGATTCTGCGTTTGTCGGGTGGCGATCACCTGCACACCGGTACCGTTGTCGGCAAACTGGAAGGCGACCGTGCCTCTACTCTGGGCTGGATTGATTTGCTCCGCGAATCGTTTATCCCTGAAGATCGCTCGCGCGGTATCTTCTTCGATCAAGACTGGGGTTCAATGCCAGGCGTATTCGCTGTGGCCTCTGGTGGTATTCACGTATGGCACATGCCTGCGCTGGTTAACATCTTTGGTGACGACTCTGTCCTCCAATTCGGTGGCGGTACGCTGGGTCATCCATGGGGCAACGCTGCCGGTGCTGCTGCCAACCGTGTTGCTCTGGAAGCCTGCGTAGAAGCGCGTAACCAAGGCCGCGATATCGAAAAAGAAGGCAAAGAAATTCTGACTGCTGCTGCACAGCACAGCCCAGAACTGAAGATTGCCATGGAAACTTGGAAAGAGATCAAATTCGAATTTGACACTGTCGACAAACTCGACACTCAAAATCGTTGATCCCTCGTACCACACAACATACTAAGGTGAGTAACCATGGCTGAAATGCAGGATTACAAGCAAAGCCTCAAATATGAGACTTTCTCTTATCTTCCACCCATGAACGCGGAACGCATCCGCGCTCAAATCAAGTACGCAATTGCTCAAGGCTGGAGCCCCGGCATTGAGCACGTAGAAGTGAAAAACTCCATGAACCAATATTGGTACATGTGGAAACTTCCCTTCTTCGGCGAACAAAATGTCGACAACGTGTTGGCTGAAATTGAAGCGTGTCGTAGTGCGTATCCAACACACCAGGTCAAACTGGTGGCTTATGACAACTATGCGCAAAGCTTAGGTCTGGCCTTCGTGGTCTACCGCGGCAACTAAGTCAAGTCTGTCATTGCGCTGTGCGTTTCTCTACGCACAGCACTTATTCAAGATGGGGTCAAACATGCCTTCACAGTCAGGAATGAATCCTGCCGACCTGAGCGGACTCTCTGGCAAGGAACTGGCACGCGCACGCCGCGCTGCACTATCCAAGCAAGGGAAAGCAGCTGTTTCTAATAAAACGGCTAGCGTAAACCGTAGCACTAAACAGGCGGCATCTTCGATCAATACAAATCAGGTGCGCTCTTCTGTAAATGAAGTGCCCACTGATTACCAAATGGCGGATCAATTGTGCTCTACGATTGATCATGCTGACTTTGGTACCGAAAGCAATCGCGTTAGAGATCTCTGCCGTCAACGCAGAGAGGCACTATCAACTATCGGTAAAAAAGCGGTTAAAACCAACGGCAAGCCGTCGGGTCGCGTTCGACCACAGCAATCAGTGGTTCACAACGACGCAATGATCGAAAATGCCGGTGATACTAACCAATCATCGTCCACTTCATTAAATAATGAACTTTCCGAAATCTGCTCCATAGCAGACGACATGCCGGAGCGTTTTGGTTCACAAGCCAAAACCGTCCGTGATATCTGCCGTGCACGCCGTCAAGCGCTCTCTGAGCGTGGAACTCGCGCCGTGCCGCCAAAGCCGCAATCTCAAGGTGGTCCAGGACGCAATGGCTATCAAATTGATGGATACCTAGATACCGCACTTCATGGCCGCGATGCCGCCAAGCGCCACCGTGAAATGCTCTGTCAATACGGCCGCGGCACAGCACCTTCCTGCAAGCCAACAGGCCGTGTCAAAAATTCTGTACAGTCGGGCAACGCAGCGCCAAAAAAGGTTGAAACCGGTCACACCCTATCCGGCGGATCTGTTACGGGCACGCAAGTGGATCGTAAATCTCATGTGACTGGAAACGAGCCGGGCACTTGCCGAGCAGTCACGGGCACCGAGTACGTAGGTACTGAGCAATTCACCTCTTTTTGCAATACCAGCCCCAAGCCAAATGCGACGAAGGTCAATGTGACCACAACGGCTCGTGGTCGCCCTGTTAGCGGTACGGAAGTTTCACGGACCGAGAAGGTAACTGGCAACGAATCCGGTGTCTGCCGTAACGTTACCGGCACCGAATACATGAGTAATGAAGCTCACTTTTCTCTATGTGGAACAGCCGCAAAGCCTTCACAAGCGGATAAAGTCATGTTCGGCGCCACAGCACGAACGCATCAAGTGGTCAGTGGCAGTGATGAATTCAGGCCCTCTTCTGTTACGGGTAACGAATCGGGTGCAAAACGCACAATTACCGGCTCGCAGTACGCAGACGAAGGTCTTGCGCGACTCACGATCAACGGAGCACCTGCAAAAGTAGCCAGAACCCACACCTTTGCGGGCTCTGACGTTACCGGCACGGAAATCGGTCGCTCTACTCGCGTAACTGGTGATGAAAGCGGTTCGTGTCGTTCAATCTCAGGCACCGAGTATCTCAGTAACGAGCAATTCCAATCCTTTTGTGACACAAAACCTCAACGCAGCCCGTTCAAGGTTGGCCAAGATCGCACGAACAAGGGTCAGTCTGTGACTGGTAACTTGGTTGATCGTTCCGAACTGGTTACAGGTAACGAACCAGGTTCATGCTCTCGGGTTACAGGCTCTCAGTATGGCCAAAGCAAAATCTGCGGTGGTGGCGTGGGAAAAGTGCGCTCAATGCGCACCCTTCGCGGCACCTCAGTATCTGGCCAACAGCTAGATCATGCCCCAAAGATGTCCGGTGACGAGCGCGGCGGGTGCATGCCCGTCACCGGTAATGAGTACTACGGTCGTGAACATTTCGAACCGTTTTGTACGAGCACCCCAGAGCCCGAAGCTCAATCAACTGAACAATCATTGACCTGTGAAGGACAAATTATTAGCGGCACTTCAGTTGACGCCAGTGATTTGGTCACAGGAAATGAAATCGGTGAACAGCAACTCATCAGCGGTGACGCCTATGTTGGCGCGCAGCAGACAGGTTGCCTTCCCACTAGTCCACGCTTCAACCAAACTGGCAATGTTCAGTCAATGGGTTTTAAGAACACCAATCAGCCAGAACAAAACTTTGCACCAGGTGAAGTAATGCCTACTGACTTTAGTATTCAAACCCCAGCTCGCTCGGCTCAGAATCGCATTACAGGTAACGACATTGCGCCCTCAGGTCGCATTACAGGCCCTGGTATGCTGGCAACCGGCTTGATTACAGGAACCCCCGAATTCAGGCACGCTGCGCGCGAGTTGGTTGGTTCTCCACAACCCATGGCAATGGCCATGGCCAACCGTAATAAGGCTGCTCAAGCACCTGTTGTGCAGCCAGAAGTGGTTGCAACTCAGGAAAAGCCTGAGTTGGTATGTGCACCAAGAAGCGATCAAATGGATCGTGTGAGTGGCGAAGGCAAAGAACGTTGCCACATCACTGGCGATGACTGGTCAGTTAACAAGCACATCACCGGTACAGCCGGTCAATGGGCGAGTGGTCGCAACCCTTCCATGCGCGGTAATGCGCGTGTGGTCGAAACCAGCGCGTTTGCCAATCGCAATGTGCCAAAACCTGAAAAGCCGGGCTCCAAGATCACGGGCAGTAGTGGTAATGACACCCAAGGTAGTCTGATCACTTACTCCGGCGGCGCGCGCGGTTGATTAAGTAAAGTGTAACGATCATGAACACCCGTAACACACGAAGCAAGCAACGCGCACCGTTTGGTGTTAGCTCATCAGTCAAACCTCGGCTTGACTTGATTGAGCAAGCACCAAACCCTGCCTATGACCGCCATCCTGCTTGCATAACGTTGCCTGAGCGTACCTGCCGGCACCCGTTAACTGACCTTGAAGCCAACGAACAACTGGGTCGTTGCGAGGATAGCGTCAAGAACCGTTTTGATCGCGTTATCCCTTTCTTGCAAGTTGTTGCTGGCATTCCTCTTGGTCTGGATTATGTTACCCGTGTTCAAGAATTAGCCCAGTCGTCGCTTGGACATACGCTGCCCGAAGAATTACTCAAAGATAATTGGATCAGTGGGCACAATTTAAAAGGCATTTTTGGCTACGCGACTGCTAAAGCACTAACAGCAGCCACGGAACAATTCAGTCGTAAAATAATGTCTGAGAAGGACGATTCCGCATCGGCCATTGGCTTCTTCCTGGATTGCGGGTTCCACGCAGTGGACATAAGCCCTTGTGCCGATGGTCGTCTCAAAGGGTTACTGCCTTACATATTGCGTTTGCCCCTTACGGCATTCACCTATCGTAAAGCCTACGCAGGCTCGATGTTCGATATTGAAGATGATCTGGCACAGTGGGAGAAAAATGAACTCCGCCGTTATCGTGAAGGTGTTCCAAATACAGCGGATCAGCCAACACGATACCTGAAAATTGCTGTGTATCATTTCAGCACCTCTGACCCGACACACTCTGGCTGCGCGGCACACGGCAGTAATGATCGTGCAGCACTGGAAGCGGCTTTAACCCAGCTGATGAAATTCAGAGAAGCGGTTGAAAATGCCCATTGCTGCGGCGCAAGTATCGATATTTTACTGATTGGCGTTGATACGGATACGGATGCCATTCGCGTTCATATTCCGGATAGCAAAGGTTTTTTGAATCCGTATCGTTATGTTGACAACACAGTAACTTATGCGCAAACACTACATCTGGCGCCGGATGAGGCTCGTGTGATTATTCACGAAGCAATTCTCAACGCAAACCGCAGCGATGGTTGGGCTAAAGGAAATGGAGTAGCCAGCGAGGGGATGCGTCGTTTTATTGGTCAGCTTTTGATCAACAACCTCTCGCAAATCGATTACGTAGTAAATCGTCATGGTGGTCGCTATCCACCCAATGATATTGGTCATGCTGAGCGATATATCAGTGTTGGTGATGGTTTTGATGAAGTTCAAATCCGGAATTTAGCCTACTACGCGCATTTGGATACGGTTGAAGAAAATGCGATTGATGTGGATGTGGGAATCAAAATTTTCACCAAACTTAATTTGAGTCGAGGTTTACCGATTCCGATTGCCATCCACTATCGCTATGACCCCAATGTTCCAGGCTCCAGAGAAAGAACCGTGGTCAAAGCAAGACGGATATACAACGCCATTAAAGAGCGGTTCTCATCCTTGGATGAGCAGAATCTATTGCAGTTTCGTTTGAGCGTTCAGGCGCAGGATATCGGAAGCCCGATTGAAGAGGTTGCATCCGCATGAAAATCATGCAAGTTGAGAAAACGTTGGTTTCAACAAACCGTATTGCTGATATGGGTCACAAACCACTATTAGTGGTATGGGAGAAACCGGGCGCGCCCAGGCAGGTCGCCGTGGATGCGATTGGCTGCATACCGGGCGATTGGGTTTTGTGCGTTGGGTCATCGGCAGCACGAGAGGCTGCAGGAAGCAAGTCTTATCCCTCTGATTTGACGATTATCGGGATTATTGATCAGTGGAATGGTGAGTAATGGAAGTAATGCGCGTTCGTTCCGACCTAATCGCAACACGCAGGATTCCCGGTCTTAAAAATATCTCTTTGCGTGTCATGGAGGATGCTACGGGTAAGGTCAGTGTCGCTTGCGATCCCATTGGCGTTCCCGAGGGATGTTGGGTCTTTACGATTAGCGGCTCTGCCGCTCGGTTTGGCGTGGGTGATTTTGAGATTCTCACGGATTTGACGATTGGTGGCATCATCGATCACTGGGTAACTTGACCATCGCTAGATGAGTTGATTTTGAATGAGTCTTTATTGAGGAGAGAAGAAATGGCAGCAGTAACAGGTATTGCACTGGGTATGATTGAAACACGTGGTCTGGTTCCAGCGATTGAAGCTGCCGATGCCATGACCAAGGCCGCCGAAGTACGTTTGGTTGGCCGTCAATTTGTTGGTGGTGGTTACGTGACCGTTTTGGTCCGTGGTGAAACCGGTGCCGTCAACGCAGCAGTTCGTGCGGGCGCTGATGCCTGCGAACGAGTCGGCGATGGTCTGGTCGCGGCGCATATCATTGCCCGTGTCCATTCCGAAGTCGAAAACATCCTGCCGAAAGCCCCTGAAGCTTAAGGATTGGGAAAGACGAACCGGCGCAGGCTTGTTCCGGTTCTTTGCATAAAGTGACAGCTTAGGAGTTTATTTAAATGGCTGATGTAACTGGTATTGCTCTGGGTATGATCGAAACACGTGGCTTAGTTCCTGCGATTGAAGCAGCGGACGCCATGACTAAAGCGGCTGAAGTGCGTTTGGTCGGTCGTCAATTTGTTGGTGGCGGTTACGTCACCGTATTGGTTCGGGGCGAAACAGGCGCTGTTAACGCCGCTGTTCGTGCTGGCGCCGATGCTTGCGAACGTGTTGGTGATGGCTTGGTTGCTGCGCACATCATTGCGCGTGTCCACTCAGAAGTAGAAAACATTCTGCCTAAGGCGCCACAAGCCTAAGTCAGATATTCCTAAGACGGCTCACTTCGGCGACACCCGTCGCCGAAACCGTCTAACCAAATTTCTGGGCTCGTTCTGAACGTGCTCAACACTAGTTTTAGAGGATCTGTTATGGCAACGACTCACGGTATTGCCCTGGGCATGATTGAAACACGAGGATTGGTTCCTGCCATTGAAGCCGCAGATGCCATGACCAAAGCGGCGGAAGTCCGTCTGGTCGGACGATCATTTGTTGGCGGCGGTTACGTGACCGTAATGGTTCGTGGTGAGACAGGTGCAGTAAATGCTGCCGTTCGTGCGGGTGCTGACGCCTGTGAACGTGTTGGCGATGGCCTGGTTGCTGCGCACATCATTGCGCGCGTTCATTCTGAAGTTGAGATCATCCTACCCGAGACGCCCGAAGACTCAGATTCCGCGTGGTGTATCGCAAATCTGAATAGCTAATGAAACTGACTGATTTCCTGACGGGTTTCTGAATTGATATGGCGTCCTATAGACCCCCTGTTGTGGAAGTTTTGTAGGTTTTATGCGCGTTTCAAACACGTATCCAACGCTATTTTTTGCTTTATTATTCACTTTGAATTGAATAACTCTTCGGATATGAGCGGCACGCTCAGCTCGAGGATTGAATGATTCCTGTTCCCTCTCGATTTTCCGGATGCAAACTTCTCGGAAGTATCTTAGACAGGATCAGTTCAAGGGATTTGCCGGTTCCGACTGGCCCAACATACACTCAAGTTTGCGAGAACAAATCATGGCGATAGAAAAGCTAAATCAGATTGAGGTTGATGGTTGGGAATGCCGTAAATTACCACCTCAATTAACTCGCCGCTTCGATTTTGGAAGTTATTCTCAAACGCGTTCATTTTTGGACGATTTAGCTGATTTATCTGAGGCCATTGGCAACTATCCCAACTTGCATTTTGCCAAAGAATTCGTGACCGTCACCATATCTGCTGCGGACGACGGTCCATTGCAAGAGTCTGAGGTTGAATTTGCTACCCAAGTCAATGACTTGGCCGCCAAGTATAGCTAACGCCATGGCCAGCAACAAAGCCTTTACATTGGCTGTCGCCAACCTCAAAGGTGGCTGTGGCAAGACGACCATCAGCACAAACATCAGTGCGGGCTTGACGCAGCGTGGTCGTGTTGGTCTGGTCGATGCCGACCCCCAAGGCGCACTCAAGCATTGGGTTGACTGGGGAAGCAAAGAGGCGGACGCTCAAGTCCCCGTCTTATACTCAGATCACACCGATCCCGTTCAAAATCTTAAATTGGCGCAACCAAACCATGACTTTGTCGTCGTGGATTGCCCGCCTTCCCTAGACATGGCAATTACCTGTCAATTGATGATTGAGTGCGATTTTATATTAATTCCTGTACTGCCCTCCCCTTTAGATCTTTGGGCGAGCACTCAAACAATCGAGATGATTGAAAGCGCACGCAAAACCAACCCCAAGCTAAAAGCTGCGTTGGTACTCAATCAAACAGAGCCGCGCAGTGCAATGACACGAGCAATGCAAACAACCATTGAGCGACTAGGGGTTCCCGTACTCACTACCTCTGTGCGACGACGCGCTGTGTACCGAAATGCCGTAGTGGAAGGCGTTAGCGTTTTCCAGCTCGGAGCAAGAGGCCGCTCAGCGGCTGATGAAATCAATCAAATCCTTAACGAGGTTATCCCGTCATGACTAATTTAGAAGATAAACTGAGTGCAAGCATCAAGACCGAGAACAAGGACACGATAGCGCCTGCGTCAACGCCAGCCAAACCAGCCGCGCGCTCGGCTGCACCCGAAACCACCAAGCCTGCATCGACAGGGGCCAAACCTGCCACACGGACGGCTGCGAAAAAGCCTGTAGCGCGTGCGACGACAACAAAACCTGCTGTATCAAAATCCAGCAAGCCATCGGCTGATGATATTCAGGTTCCGGCACACGACACATCGACGCATCCTCGCCGTGTATGGCCAGATTGATTTTGTCCGAACATCGCGAAACTAACGTCAAACTATGAACCCAGCGACTGAAGAATATCAGGCTCTTTTTGAAGACTTGGGCGAACCGATCGCTGAAGTCCTTGAGACCCATTGGATTGAGCTTTCGCGATTGTTCAGCCCGATGGGTTTCAAGGCTTTTCTAGAAAGCGTTTCCAATCTTAAGGCTTTGGGACGCGGTGATGAGTTAGTTATCTCGTTTATTGAATCGGCAGGTCCTGTTACAAGGTCAATTGGTGAAACAGCAGTTTTCGAACTGCTGTCTTCCGTTATTAAAATGTTCTCCAAGGCCAGTGCTGAAGTTTTAGCAATGGTTTTCAAATCGGCACCTGTTGCTGTCAGTCGGCTCGGTGAGGCTGAACTGTTCGTTGCCTATCTTTCTTTACTGGATTACATAGCGGCCAAAGCCCCCCGAGCCTTACGTCCACTTCTTGGTCAAATAGAGCAACTGCTTGGTGTGCTGACGCTTGGGGGATTGCGGCGTTGGATCACTTGGGGGATTCAAGCGCACCGAACCGATTTTGCCGCCCAAGAGGCCTACTTTAGTCTTGCAACGCCTGAATCCCGTGCTGTGTTACAGCGCGAGCGAAGGGGTGTATTGTTTGTTGATGTACAACGCCGCTTGGTGATGTATTTACGCGCACTGTGGGGGCGTGATTTTTTTCTACGCCCCACTTCGGGTGATTTCGAAAGCCGTGCGGGATACCGTCCGTTCATTGATGAACTATTTATCAATTTACCCGACGCGTATGATGATTACGCCGTTGAAGGCGAACAAACAGTTGATGGTCTGACTGTCTATCGTGCGGCAGCGGCTCATGCCGCAGCACATCAAATTTATTCGCGTCTCGACTCCGATGCGAAGAACGCATCCCCACTGGACCGCGCGACCATTGGTTTATTTGAAGACGCGCGTGTCGAAAAACTCGCAATGGCCGATTTCCCTGGATTGGTTCCCCTGTGGAGGAATCTCAACCAACTGACGGTTGCTGCCCTCCCCGCTGACGCACGAACAGGAGAGAATCCAACTCTTGGCGCACTTTTCGACCGGATAGCGCTGGCACTATGCGATGAGAATTCATCGGATACCCACCCGCTTGTCGAATGGTCGCGTGAGGCGTTTAAAGCAGCACTTGATCGTCTGGAAGATCAGGAGATGGCGCGAGAACTGGGCATCGCTCTAGCCGAAAAGATCCAGCAGCAAAACCTGGTATTTCAAAGCCGTACCGATATCCCAAGTAGCCCGTACCGTGATGACAATACCTATTTGTGGCAAACACCGGAAACAGGCAAGAGCAATGCACATACCGCGGCCAGCATTCAGGAAAAGCGCAAGTACGTTAGCGTGATGCAGATGCTGCACGCCTTGGATGTGGAGTACGCCACGGCGGAAAGCGCGGATGAAATATGGGTGCTTGCCACCGAACTTTTTGATGACGATGGCACGACGTTCAATGAGCTTTATGGCACGCCACCGACTGCTTCGCCTCGATATTATCCCGAATGGGATTACCAATCACAGCTTGAGCGACCATTGTGGACGACCCTGATGGAGAAGAAACCCAAATTGGGCGATCCTGCGGTGGTTGATAATATTTTGTTCGAGCACGCCCCAATGGTACGGCGTTTGAAGTACCTGATCGAAGGCTTACAGCCACAAGGTGTCGTGCGACAGAAAAAAATCGAGGATGGTGATGAAGTCGATCTCAATGCAGCCATTGGCGCAATGATCGATATTCGAATGAATCGTCAACCGGACCCGCGCATTGGCATTCGTCGACGTATCCATGTGCGTGATCTATCCGTGATTTTGCTCATTGATCTCTCAGAATCAACCAATGATCTCGTGCAAACCGGTGAAGAAGAAAAAACCGTACTTGATATGGCTAGAGAGGCAGCAGCATTACTCGGTGATGCATTGAATCGCATTGGTGATCCCTACGCTATTCATGGTTTTGATTCCAATGGGCGCAGCGATGTTGAGTATTTCCGCTTCAAAGACTTTGATGACGCCTTCGATGACCTCGCCAAGGCTCGTCTGGCCGGAATGACGGGGCAACTCTCCACACGCATGGGCACTGCCTTGCGACACGCGGGCCATTTGTTGGATTCACGGCCCAGCCAGAAGAAACTTATTCTGTTACTTACCGATGGCGAGCCTTCCGATAATGATGTGCGCGACCCCCAATATCTACGCCAAGACACCAAGCGCGTTGTTGAGGAATTAGGGAAACGGGGCATCAATACGTTCTGCGTCACCCTCGATCCAAGAGCCGATGATTATGTCGAACGAATTTTTGGCCCGAAACACTACATGATCCTCGACCATGTAGCTCGACTGCCTGAGAAACTACCGGCACTTTATTTGTCGATGACGCGATAGAACTTTCCGTCCGAGCTTCAGACAAGAAACAAATCTCATGAAGCTGTTCAAATTGCTGCTCGGGATACGAGGACAATGCGCCTGAAACCCGATTAATTTTAATTTGCGTATACGCAAGATAACTACCCGGCCAAGGCCGGTCTGTGATGGAGAAAGCGCATGATGAACCTGCAATGGTTAATTCCATTGTTACCCTTACTGTCCGCCCTACTGGTGCAATTGTTTGCCGCTCGACTCGGTAAACGTGTTGCCCACCTGAGCGTGGCGTTGGGAACACTGACCGTCATTGTTGCCGCATATCAGCTCGTAGCGTATATCGGTACCGATGCGAGCCCAAGCTGGCATTCTCTGGGCACGATGTGGGGCAGTCTGTACGTCGATCCGCTGAGCAGCATCATGTCGCTGGTTGTAGCGGGCATCAGCCTGATTGTTCATGTCTATTCAATCCGCTACATGACCGAAGAACCGGGCTATCCCCGGTTCTTCTTGCTGCTGGATTTGATGACCGCTTCCATTTTGCTTATGGTCGCCGCCGGTGACTTGGTCACATTGCTGATCGCCTGGCACATGATCGGCATCATGCTCTACTTTCTTTTGGGTCAGAATACAGAATCATGGCCGAGCCAGCGCTACGCCTTTTGGACGTTTATCACGTACCGGTTGGGGGACTTGCCATTGGTGCTCGCCGCCGTGCTGCTTTATCAAACCTATGGTGCGATTGACTTCCCCACCTTATTTTCCCGTATCGCGGCCGATCCAAACGCCACCATCATGGGGCTGCCCACGGCGATAACGGCTGCTTTTTTGGTGGCGCTCTCTGCCTTTGCAAAATCCGCCCAATTCCCGCTACATACCTGGCTCCCCTATACCATGGAGGGCCCGACGCCGGTTTCAGCTTTGATGCATGCGGGGATTGTCAACGCCGGTGGTTTTATCATCAACCGCTTCGCGCCTGTTTTTGTTCACAGTGATGGCGTACTGCACATGCTGTTTGTCGTGGGTCTGATTACCGCGCTGGTGGGATCGGTGCTGATGTTGACGCAAAACGACATCAAAAAATCACTGGGTTATTCCACCATGGGTCAAATGGGCTTCATGGTCATGGAGTGTGGTCTTGGCGCTTTTTCTCTGGCCGTGTTCCATCTCATTGCGCATGGTCTGTTCAAAGGCACCATGTTCCTCGGTTCGGGCAGCATGATTCATGAAGCACGCAAGCACGACGGCGTGCCACATAACCCTCTGCACACCTTCTTGGTTGAACGAAAGTCTGCATCATTAAAATTGCCTTGGTTATTTATCGGCTTGGCTACGCTGGTCGTACCTCTGTTCATTCTGGTTATTGCACACTGGTTCGTGGCACCGGATTTTTTCGAAAAACAAGGTGCCATCGTGCTGCTGTTCTTCGGCTGGATTACGGGGGTTCAGGTTCTTTTTGCCACACATCATCTGGATGCCAATAACCCAATTCGCATGATGATGATGATTTTATTGTCGTTTACCTTGATTGTGGTGGGCTACACCTTCATTGGTCATGCTTTCGAAAACTTCCTTTACCCCGAAGAAGCCTTCCGTAATGCGCTGTACCATGCAGCAGGCATCGATAAACTGACGTTCGACGGACTTGTTTTCTTGCTCGCTTTGATTGTGGTGGCAGGCTGGTTTAGCAGCTATTTGGCCAGTCGTGAGAAATCGGTTTTCGGTGACCGGTTCGGAGCGGTTCGCCTCACTCTCTACTCACTGATCTCGCGTGAATTTTATGTAGCCGATCTCTACGACCGGATGGCGCACTGGCTGCTTGATGCATCCAAACGCTTCAATGTCTGGATGAGGTGGTATTGATATGTCCTTTTTCTTGATGTTACTGGCCGGGTTCTTTCTGCCCTTGTTCCCCTTGAGCATGGTATTCAATGCCCTGCTCGGCCGAATCAAAAACCCCATCGCGCGGGTACTGCTGATTTTTATCTGGCCTCAAATCGGCGTTTTCTTGCTTGCATGGGCTGGTTTGCCGCTGGATTCCGGATTCTTCGTTGGCTGGGCAGTGCTTACGGCAGTCTTCTATGCCTGGCGATTGCTGACGGTGCGTGTGCTCTCCCAGTGGGCCGGGATGCTCGCCACGTCCGCCTGGGCGCTGGCTTGGATTATCGCCGCCGATCTTCCAGCCAGTAGCGAACTGCACAGTTTCGCCCTGTGGATGTCCGTTGCGCCGGCTTTGCTGATCTTCATTGCCATTGCACTGCAAGAACGTTTTGGCGCTGCTTACAGTGGTTTAGTTGTGGGGTTGGCGCGGGCTTTACCGCGCTTATCCAGCGTCATTGTCATCGTGGTGTTGGCCGCAATGGCACTCCCTATTTTCCCCAGTTTTTTTGCAATGTTGGCATTGCTGGCGCATAGCTCCATCTTATTCGCTCTGCCGATTTTGCTTACCTGGTTGCTTTGGAGTTGGGCAGGCACGCGGTTATTGAATGGGTTTGTTTTCGGGCCACGCGCCGAGACAGATGCCGCCGATCTCTCTTCAACCACAACATGGGGCTTTGTTGGCCTGATAGCAACGATTGTTGTGATTAATCTGATTTGGACAGGAGCTTGATCCCATGAGCAAACTCCCTTTGGGTAAACGCCTGAAAATTCGTTCCATGGTGCACATGGCTGCCGAGCCAATCCCCAATTTCTGGCCTATGCGGACGTTCATTCACCATAACCCGCTCCATGGTCTGGAGCATCTGCCCTTCGAACAGGCGGTTCGCCAGGGTGAAAAACTCTTTCACGCACGGGGATTTTTGCCGCGTGAGGATTACCAGCGCTATCACAAGGAAGGCCGAGTTGATCAAAACAGCATAAAGCGTGACATAGCCGATTTTATTTCAAAACAAGAAACGCTCAACGGTTTGGATTTGGCATCGTTACTTAGCGACTTGATGTGTTCGGTTAAGAACAAAGTAACTAGAACGCGCGCGCTCGCCGATCATGATGATGTGTTCCAAGCCTTGCACGGGAAACAACTGGAAAATGCAGAGGCGCTCGATCTTAAAGCGCTAACTCAACGCTTATGTGCGCAGTTTGCACCAGAGCGCCCCCTGTACGAAGCCATCGATTTGCTGTTCGGCACGCAAATGGGCACCACACTCGATGAATTGGTAATCAAAAGCTGTCTCGACTTTTTCGATGAAGGCCAATCAACCATCCAAATGCCCGGCCGCCACCAAGGATTGTTCGCAGCTTGGACGGCCCTGGCAAAACGTAATTTACGCCTGTTTTTACGTGGCATGCATATCAAACAGATCCTCGATCAGGACGATACGCCAGAGGGCATCATCGCCTACATTCTCGACGAACTGGGCATTGAGGAGGCTCACTGGGATGGGCTGATTACCCGCGAACTGACTCGTTTGCATGGCTGGGCAGGTTTTATTCGCTGGCGCTCCTCTTCCAAGCACTACTATTGGGCCGAGCAGTACCCGGGGGATCTCATCGATTTCCTGGCCATCCGGCTCGTTTTAGGCTTGGCCTTGATCCGTGAACATAGCCGTCAAAAGCGCACACCGATGACAGTCAAAGTGCTGCAAGAATATATCGAAGGGCACACCGCCGAATGCTATCTGCGTCAAGCCTATTACGGTGGCTGCATATTGCCCGCGTTTGCTCATGATGTTGATGATGCGCTGTCGCATAAAAAGCCTCAAAGGATCAACAACATTCTTCCGGGCTACCTGCGCCAACAACGCCAATTCGAGGCAACACGACAAGCTGATGCGCTTCGTGATTTAGCCAGCAAAGCGGGGCAAACCGATGCCCTTATGGCGCTGAATGCGCCTCAAATCAAGCAACTCATGACACTTATCGAGGCGTTTGAAAACGAAGAAGGCATGATCTGGCTTCGTGCGATGGAATCGGTCTATCGACGGGAAATCATCAACCAGATTCAACTGTATGCACCGCATAAAAAAGAAAAACGGCCCTTTGCCCAGGCATTGTTCTGTATCGATGTGCGCTCCGAGCCGATACGCCGTAATCTGGAAACGGTAGGCGAGTATCAAACCTATGGTATCGCCGGGTTTTTTGGTGTTCCGGTAAGCTATATTGGCCTTGGCAAGGGCAGTGAAGTTAATCTTTGCCCGGTGGTCATTACCCCTAAAAATCTGGTGCTTGAAGTGCCCGTGGGTGCCACAAGCATTGAAACAGACTTTTATTCTTCCGCCGACCATGTGCTACATGAGATGAAAAGCTCGATCCTTTCACCCTACTTCACGGTTGAAGCGGCCGGTTTGCTGTTTGGTTTCGACATGATCGGCAAAACCA
The DNA here is from genome assembly GCF_000024765.1 of Halothiobacillus neapolitanus c2. GTDB lineage: Bacteria > Pseudomonadota > Gammaproteobacteria > Halothiobacillales > Halothiobacillaceae > Halothiobacillus > Halothiobacillus neapolitanus. The sequence continues at coordinate 975,362 of NC_013422.1, read as the reverse complement.
TTGCCCCGCGACGCTACACCCAAATACGCAATCATATCGAACCAAAAGCACAGGCAACTCGTTTGCTGGTGGATAAACTCACCCGCGAACAAGCCGACTCAATCGTCCGTTCGCTGCAACGCGCCATGATTGTGCGCGCCATTCATCAGGAATTTGGCATCGAACGCGAAGCAGTCACCGATGCCATGATCCGCGAACTGCGCGAAGCGGCCATGGATAACTATCACGAACAGACCGAATTCGCGCGCCGTTTCGCCTTGAGCCCAACGGCCGAAACTCAGTTTATCGCAGGGCTGAAAAAGGACTATAAAATCAATCGCTCATTTGTTTCCATGCAAATGGAACGCTTGGCCAGGATTGGTTTTAGCCTCGATGAACAGGTGTTTTATGTTGACAAGGCACTCACATCCATCGGATTGACCGAAAACTTTTCACGCTTTGTTTTATTGGCCGGTCACGGCAGCACTTCCGACAATAATCCCTACGAATCCGCGCTTGACTGCGGTGCATGTGGTGGTAGTCATGGGCTGGTTTCTGCCCGGGTGCTTGCCCACATGGCCAATAAGCCTGAAGTACGTCGCAGACTGGCCAAGCAAGGCATCCAGATACCTGAAGATACTTGGTTTGTGTCCGTCATGCACAACACCACAACCGATCAATTGTCACTGCAAGACCTTGATTTGCTTCCAAACAGCCATCTTGTTTACCTCGAACGCTTGCGTAACGGCTTACGTGCGGCCACCCGTTTGTCAGCGGCAGAACGCTTGCCTGCTCTGCTTGATCATCCTTCGCCCAACATCGACACATTATCGGCACAAAAACAAATTGAGCGGAATGCCAGCGACTGGACCCAAGTTCGGCCAGAGTGGGGCTTGGCGAGAAATGCGAGCGTCGTCGCCGGCGGCCGACATTTGACCGAGGGTGCGAACTTAAGCGGTCGAACGTTTTTGCAGTCTTACGATTATCGACTCGATCCCAAAGGCCGCCACCTTGAAAACATTCTCAGCAACCCGCTAATTATCGGCCAGTGGATCAATCTTGAGCATTATTTCTCAGCGGTAGATAACGAACACTTTGGCAGTGGCAGCAAGGCCTATCACAACGTCGTAGGTCGTTTTGGTGTGGTTACGGGTAATTTAAGTGACTTGCGAACAGGGTTACCAGCACAGTCGGTGCTTAAAGATGGACGCCCATACCACGAGCCCATCCGTCTCTTGGCGATTATCGAAGCACCCGCAGCATTCACCCTCGAAGTAGCGGGTCGATTGCCCAAGGTGATGTCCCTGATTACCAACGGCTGGATCACTGTTGTTGTCGTTGATCCGGAAACGGGCGATCGTCTTTTTTATGATCGCGGCGAATGGTACAATCTCAACAATGATCCGCAGTACACGCCCTCGGTCAAACCCTTGCTTGAAGAAGAACTCAGCGCATGAAAAACCTCAACCTTACCCAATTGAAAAAACTGGAAATCATCCTCGAAGGTGAACATCAATCATTCGCCACGGATTTACTCGACCGAGCAGGCGTCAAGGGCTACACCATTGTCGGCAACCTTTCAGGCAAAGGGGCTCAAGGCTTTCATGAAGGCCATCTCATGTTTAACGAAGATGAAGTGCTGAACATGATCATCACCGCCGTTCCGGAAGAGCTCGTTTCTCCCTTGCTGGAAGGCTTCGCCCCCTTTTTCAGCAAACACAGCGGAGTAGTATTTGTTTCTGACATTCAGGTCAGTCGTCCGGTCAAGTTCAAAACAGACGCTAAATAAATACGATTTAAATCAGAAAGACGGCTACATCGACCAGAACAAGGCAATTTAAATGACACAAAATGCAGATCAATATCGCGTACGCAAAGAGCCCTATTATCGAGCTGTACAAGACGAAATCGAGTTATATCGCGCCGGTTACGAAGCACGCATTCCCATGATGCTCAAAGGCCCGACCGGCTGTGGTAAATCACGTTTTGTCGAACATATGGCTTGGAAGCTCAACCGCCCCTTAATCACCATCGCGTGTAATGAAGACATGACGGCATCCGATCTTGTCGGCCGCTATTTGCTCGATAAAGATGGCACCCGTTGGCAAGATGGCCCGCTTACGGTCGCTGCGCGCATTGGTGCCATCTGCTACCTCGATGAAATTGTTGAGGCCCGTCAGGATACCATCGTCGTCATCCATCCATTGACCGATCACCGTCGAGTACTGCCACTTGAGAAAAAGGGCGAATTGGTTGAAGCGCATCCCGATTTCCAAATCGTGATTTCTTACAATCCGGGCTATCAAAGCCTGATGAAAGACCTCAAGCAATCCACCAAGCAACGTTTTGGTGCGCTTGATTTTGACTACCCTAAACCAGACATTGAAGCCGAAATTGTGAGCCACGAGGCCGGGGTTGATAAAGACACTGCTGAAAAACTGGTTCAGATCGCACAAAAAGCACGTAACCTCAAGGGTCATGGCCTGGATGAAGGCCTCTCCACGCGTCTGTTAGTCTATGCAGGCAAATTGATTGCCAAAGGCGTTGATGCCCGCGCTGCCTGCACCATGACGCTTGTCAACCCGATCACAGATGATGTCGACATGCGCGATGCACTCGACACCGTCGTCAAAACGTTCTTTTAAGCCTTCCGTACCAACAGGTAATACGCACAACATGAAACACACCAGCTATGTCGGTCTTGATCTTGACGCACAAGGCGGCATGACGCACATCGGAAAAATTATCCGAGATGGTTGGCTGTTTGGCTTTATTCCAGAAACGGAAACGGGTACCGGCTGGACCCACACACAGATTCAAATGCTGTATGAAAAGGTGTTTGCTGCCTGGGAACCGTATGCACACATCCCGAGCCGCTTGCCACCCGAGCTTAAAGAAAAGTACCTAAGAATTCAGGAAGATGCACTAAAACGCGCCCGGGAAAATGGATGGGACCCGGAACTGTCCGATGATGATTAAAACTCCAGACCAAACTGTATCCGCCCAAATCAAGATACAAGTGAAAATCAATGAAATCAGTGTGCATCTTCAGGGAAGATGCGCATGAACAACATTGATTTGCGCGTCTATTCGTTTATCGATTCGCTTCAACCGCAGCTTGCATCCTATCTTGCGACATCATCGCAAGGCTTTCTTCCCGTTCCGGGTGATGCCTGCTTGTGGATTGAAGTCGCGCCGGGCATGGCCGTCCATCGCCTCAGTGATATTGCGCTAAAGGCCACGAACGTTCGTCTCGGCGAACAGGTAGTCGAGCGTGCTTTTGGCTCGATGGAAATTCATTACCGAAACCAAAGCGACGTTCTCGCATCCGGTGAGGCCGTTTTAAGAGAAATCAATCACGCGCAAGAAGATCGTCTGCCTTGTCGCATCGCATGGAAAGAGATCATTCGAGCGATTACCCCCGATCATGCCACCTTGATCAATCGCCAGTTGCGTAAAGGCTCTATGCTGTTGCCGGGCAAAAGCATGTTCATCCTTGAAACAGAACCGGCAGGTTATATTGTTCAGGCTGCCAACGAGGCCGAGAAAGCAGCTCATGTGACTCTGATCGATGTACGTGCTTTTGGTAACTTTGGTCGCCTGACCATGATGGGCAGCGAAGCGGAAACCGAAGAAGCCATGCGGGCGGCTGAGGCCACAATCGCAAGCATCAACGCGCGTGCGCGTCGCGCTGAAGGGTTCTAAGAAATCGCTGACATTCAAGCAATGTTCTCTTAACCTGAACACGCTCCGCTCAAGACCATCAGAATTTTCGCTGGCTCGCGCCAATGACAACTGGGCTAACTTTTTCTGCTCGAAAAGGTCAGTATTCGTGCAGACTTTAATTTATGGAATCCTCTTTGCCTGATCATATGGTCACCTCGAAATACCCATGATTCGTCGTTCCCGCGAAAGCGGGAACCCAGAAAAATCAAGGTGCTGGATTCCCGCCTACGCGGGAATGACGCGTTTTTCTAGCCTCCCATGTAAATAATGGTCATGCGGTCTCAACCGCTCACTCCCATCCAACCCTCTAATCGTCTAGAATTCCCCCCCGACCCTATAAGTTAAAAAAGGCAACTCAATGCTGGCTTACCCCCATATCGACCCCGTCGCGCTGTCTTTAGGGCCACTCAAGGTACATTGGTATGGATTGATGTATCTGGTTGGTTTTGTCGGCGCTTGGGCACTTGGTCGCTACCGTGCAGCCAAACCCAATTGGCCGTTGAGCCCATTACTGGTAGACGACCTGATTTTTTATGGCGCTCTTGGGGTCATATTGGGTGGGCGAATCGGCTATATGGTCTTTTATCAGGCGCCGGAGCTGATTCACCACCCCTTGACCATTTTCCAGATCTGGGACGGCGGTATGAGCTTTCACGGCGGATTGATTGGCGTCATGACTGCCATGGCCCTCTTCGCTCGTAAATACAAATTGCATTTTTTCACGTTGATGGACTTTATTGCCCCACTGGTACCGATCGGCCTTTTCGCCGGGCGTATCGGCAATTTCATCAACGGCGAGCTGTGGGGCAAAGTCACTACGCTGCCGTGGGGCATGGTTTTCCCGACCGGCGGTCCGTTACCACGGCAGCCCTCCATGCTTTATGAAGCATTTTCCGAAGGGATTCTGCTTTTTTTGATCCTGTTCTTCTTTTCAATCAAGCCGCGGCCACGCATGGCTGTTTCAGCCGTGTTCCTGATTTTCTATGGCACATTCCGCTTTTTGGTCGAGTTTGTGCGCGAACCCGATCCGCAGCTCGGCTATTTGTGGGACGGGTGGCTCACCATGGGCCAGGTCCTCTCATTCCCCATGATCATGTTCGGATTCGCCCTGCTCTGGTATGCCTATCACAAACGCATCATGGACAGATCAGATAATTCACCGTCCAACTCGGAGCAAAGCACATGAAGCAATACCTCGATTTACTTCAGAAGGTAATGGAGCAAGGTGTTGATCGGGGGGACCGGACCGGGACGGGTACGAGATCCCTATTTGGATACCAGATGCGCTTTGACCTCGAAGCGGGATTCCCGGCGCTGACCACCAAAAAACTGCACTTGCGCTCGATTATCCATGAGCTTTTATGGTTTATTCAGGGCGACACCAATATTCGTTATCTCCAGGAAAACGGCGTGCGTATCTGGGATGAGTGGGCCGATGCGGAAGGCAACCTTGGCCCGGTTTACGGCAAACAATGGCGCTCTTGGGCCACGCCCGATGGCCGCACCATCGACCAACTGAGTCAGGTCATCCACGACATCAAGACAACCCCGGAATCGCGCCGGCTGATCGTCACTGCCTGGAATCCGGCGGATGTGCCGAATATGGCGTTGCCGCCCTGCCACTTGTTGTTCCAGTTTTATGTCGCCGATGGCAAACTTTCCTGCCAACTGTACCAACGCAGCGCTGACATTTTTCTGGGCGTGCCCTTCAATATCGCAAGCTATGCCCTGCTCACCCTCATGATTGCGCAGGTCACCGGTCTGAAACCCGGCGAGTTCGTTCATACGCTGGGCGATGCACACATCTACCACAACCATTTTGAACAGGCGCGTACCCAACTCGAGCGCACGCCAGGCAAATTACCGACCATGAAGATCAACCCTGAGCGTCGCTCAATCGAGTCGTTCGTATTCGATGATTTTGTGCTTGAAGACTATGCACCCTTGCCGCATATCGCAGCGCCAGTTGCCGTATAATCAAGCCATAATCAGAGCGAGGCCACAAGATGTCGGGTTTATCATCAAGTCATAAATTCATAGAAAGGGTCGGCAACGAACTCAATAACATTGCCCACGTTTTGCTCTTGTTTGTTTTGTGGGTCGCCGTACTTTGGTCAACCACCGCATCGGTCGTCGATATTTTGCATAAAGGCACACCATCTCTCGACGACCTGCTGTTGTTCTTCATTTATCTTGAAATCCTCGCGATGATCGGGATTTATTTCCAGACCAAGCGAATGCCCGTGCGGTTTTTGATCTATATCGCCATCACGGCGATTACCCGGGTGCTCGTGGTCGATATCAAAGTCATGAGCAACATAACGATCATTACCTATACAGGCGCCATTGCCTTGCTGGCCATCGCAATTCTCGTCATCAAATACAGTTCCGCTCGATTTCCTGGCGGGTCACCGGATCAGTCATGAAAATTGGATTAGTTGCCGCGCTTACACGCAATCAGGTCATCGGGCGCTACAATGCCCTGCCGTGGTCGCTACCGGCCGATTTGCAGCGCTTCAAAAAGATCACCATGGGCAAGCCGATTATCATGGGGCGTAAAACCTATGACTCGATTGGTCGTCCTCTGCCGGGTCGGAAAAATATAGTCATCAGCCGTAATCCCGATTTTCATGCCGATGGTGTGACGGTCGTTGATAGCCTGGATATGGCGCTTGAAGCCGCAGACCAGGCCCCCGAGGTCATGGTCATTGGTGGTGCGAATATTTATTACCAGTTTCTGCCGCGTGCAGATCGACTCTATTTCACGCTGGTACACACGACCATCGATGATGGTGATGCCTTTTTCCCAGCGTACAACCGTCGCGACTGGCGTCTGGTTATCGAAGAAAATCATCCCGCTGATGCAGATAACCCCTTTCCGTACAGTTTCATGACCTGGCAGCGCATCACCCCTCCCAAGAATCAATCCGATACGCCTGAAGCGCACCATATCTGATTAAGGGGCACCTCGAAATACCTGTGGTTCGTCGTTCCCGCTAAAGCGGGAACCCAGAAAAATCAAGGCGCTGGATTCCCGCCGACGCGGGAATGACAGTTTTTTCGAGATTCCCTAAGTCAATTCAATGTGGCGGTCGGACGCTGCATGTCATATTATCTTCATAAGAGTTTTTATAGCAGCCAAGCGCCAAAGAAAGTGCTAGGAGTCGCCATGTTTGATTTACGCGATGATTTCAACTATCAGCCCGAATTGATCGAACGACTCAATCGCATACATGCCATCGTCATTCAGTACAGATACACCTATGCCTCATTCATGGCGCTTGCTGGTGGTTTTTTTCTGATGCAATGGCTGCTGCTATCAGATCAAGCCTCGGGTTACCCGTTGCTGGGCATTCCTGTGTTAATGGCAGCGGTCTGGTTTACGCTAACACCGGCAGAAATCATCGCTAAAACACTGGCATGGTCTGTTCGATTGCAGAACGGTTTTCTGTCTTTTCGTGATTTGAACTGGATGCAAGCGATGACCAAAAAGCATCCAAGCCTCCTTCCCGGCGCGGAGCGTTATCTGCAATCCCCCTCGCCAGTACCTCTGGATGCATTGCGTCAGTTCTGGCCCGCGCTGATCCGCGCTGAAGAGCAAAACCCTTCGCACTGATTATTCCTCGCGTCGGGGTACAGGAAGAGGTTCCCTAGATACACGCTCCAAACGAAGAGTGGTGTTTGGAAAACTCAGCTGTGCCGAGCCTTCAAGGGTGGCCGAACTCATGCAAGGCTGCGTCGATCCGATCGATCAGTTCTTCAGCATGCGTATCGTGCACGGGTTGTTGCAAACTGTTAGGGTTGTTTTCAATCAATTCACGCGCGATATTCAGCGCCGCAAGCACGGCAACGCGCTCAGTGCTGAGCGATTGACTGCTCTTTTTCACCTGCACCATGGCTTGATTAACATAGTCGGCCGTACGAAACAGAATGGCCTGCTCTTCGGGTGGACAGGCAATCCGGTAGTCCTTTTCAAGGATACGAACTGTGAGTGGTTTTGAAGTGTTGTTCATACGATCTATTCTTCCATCTGCCTGATCTGCTCGACCAGTTGTTGTATTTGCTGCTGCGTATGCGATAAAACCCGCCGGAGTTGGATATTCTCATCCGTGAGTCGTTCAGTTGTTTCCTGGTATTCCCTTCGACGAAGATCCAACGTTCGGCAGGTTTGAATCAAACGCTCAACACGCTCCGTCAATGGATCGGATGACGCACCAACAGCAATTGGCTCGGCAAGGTTGTGGTTTTCAATCGAGGGCTGATCAGATGAGTCGGCGGTGGCGGCTGACATGCGCATTTCCCTGAATAGTAAAGTATGAATTGATACGTTCCGAACCCAAGCGACTTTCCGAGGTCACTATTTCTGTGCGCGAAAAGTGCGAGCAGAGCAAGCAGAGGGCACATGAACGGGTTCAGTCTATCATTTTGTCTCCAATGAGCTGACAATATCCCTTTCACAAAAACTCATTTAGTGAGCTGGCGTTTTTTCTAGCGAGTGTTTATGCCTGTCCATTACCCACAACTCAGAGACGATTTACATGATATCGGCGCAGTGCTCAGCCCGAGCGAAGCACAGGGCACCCTCATTGGGCTGTGGCTCGGCAAAGGCCATGCCTCAGAGTCGGAGTGGTTGTCTGAGTTATCTGACGAGGCCACTCCAAACATCATGCCTGCCAGTCTGAAAGCCATGTACGCCGAGGCAATCAACCAGATCACCTCCGCAGACAATCTTGGTCTGAGCCTGATTTTCCCGGAAGACGATCAACCCTTTCGTGACCGCCTGATGGCATTGATCGAGTTCGCACAGAGCGTACTTTATGGCTACGCCGTCGGCAAAGGCCCAGACCCAGCTCAGCTCTCACCCGAAGCTAAAGAAGTATTCGATGATTTGCAAGCGATCGCCGCGCTGGATGATGAGGTCGATCATACGCACGATGATGAAGAAGATGAGATCAACCTGCATGAGATCATCGATTATCTGAGCGCGGCACTGATCGTGATGTACATCAACGTGCACCCCCCCGTCCCTAGTGGCGGCCACTTGTCGTCACGTCCACACTAAAACCAAGGAAGATCACATGGCCGTCAATACGTTGAGTGCTCTTGATCAATCAGAATACGGCAAGCGTCGACGGCGCCTGTTGAAAATGGTCGGCCGCAAGTCAGCGGTTCTGGTACCCGCAACAACAGAGATCATTCGTAATAACGACAATCCCTACCCGTTCCGCCAATCGAGCGATTTTCTTTACCTCACCGGGCTGAATGAACCGGATGCACTGCTTGTGCTTTGCCCCAAGCGGGCGGATGGTGAAGTCATCCTGTTCGTACACCCATATGACCCCGAACGTGCGCGCTGGGACGGCCCACGCGCCGGGCTTGAAGGTGCGAAACGCGTCTACGGCGCTGATCAGGCTTTCGCGCTGGATGAGCTTGACGATGTGCTTCCGGAATTGCTCCTCGGCTATGAGCGCATCACGCTGCCCTTTTCCGATCACGAATTGATGCTCAATACGCTTGGATGGCTGGACACCCTGCGAAAGAAATCACGCGGTGGCGTTGTCCCGCCACAAAACCTCAAGGATCTCGCCGAGCCGCTGCACGAGCTTCGCCTGATCAAATCGCCTGTGGAAATTGCCAAGATGCGCCGGGCCGCGAGCATTTCCGCACAGGCGCATCGAACCGCAGCCGCCGCAATTGCCGAAGGCATGTACGAATACGAACTGGCCGCCGACCTGCAACGCATTTTCCACCAGCATCATGGTGAAGCCTCCTTCGCTCCCATCGTCGCCTGTGGTGCCAACGCGTGTGTGCTGCATTATCGAGCCAACGAGGCCCGGCTTGAGTCAGGGCAACTGGTGCTGATTGATGCGGGCGCGGAAATCGAACACTACGCAGGCGACATCACCCGCGTCTGGCCCGTAGATGGCAAATTCACTAAACCACAGCGAGCAGTGTACGAACTGGTTCTGAAAGCCCAGATGGCCGCCATTGATGAAATCCGCCCCGGAGCCAGCTTTGATGCGCCACATGAGGCCGCGGTTCGTGTGATTCAGCAAGGGCTCATCGAACTGGGACTGATCCCGCAGGCAGTGGACGGGGCTCCGAACAGCGAGGGATACAAACGCTTTTTCATGCATCGCACCGGCCACTGGCTGGGGTTGGATGTGCACGACGTCGGAAAGTATAAAATCGATGGTCAGTGGCGTGAGTTCGAACCCGGCATGGTCGTCACGGTCGAGCCGGGCATCTATATCGACGCCGCAGAAGATATCCCCACGGCCTATCGCGGCATTGGTGTGCGAATCGAAGACGATGTATTGGTCACGCCGAAAGGCGTCGATATATTGACGCACGAAGTACCCAAGACCGTGGAAGATATCGAAGCGTTCATGAACGACTGCAAAGTACGCCACCGTTTGGACGCATGACAGGATGCCCCTGCCGATCAAACTTAGAACAGACGCACACGAGATCGCACCATGACCCATCAAACCCGCTTCGATTCCAGTAAACAGGACATCATCATTGTTGGCGGCGGCATGGTCGGCGGCGTGCTTGCGCATACCCTGAAGCTCGATGGCTGGCGCGTCACGGTGCTTGAAGGCGCACCAGAAGGTGCATCGAGCAGTTTCGATGCCCGGCTGACAGCGCTGTCAGATGCATCCTGGCGCTATTTCGATGCCCTGGGCCTGATTGATGAAGCAACCGCGCGCGCAGCCCAAGCCATCGAAGAAGTCCGCGTGGTCGATAGCGGTCACTTCGGCATGACGCGCATCACCAAAGCCAACAATCAGGGCGTTGCGCTGGGGCAAGTCATCGGTAACCGGGCCATTGCTGCGGCCATCGAACGCGCCGAAAAAGAGGATTGCATCACCGGCAATGGCACCGTGCAGCGTCTGCAACCGGCGCGCTACACCCACCATAACGTGACCAACGATGGCACTGGGGTCGAAGTGCAGTTCGAATACCACGGCGAAGCGCATACTCTTGAGGCACGTTTGTTGATCGCGGCCGATGGCGCTTATTCGAGTGTGCGCGCTGCTATCCAGAAGCCGGTTGAAAAATCCGAATACGGACAAACCGCCATTGTCTGCACGGCAAAGCCTGCGCGCGCGCATCACGGTACGGCATTCGAGTGCTTTACACGAGGTGGCCCACTCGCCGTTCTACCCGCCCCGGCAGGACGAGTATCGCTCGTCTGGGTCAATCGCGACGAAGACGTCAGCGAACTCATGGCGCTGGAACCGGAAGCCTACGCTAAACGGCTGGATGAATTGTTTCGACACCGTCTCGGTGGATTTACCGAACTGACGCCACGGCAGGCTTACCCGCTGAATCTCATCACCCTTCAGGAGCTGGTAGACGAGCGTCTTGTCATCCTCGGCAATGCCGCCCACGCACTGCACCCGGTCGCCGGGCAAGGTTTCAACCTCTGCCTGCGCGATGTCCGTGACCTGACGGCGGCTCTGCGCGCCGATCGGGGAGAACCTGTCGACCCCGGTGATCCGGTTCGTCTCAAACGCTATGCGCAAGAGCGTGTCGACGATTACCGTCGGACGATCGGCCTCACCGATCGGCTCGTGCGGGGGTTCAGTCTCGACCTGCCCGGTGCAGGGATCGTACGTGGCGCACTGCTCTCGTTGAGCGATGGCATCTTCCCATTCAAAAATCGGCTCGTGCGCCTGACGCGAGGCATCTGACCATGACAGCAAAACTCAAAAAAACTGCTTCGGATCAACCTTTTGACGTCATCATCATCGGCGGCGGTATGGTGGGTGCCAGCATTGCATTGGCTCTTGGTCAGCAAGGCTGGCAAGTCGCCCTGGTCGAAGATCAACCGGTGCCCGACCTTCCAGCAGACAGCACCACGCCCTTCGACATTCGCGTCTCCGCACTCTCGCCCGCCAGCATCGAATTTCTGCAGCAACTGGGCGTATGGCACAAGATCCGTCACACACGCGCGGCGCCCTACCGTCGAATGCGCGTCTGGGATCAAGCGGGTACGGGAGATGTCACCTTTGATGCACGCGATATTGGTCTGCCCGAGCTCGGCTATATTGTCGAAAACAGCCTGATTCAAGCCGCGTTGTGGGAAGGCATTCGAAAGATAGACGCCATCACGCCATTTACCGACAGCCACCCAAGCCAATGGCGAGTGGATGATCGGCACGTAGGCGTCTGTCTCAACGATGAACGGACACTAACCGCCTCGCTGCTAATCGGGGCCGATGGTGGAAAATCCTGGGTACGTCAGGCGACCGGCATTGAAGAAACCCATCAGGATTACGATACTGCCGCGCAGATACTGAGTGTGATTACGGATTACCCGCAGCAAGACATAACCTGGCAGCGATTCACCGCTCATGGCCCTCAAGCATTCCTGCCCCTGGCGGGCGCCCGAGGTTCGATCGTCTGGTACGATCAGGTCGATGCAGTCAAAACCCGTCACACCTGGAGCGATGCAGAAATCCTCGCGGCGCTGGCAACCACGTTTCCAGCCGAACTTGGCGAAATCAAAGCGATTGAGCGCCGGGGATACTTCCCGATCCGCAGAATGCACGCCGAGCGCTATACCGCTGAGCGAACGGTACTCGCCGGCGATGCCGCCCACACCATTCACCCCCTTGCCGGACAAGGGGTCAATCTCGGCTTTTATGACGCCATGGCCCTGATTGATTGCCTCAAGGACAGCGACGACCTTGGCGCACCCAAAGCGTTGGCTCGCTATGAACGGATGCGGCGTGCGGACAATCTCATCACACAGTCGGGCATGGATCTATTCCATTATGGATTCCGTGCGCACAACCCGTTGCTGGTTGGCGGCCGCAATCTGGCTCTCTCCGCCGTATCGGCTTTCGAGCCATTGAGAAAAATGGTCGGTCAATTCGCCAGCGGACAACGCTAAAGAAGTTCTGTTTTACTCAGCGCTTCCTTAGAGCTTCCATAATCAGGATACCTATATGCGTCTCTCTCTTGACGATTCCGGCCAACGATTTGTCATCCGTGGTTTTACTGAAACCAGCGTGCGGGTGAATCATGATGAATACTTTCAAAGCTTCCTGCTCACGCCGGAACGCGTGGTTCCAGACTTACTGTTCAAAACTGCGTCTGAGCTGGCACCTTCGTCGCTGGATGCACTGATCATTGATGACCCGGAAGTACTCATCGTGGGTACCGGACCACGGACACTGCGCGCCAGTGCCGCTGTTCAAGCGGCATTTTTCCGCGCCGGTATCGGCATCGAGTTCATGGATACCGGTGCGGCTTGCCGGACATTCACCGTTCTTGCCAGCGAATTGCGCCGCGTATCGCTGCTGGTGCTGTTCCAGGAGAATGAATCTGAGAGTGGTCCCGAAAACACGTCCGATAACGCTCACGTCTAAAAGGAATTTTTCATGTCCGAACATACATTTATTACCGGCAAGGATGCGGCGCTGGAGGACACGATCGCCCGTGTTCAAGGCCAACTAACCGCACTGGGTTTCGATATCGAAGAAACACGCTGGCTCAACCCGGTGCCCCACTGCTGGTCCGTGCATATCCGCGATAAAAACTGCCCGATTCTATTCACCAACGGCAAGGGTGCCAGCAAGAAGGCAGCGCTGGCTTCGGCGCTGGGTGAGTTTGTCGAACGGCTGGCATCACAGTATTTTTTCGGCGACTTCCACTGGCATCGCGAACAGACGACGCATGATGGACTCAAACAGGGTGTGCATGATCCGCGCGAACGCTGGTTCACCATTGATCACCCCGGCGTTCGGCCGGAGGGCCTGCTGGATGACGCCCTTTGGCGGCATTACCTGGCCGATGACTACCGCATCACCACGAAAGACTGGGTGGATTTCAACAGTGCCGTCACGGATGCCGTCTGTGCCCTGCCCTACACCCGAATCCGGGATGGGCAGACCCTGTATTTTCCGGCCAATGTGGTTGGCAATCTGTATGTCAGCAACGGCCTGACGGCGGGCAATACCATATTCGAAGCCCGCACGCAGGGTCTATCCGAAGTATTTGAACGTTTCGTGAAAAACCGGGTGATTGCCGAGAGCATTGCTCTGCCGCAGATTCCGGACGACATTGTGGCCCGCTACCCGACCATTGCCACAGCGATTGCCGCCCTGCGCGGTCACAGCTTCGGATTGCGCCTGCTGGATGCCTCGCTGGGTGGGAAATACCCGGTCATCTGCGTGACTCTGATTGATCCGCAATCCGGTGGCGTATTTGCATCGTTCGGCGCCCATCCCAATTTCGAAGTCGCTTTCGAGCGCACGGTTACTGAACTGTTGCAGGGCCGCGCGCTCGACGACCTGCACGCCTTCCACCCACCCACGACCGATCAGGAACTGGTCAGCGACCCGCAAAATCTCGAATTGCACTTTATCGATTCCTCGGGGTGGTTGTCCTGGGACTTTTTTCGTGACACCCCCGATTACCCCTTCGTGCACTGGGATTTTACCGCCGAGAACAATGAGGCGGGTTTCAAGCGACTGTGCGACATCGTTCATGCAGAAGGTTACGACGTTTATGTCGCCGATTACCCGCATATCGGCCTGTATGCCTGTCGCATCCTCGTGCCGGGTCTATCGGAAATCTATCCCGTCGATGAACTGTACGAGCGGAACAACAACGTTGGCCTGTCGCTGATTCCTTATGTTGAACGGCTGGGTGAACTCAGCGCCACCGAATGCGCGCAGCTGCTCGAAACCATGGACGATCTGGACATGGACTGGCTGATGCCGATGACCGATGTCATTGGTTTAGCCATCGGAGCAGACCATCCCTGGGCCAGTCTGCGCTTCGGTGAACTGCGCGCGCTGGCGCTGTTTGCCTCCGGCCCCGATGATGATGACGATGAAACAGAGGCACTTCTTGACTGGCTGGTCAACGTGCCGCCACTACCGGATAATCGAAGAATCATCTATCGCGCCGCGCACACACACCATCAGTTAACGGTCGCCGCAACCGCGCCGCTCGATCAGTATCAAAGCACACTCATGGCCCTGTACCCGCCACAGGAACAGGCCTCGGCCCAAGCCTTACTTGAAGGCCGAGCCGGCTTCCTCGATCTTGGCGGCTTGGGCGCGAACTTTGAACGCAGCCCGCTGCATCAAACACTCATGGCCGCTTTTGACCGTGCCTTTGCTGCCAAACCACCAGTCGAGTTCACCACATGAACAATGCCAGCGCTCAGATGCCCTCCACACCTGCACTCGCGCCGCATGACCTTCAAGCCGCCGCGAAGACGCTGATTGCCCGAACCGCACAGGTCGTGCTCGGAAAAGAGCAGGTTATACGTCAGGCCCTTTGCTGCGTTCTTGCCGGTGGACATTTGTTGCTCGAAGACCTGCCCGGGCTTGGAAAAACCACGCTGGCGCACGCGCTGGCACGCGGACTGGGGCTGCGGTTCCGTCGGCTGCAATTCACGGCCGACATGCTGCCCGCCGATATTCTGGGCGTATCGATCTTTGAGCCGCAAAGTCGTGAATTCCGTTTTCAGCCGGGACCGATTTTCACCGAAATCCTGCTTGCCGATGAAATCAACCGCGCCCCACCCAAGGTGCAAAGCGCCTTGCTCGAAGCGATGGAAGAGCGCCAAGTTACGATCGAAGGCAAACGTTATCCGCTGCCGGAAGCCTTCTTCGTGATCGCGACCCAAAACCCGCTGCATCAGCAAGGTACTTATCCGCTACCCGAATCACAACTCGATCGCTTCGCATTGATTCTCGGCATGGGATACCCCGCACCGGAAGTGGAACGCGCCATGCTCAAGGGTCAGGGTGGACGCACGCATATCAATGACATCGAACCGGTGCTGGATGCCCGCGGCCTTGCCCAGATGCGCCAAGCCGTTCGCAACATCCATGTTGCCGACCCCGTGATCGATTATGTGCAGAAACTGCTGCAAACCAGCCGTGAAATGCCGGAATTCAGCATGGGGTTATCACCGCGCGCCGGTCTGATGCTTTTGAATCTTGCCCGGGCATGGGCATTTATTGATCAGCGGGATCATGTGCTACCCGACGACATACAGGCTGTTTTCGCGGGTCTCGTCACACATCGACTGCCCACGAGTGGCGCCCGTCAACTTCAAAGTAGCGCCGAGCGGCTGCTCGCTGCGGTCAAAGTCGATAACGGGCCATCAGCTTCCCCATCCAATTAATTAGCAAATCATTATAAACCGATGATTGGGCTAATTTTTTCATACAACATCTTCAACGCCCCAAACTTGTGCGTATAATCGCGAAACCTTGGAGGAAAGGACTCCCCGTACAGGGTCTACAATCTCATTTCGCCAACGTTCGAAGCGATTGAGCGCCAGTCAAAAGCCATGAAGAGCCGGGCTGGCAAAACAAACAAAAATTGAATTGGGGAGCCTCATGAAAGCAGACTTAGCCGAACGGATCGCCACCGATCCCGATTTCCAACACCTGATCAAACGCCGTACGGGTTATGGCTGGATGATGGCGTTCATCATCATGTTGGTGTATTTCACCTTCATCCTGCTGATTGCCTACCAACCGCAATTACTGGCCACCAAGATTTCGGCCGGATCAACGATTTCCGTCGGGATTGTCGCGGGCTTCCTGATCATTGTGTTTTCCTTTGTGATGACCGGACTGTACGTGCACAAGGCGAACACACAATTCGATGCGCTCACGGCCAAGATCAAGGAATCCCACGAATGAAAAACCCACTTCTAATGATGGCTGGCCTTGCAGCGCTGGCTACCGCAACGATGGTTTCAACCGGCGCTTTTGCCGCGGATGCAACCCAAAAATCAATCAATGTTCCGGCCGTGAGCATGCTCGTGGTGTTCGTGGTGCTGACTCTGTTCATCACCTGGTGGGCCGCGCAACGCACGCGCACCACCAAGGACTTCTATGCCGCCGGTGGCAATATCACAGGCTTTCAGAATGGTCTGGCTCTGGCGGGCGATTACATGTCTGCCGCCTCGTTTCTCGGGATTGCCGGTCTGGTCTACGCCAACGGTTTCGATGGCCTGATCTACTCCATCGGCTTTCTGGTCGGCTGGCCGATCATGCTGTTCCTGCTGGCGGAAAAACTGCGCAACCTCGGTAAATACACTTTTGCCGATGTCGCCTCCTACCGCCTCTCGCAGATCCCGATTCGCAGTGTTGCCGCCGTATCATCATTGATTGTGGTTGCCATGTACCTCATCGCGCAGATGGTCGGTGCCGGCAAACTGATCGAGATTCTGTTCGGCCTGCCGTACAACTACGCGGTGGTGATCGTCGGCGTACTGATGATTCTGTACGTCACCCTGGGCGGCATGTTGGCGACGACTTGGGTACAAATCATCAAGGCGGTACTGCTGCTCTCCGGCGCTACCTTCATGGCGCTGGCCGTGCTGTATGCCTTCGGTTTCGATTTCAACGCAATGTTCGCCAAGGCCATCGAAATCAGCCCGAAACACGACGCCATCATGGCACCCGGCAGCTTGATCCACGACCCGATCTCCGCCATTTCACTCGGCTTGGCACTGATGTTCGGTGTGGCTGGCTTGCCGCACATTCTGATGCGTTTCTTCACCGTAACCAACGCGAAAGAAGCACGTAAATCCGTGTTTGTCGCCACGGGCTTTATCGGTTACTTCTATGTGTTGACGTTCATCATCGGCTTTGGTGCCATCATCATGGTGTCCACCAATCCCGCCTATCTCGATGCGGCACAGAAGCTGATCGGTGGCAACAACATGGCCGCCATCCACTTGTCGCATGCCATCGGCGGCAACATCTTCCTGGGCTTCATCTCAGCCGTCGCGTTTGCCACCATTCTGGCGGTAGTTTCCGGCCTGACCTTGGCCGGCGCCTCAGCGGTATCGCACGATTTGTATGCCAGTGCCTTCCGCCACGGCCGAGTGGATGAAAAAACCGAGATGCGCGTTTCCCGCTATGCCACCATCACCCTGGGTATTCTGGCTATTTTCCTCGGCATCGCCTTCGAGAAGCAGAACATTGCCTTCATGGTGGGCTTGGCCTTCGCGATTGCCGCCTCGGCCAACTTCCCGATTTTGTTCCTAGCGATTTACTGGAAGAAGCTGACGACTCGCGGCGCCGTGATGGGTGGCCTGGGTGGTCTGTTGACGGCCGTCATCCTGGTTATTCTCTCCAAGAGCGTATGGGTGGATGTGCTCGGCTACTCTAAAGCGATCATGCCGTATGCTTATCCGGCCATCTTCTCGATGCCGGTGGCGTTTGTATTCGCGTGGTTCTTCTCGATCACCGACAACAGCACGCGCGCCGTTGAAGAACGCGCCCGCTTCCACGCTCAATATGTGCGTTCGGAAACCGGCATCGGTGCAGAAGGTGCTGCAAAGCACTGAGCCCCAGAGCCTGAGGCAGGGTGAACTTCATCCTGCTTCAGGCACAGCAAACTTAGATCTGACAGCCTGCTTCAAGCAGGCTTTTTTATGCCCGGCGTTTCCTGCCTGGAAAGATCACTTCGCCCATGCACGCGCCAGTTGACGAATATTGGTCGTATACGCGGGTGTATGCCGATTGCGCTTCATGGCCCAAGGCTGCACGAATCCCTCGCCCGCCAGCTTGAGCGTGTGCTTGCCCATTCGGGCATTGATCGAATCGAGTGTTTGCATCAGTTGATCGGTGCGCCGGTCGTGTTGCGCATCGTGGAATAAATCTGTCCGCGCGCCCTGCCCTTTGGGTTGAATATCCATTAACAAAACACCGACTTTTTGATAGTCATAACCGGCGCGGTAAATCCGGGTTAAACCCTGCTGGGCGATTTTAACGAGCAAGCGGGTATCATCGCTGGCCGCTGCCAAGGGCAGAGTGATGCCCTGGCTATAAAAAGGCCGCGCACTGAATGGACTGGTGCGAATAAAGACCTGCACCATCTGCGCTACGCTGGCTTGCGTTCGAAGCTTTTCGGCCGCGCGGCTCATGTGCGCCGTGATGGCTTGACGCAGTTCGGGCAGATACCAAACCGGTTTGCCAAATGAGCGACTAACGATAATTTGTTGCCGAGGCGCCACCATTGATTCCAGCGGCAGGCAGGAAATACCCTGAAGCTCGCGTACCGTGCGCGCCAATACAACCGAAAATTGTCGCTGAATAATCACCGGATCGGCGCGTTTCAGGTCTAGTGCGGTAACAATTCCCCGCGCGTTGAGCTGTTCTTTCAAGCGCCGCCCGACACCCCAGACATCACCGACATCGACGCAAGCCATCAAACGATCCTGCGCCGATTCCTCCAGCGTGGTCAAATCACACACGCCCTGCCACTGCGGCTGTTTTTTCGCCAGATGATTGGCCAGCTTCGCCAGCGTCTTGGATTCTCCAATCCCGATACCGACCGGGATACCAATCCACTGTGCGACACGCTGGCGCATGCCGTGTGCCAATAACGTCAAATCGACATCCATCCCCCGTAAATCCAAAAAGCATTCATCAATCGAATAGACTTCCTGACGGGGAGAAAAATCGGCCAGTATTCGCATCATGCGGTTACTCATGTCCGCGTAGAGCTCGTAGTTCGACGACAAGGCAATCAAACCGTGCGACTGCGCCATCGACTGAATCTGGAACCACGGCTGCCCCATCGCAATCCCCAGCGCCTTGGCTTCTGCCGAACGGGCGACGGCACAGCCATCGTTATTCGACAAAACCACGACCGGACGCGCCTCAAGTGCCGGGTTGAACACCCGCTCGCAGGACACATAAAAATTATTGCCATCGACCAGCGCAAAAACCGGCTTGCGCCGCGTGCTGTCCAATCGGGGGGATGCTGCAACCGGCATTTTCTCAGCCCAGCGCGTGGATGACGTGAATCACCACACCCCAGACCACCAACTCCTGCTCCGCACCGATCTCGATCACCGGGTAATCCGGGTTTTCCGGCAACAGGCGCACCACGCCGCCACTGGCCGATAACCGCTTGACCGTGAGCTCTCCATCCAGCGCCGCAATCACGATCTTGCCCGATACCGGCTCGATGGCCCGATCGACAATCAGCATATCGCCATCGTGAATCCCGGCATTGATCATCGAATCCCCCTGCACGCGCAGAAAGAACGTGGCTTCCTTGTGCCGGATCAAATGCCGGTTCAGGTCGATGCGCTCCTCGACATAATCATCGGCTGGGGAAGGAAACCCTGCCGCAATCCGATAACCGAACAGGGGCAACGTCAACACGGGCGCCACAGTGGCCGGTTGCAGCGGGATCAACCCCGATGCGGTCAGCAAATCAGACCAGGCATCCGGTGAAAGCGGTTTCGTACTGGCCCTCGCACGGGTAATGACTGGCATATCGCCCACTTGATTTGGGGGTTTTTGGTCCTCGCCATTCACAGCGGGCAAGGTATCCAGTAAAGCCTTGACCACAGTAACCCGGCTTTGCGGCACCCGAACCGGCACCGTGGGCTCGCCCCAACGTCCCTGACCCTTGGGCCGCCCCGCCCCAGAACGCGCACCGCCATGCCCGTTGGCATCGGCACGTCGCTTTTTGGGGGGTGATGAACGACCGGATGAGTCCACGGCATAGCCTCTTGAATACAGTTACGTTATTCAAGAGGATAATTCATAACCGGAGTAAAAGGCAATCACTGAACCGACTATGGACGATCTTAGCCACCCGAATGACTGATGAAAAGATAGGCGGTCAGAATGAATCCCAGCGCCGCCACGGCCAGGTTTGTCAGCACGCCCATATTGACCCAGTAGCCTTGCGGCACCTCGTTCGGGTTCAGTGTGCGCAACACCTTGCGATATTGCACGACGGCCAGGGCACTCGATGCGGCCCCCAGCCAAATAAACGCCATGCCGATCCAGAACGACAAACCGTGATCCAGTGGTTTCTCCGGCAACCGAGCCAACATCGTCACGAACAGATCAAATCGCTCGATCACGAAACCGAACGCCATCAGCGTCAAACCGGTACGGTTCCACGCCATCAAGGTACGTTCGGCCGCAAAAAATACCCGGGGGTCATTCAGATCGGACATGTATGCTCCTCAGAGGAACCTCTACTTGATCTCGGGATTTTCCGCTTTCAGATTGATTGGACGCGGCTCTGTCGGCCTGCTGACAGCTCCAAGGCACAATCGGGAAACTATGTTTCAAAACGCTGAAACTGATGTCACAGCCGCTTACTGGGCAATCAGCACAACCCACAAGTTAAGGATACTGTGGCTCAGGCAACGCCTCAAATGCTGGTCTCGAGAACAAATAACCTTGGTACAAGAAAACGCCCGAAGCTTCGAGGCACGACCATTCTTCAAGCGTTTCAACCCCTTCTGCAACCACGCCGATACCCAATTCCTTGCACATGCTTACCGTCGCACGCACGACCGCTTGCCGACCCGCATCATGGTCAATATTGCGGATCAGATTCAAATCCAGCTTGATCACATCCGGACGAATCTCGATCAGGTGATTCAAACCAGCATATCCTTCACCAAAATCATCAAGCGCGATGGTAAATCCTTCTGTGCGATAAACCTCGATGATGTCCATCAGATGTTTTCGATCAACAATCTGATCCGCCTCGGCAATTTCAAAAATCAGGCGCTTCGGATCCAGATCATAAAGGCGTGCGGCCTCAAGCGTTGCTCTGATACAGGTTGAGGCGCGATAAACCGCGTTCGGCATAAAATTGATACTGAGCTTGGTGTCTGGATCTCTTGAGGCAAAACCCAACTCTGAAACCAAGCGGATGGCGGTAACCCGTGCCGCTTGGTCGAAAAAATAGCGATTATCGGTGTTGATCTGACTCAGCACCGACAGCGCAGGCTCCCCAGCACGCCCTCGAACGAGGGCCTCGTAAGCGTATATACGCTTGGTCGCCGTGTTGACGATAGGCTGGAAGGCCATGGATATTGGAATATTGAATTGGCCGTCAATACAATCTTTGCATGTGACCTGCCTTACTCCATCAGGAAACATAATTCCTTTTTGATTTGGCATCGTGGGCTCCATAAGCATGTTCGGTTTGAAGCAATATTCGAAAAATACAAGGCAGAGCCGTCAGCATGAAGGCGTAACTGCTGGCCCGTAAGGGTCCTTTGAAGAATCACGAATTACTGAGCTCTGCTCAGCTTTAGCTATCAGATTAAACGGACGGCCGCGCCTTGTAAAACCGAACAGGCGCAGTCTGGACTTCTTTAACCTTCGATTGCGCCACGCTCCGCTTGAGTTTACCGACGACGTGCATTTCGCAGGGTTTGCAATCGAACACCAGTTTGAGCTTTTCGCTGCCGTTGATCAGTTCGAGTGGTTCGGCCTTGATGGTGCCATGCACGCCAGTCACGCCGCGGGTCTGTTTGGGGCAGAGGCTGAGTGAATAGCGCACGCAGTGCTTGGTGATCATCAGCGAGACGTCGCCCGCTTCCTCGTGTGCTTCGAAGGCGGCTTCAATCAACTTCACACCATGCTTGGCGTAGAAATCACGCGCCTTGTGGTTGAACACGTTGGCAAGGTAGCTGAGGGTGTCTTCGGGGTACGGCACCGGCGGGTCCACCGGTTTGGCACGGGGCAGGCGTTGCAACGCGGCCTTGCGCGCGGCCTCAAGGGCCTCGATGCCTTCTCGGCGCAGGTTATTGACGAGCGAGGCGGGCACGAACCAGGGCTGGCTAAGGTTGAGCACGATTTCTACGGGATTGAAAATCGTGGTGCCCAGCTTGCCAAGGTTCTCGCGCAGGCTGCTCTCGCTGCGGGATGCGTCCTTGGCGGGCTCCTTGGCGATGGCAAGCGTTGCTGTGGCGCTGCAACCGCCTTCGTCGGTCAGGTTCAGCGCGAGGCCATCGGCGGTTTCATCCAGCCGCATGCGCACATCGATACGGCGCTCGGCGGATTTTTTGTCCATGAGCCGCTGCCAGTTCATATCGCGGTTGCGATTGAGTTCGGTGCCGATTTTCAGGTGGCGCAGCTCTGCAATCGGATCTTTGGGCACAACCCGCCAGCGGCCAGCCGCTATTTTTTCGGCGGTATTGATCGCCATGCCGACCAGTTCCTTGTGCAGGTCGAAATAGCACAGGCCGTCGCCGTTATTGAGCAACATGTCGGCATCGGTTTCGATCTCGACGGTATCTTTGCCGATTTTGTTCACCCAGCCAATCCGACGGCCGGGGTTCTTGGGCGAGTCGAACGCACCAATGTCTTCTCTGCGACCCTGCACGAAATAGTCGGTTGCGTCGCGGTTGAAGTTCTGCGCGGGATCGGGCGTGAAGTTGAATGTACTGTGCCCACTGGACGTGTGGCTCAACTCAGGGCGCTGTTCGAGAATGCCGTCCAGCAAGCCGCGATAGTGGGCGGTGATGTTTTTCACATAGCCCATGTCTTTGTAACGGCCTTCGATCTTGAAGCTCTGGATGCCCGCATCGATCAATGCGGCGAGGTTGGCGCTCTGATCGTTGTCTTTCATCGACAGCACATGCTTGTCGTGGGCGATAATGCGACCCTCGGCGTCGCGCACTTCATACGGCAGGCGACAAGCCTGATTGCACTCACCGCGATTGGCGCTGCGACCAGTATGCGCCTCTGAAATGAAGCACTGCCCCGAATACGCCACACACAACGCGCCGTGGATGAAAAACTCCAAGGGCACGGTGGTAGCAGAACGAATGGCCTTGATCTGCTCCAGGCTCAGCTCGCGCGCCAGCACCAGTTGCGACAGCCCCGCATCTTGCAAAAAGCGCGCCTTCTCGGGAGTACGGATGTCGCATTGGGTACTGGCATGCAACTGGATGGGCGGCAGGTCGAGTTCGAGCAAGCCCATGTCTTGAATAATGAGCGAATCGACGCCCGCATCGTAGAGTTGGTGCGCCAGCTTGCGGGCTGGTTCAAGCTCGTCATCCCGCAGGATGGTGTTGAGCGTGACGTGGACGCGCGCATGAAAACGGTGCGCATAGTCGACCAAACGGGCGATATCGGCCACGTCGTTATCCGCACTTTTGCGCGCACCAAAACCGGGCCCGCCGATATAGACCGCATCGGCGCCGTGGTTAATGGCTTCGATGCCGATGTCCGCATCCCGTGCGGGGGCGAGCAATTCAAGTTGGCCGCTATTCATATTAGCCCCGCATGCCAATGCCCTTGCGGAACAGGCGCAAGGTATAGGCAAACAGAACCACAATGGTCACCAGCAAAATCAAATAAGCCGTGTAGACAGGCACATCACTGATGCCCAGCATGGCATAACGAAAACCGTTGATGATGTAGAGAATCGGGTTGAACATCGACACCTGCTGCCAGAACGGCGGCAACATGTGGATGGAGTAGAACACACCGCCGAGGTAGGTAAGCGGCGTCAGCACGAAGGTCGGCACGATGGAAATATGGTCGAAACTATTGGCATAAATGGCGTTAATCATGCCACCGAGCGAGAACACCGCCGAGGTCAATGCGGCCACGAGAATTAAAGCCAACACATCGTGCACCTGCAAATCGGCGAAAAACAACGCGACCAAGGTAACGGCCGCGCCGACCGACAGCCCACGCGCCACACCCCCTGCCAAATAGCCGAGGATAATCAGCCAGTGCGGCATGGGTGAGACGAGCAGCTCTTCAACGTGTCGCGCAAATTTCGCGCCGTAAAATGACGAGACCACATTGGCGTAACTTTGGGTAATCACCGCCATCAGAATCAGGCCGGGCACGAGATAGTTGATGTAGGGCACGCCATCGATTTCACCGACGCGCGGGCCGATTAGATGGCCGAACACCACGAAATACAACGAGGTCATGATCATGGGCGGCAATATCGTTTGCAGCCAGATGCGGCCAAAACGCAAAATTTCACGCGATACCAACATGAAAAAGGCATTGGTCATCTGCCGGGCGCTCATGCCTTGGGCCGGACGGGTGAATTCTCCGGAAATGGGCAGTTCCTTTTGGGTTTTCATGCTGCGGGCTCCGTACTGTTCTGAACCAATCGCAAAAACAATTCTTCGAGTCGATTGTTTTTGTTTTTCATTCGATTGACTTCGATTCCGTGACCACGCAGCACGTCGAACACCTCCGTGAGTGATTGCGCGTTGGACAGCACCACTTCGATCACATCCGCTTCAATCAGGCGCGCATCCATGGCGGGTAGGGTCGGCAGCGAGGCCACGGCCGCGTCACAATAAAGCACGAAGGTTTCTTGCGATACCGAATCGAGCAAGGCGCGCATGTTGGTGTTTTCGATGATGCGCCCTTCATTGATGATGGCGATATTGCGGCACAACTGCTCGGCTTCTTCTAGGTAATGCGTGGTGAGGATGATGGTGGTGCCCTGCTCGTTGATTTCGGTGAGAAACTGCCACATGCCGCGGCGCAATTCGATATCAACCCCAGCGGTTGGTTCATCGAGAATCAATAAACGGGGCTCATGCACCAGCGCGCGGGCGATCATCAGGCGGCGCTTCATGCCACCGGAAAGCTGGCGCGACATGCTCTTGCGCTTTTCCCATAGCCCCAATTGTTTGAGCAAATGCTCGCTGCGCTCACGCGCTTTTTTGCGGGTTAGGCCATAAAAGCCGCCCTGATTGATAACCACTTCTTCGACCGGTTCGAACTGGTTGAAGTTAAATTCCTGCGGCACGATGCCAATCTGCATCTTGACCCAATTACGATCCTGATCGAGATCGTGACCGAACACTTTCACCACACCGCTGGTTTTGTTCACCAACGAGCACAACACGCCGATGGTGGTGGATTTGCCCGCGCCATTGGGGCCAAGCAGCGCAAAGAAATCGCCCGGCTCGATGGTCAGATCAATGCCTTTGAGCGCTTCGGCGCCGCCAGCGTAGGTTTTAGTGAGGTTATGTATTTCGACAGCAGGAGTCATAAGTCTCGATTTAAATGTTAGGGGTGTCAGGTGAACAAAACTAAAGAACGGTGACGCGCACTCGGCACCCGATTTCTGAGCGCAAAAGCTCAGGCACTTCGCGCCGCGGGCAGATGCCAATGATAAACGATGCCCAGTGCGCGGACGACCAACGCCACAATAAACCCGAGAATCAAAGCCCAGATCGGCTGGTGCAAGACCACGACTAAAAGCGCATAGACCACACCACCCGACAGCGCAGCGCTGGCGTAGATCTCACGATGCAACAATAACGGCGGCTCGCCTGCCAGCACATCGCGGATCAAACCACCGAATGCCGCCGTCATCATGCCCATGATGATCGCGATGAACGGACTGGTACCCGTGCTCAGGGCGATTTGAACACCCAGCACGCTAAACACCGCCAATCCGATGGCATCGGCCCACAACAACCACGAATATCGGCGACGAATATGGGGCACGAAATAAAAGGTGACCAAAGATGTCAACACACAGAGCACAATGTACTCCCAATGAGATACCCAGAACACGGGGCGATCCAGAATCAAATCGCGCAGCGTGCCACCGCCGATCCCTGTCACGGTGGCCAGAATGGCAAAGCCCATCCAGTCCATACCCTTGCGCGCCGCGACCAACGCGCCAGAAATGGCAAACACAACCGTGCCGAAATAGTCTAAGCCTCGCAGCAAATCGGCAATGTGCACAGCCGTTTCCCTCTATTGATTTGCCTGAAGGCTGCTAAGGAAAAATCACCCCAGCAGCCCATTACTTTCACCCAGGTCCGTCAGCCACGCCATCAATGGCATTGTCGTGCGTCAACGGCCCGATTTTCCGAGCAAAATACTCGGGCGAATTACTCGGGCGATTCGGCTATTGTACGAGATTGTTGAGACGCATACACCTCGCGCCACCGGTTTAACCTTGCGGGCATCACGAGCGTATCACCCACCATGACCATTGGAGCAATCATGGGCGAAACCATGAGCCTTTTCGATCACGATCTGATCCGTCGCTACGACAAATCCGGACCGCGCTACACCTCATACCCCACGGCCGTGCAATTTCACGATCAATTTAATGAATCGGACTACCGAGCAGCGGCGGCCCGTTCCAACGCGGCAGGTGGCCCGCTGTCGATCTATACCCACATTCCCTTCTGCGACACGGTGTGCTACTACTGCGCCTGCAACAAGGTGGTCACCAAAGATCGCGCTCGCGCCCAACCCTACGTGGACGATGTGGTTCTGGAATTGGCATTGCAAGGCAAGCTCTTCGGCCAAGGACGAGCCGTTGATCAGCTTCATTGGGGCGGCGGAACACCCACCTTTTTATCCGATGCGCAAATGCGCCAAATCATGGAAGCGACCGGACGACATTTTGAGCTCAAAACGGATGACACGGGCGAATATTCCATCGAAATCGACCCGCGCGAAGCCGATGCCGGAACGATTGCCGTGCTGCGCGATCTTGGCTTCAACCGCATCAGTCTGGGCGTACAGGACTTCGATGAGCGAGTGCAGGAAGCGGTCAACCGCATTCAAAGTTATGCCGAAACCAAAGAAGTGGTTGATGCCGCCCGCGCAGAAGGATTCCACGGCGTTAGTCTGGATTTGATTTACGGCCTGCCGCACCAAAGCCGTGATTCATTCCTGCGCACGCTCGATACCGTGATCGAAATGGCGCCGGATCGGCTGTCGATTTTCAACTACGCGCACCTGCCGACCCGCTTCAAACCGCAGCGGCGCATCAATACCGAAGACCTGCCGAACGCCGCCGAAAAACTCCGCATTCTGGGCGGTAGCATCGAACGATTGCAGGAAGCGGGCTATGTGTTAATTGGCATGGATCACTTCGCCAAGCCGGACGACCCGCTGGCCATCGCGCAACGCAACGGCACGCTGCACCGCAATTTTCAGGGATACTCCACCCATGCCGAATGCGACATGGTGGCCGTGGGCGTATCGTCGATCAGTCAGGTCGGCGGCGCCTTCAGTCAAAACACCAAGGATCTGGTAGCCTATCACGAGGCCGTCAGCGCGGGTCGTTTGCCCATCGAACGCGGCTATGTGCTCACTGATGAAGATCATCTGCGTCGATTCGTCATCAGCGAAATCATCAGCCACTTCCGTCTCGATTTCGCTCAGGTGGAACAAAAATTCGGCATTTCGTTTGCATCGCACTTTGCCAAAGCCCTATCCGAACTCCAGCCGATGGTGGCCGACGAGCTACTTCGACTCGACAATGATCACCTGGAAGTACTGCCCCGTGGCCGCCTGCTGATTCGCAATATCTGCATGGCATTCGACGAATACCTCAATCCCGAGGGATTACAATGCTTCTCGAAAGTCATTTAGTAAAGGGCATGGAAGCCCTGCCGACGTCTCTCCCAAATGGAGTGGCAAGTTGTCTTGCCGAATAACGCCAGTACCCAGACGGGGGAAAACTTCAACCCATGTCCGCTGTCGAATCCAAACATGATGGGCTATGTTGGCCATATTCGATCAGGCCTTGACTGTATTCAAACGAAGCATAAGTGTCAGCGGATGATGCGGTAACTCCTGAAAGCCACAATGCTCGTAGAACTGCTTGGCCTGCTCGTGGAGCGCATGAACAAGCAATGCAAGAACGCCCGTGTTTTGCGATACGGTAATGGCTCGATTGACTGCGTCTTGCAACATAGCCGCCCCAGTTTGATGCCTTGCGCCCGGCGAACTACAGCCAGCCTGCCAAGCACCATGACGGGCACTGGGTCAAGCATATTGCGTCGAACCGCGCTGGTCGCCAGTTGATGAGTGACGGCTCCCGCTGCCATGGCGTAAAAGCCACGCACGCTATTTCCTTCATCCACGACCACGAATGTTCTGCTGGTGCCACTGAGCTGATTGGTCATCGCACGACGCTTAAGCCACTCGCCTAGGGCATGTTCACCACACTCAAAATCATTTAACCGATGCGTGGCGACCAGGGATTCTAGCCCGTTTTCACGGACGGTTGTAAAAAGGCTAAAAACTTCTGATCCTGCCTGGCGAGTCTACGTCGCATCGGTGGGTTGTGGAACCGCTCTATATAATCGAATAAGTCCGACCGTGCCATATTCAGGGTTCGGTAAATCGTACGATGCACCCGCTCCCGTTTGAGCATCCCGAAAAAGCCCTCACAAGCGGCGTTATCACCACAATGACCAACCGCACTCATGCTGCAGATCAAGGCGTTCTTCTCTAGAAATCGCTGGTAGTCATCACTGGTGAACTGACACCCCCGGTCCGAGTGCAGAATGACAGGCCCGATGCCCTGCCGTTGCCAGAGCGCCATCTCCACTGCCCGAATGACCATATGTCGATCCTGACGATGATGCATGGACCAACCAATCACCAGTTTGCTGAACAAGTCGATAACAACACAGAGGAATAACTTACCCTCCAGGGTGGCTATTTCCGTGATGTCGGTCACCCATTTGGTTTGTGGCTCCAATGCCGTGAAATCCCGCTGCAGGTGATTGCGCACATGATGAGGTCGCAAGTTGCTGCGGCCCGACCATCGTCGTCCCTTGCGTCTAGGCCAACCATATATCCCATTGGCAGCCATCAGGCGGGCAATCCGGTTTCGACTAGCAGTTTCACCTTCAGCGCTCAGATCTTCATGCATACGAGGGGCGCCAATAACCCCTTGGCTGTCCTCATGGATCGAACGAATCCGTTCGAGGAAACGATCATTATCCAAAGACCGGGAACTTGGTTGGCGATCCTGCCAAGCGTAGTAGCCGCTGGATGAAACATTCAGGCAGCGGCACATAAGTCGTACGGGGTACTCCTGGCGGCAACGCCGAATCATCGAGTACCGTTCGATGATCCCTTCGCGAAGTACATTGACGCGTCTCTTAAAAAATCTCGTTCCTTCTTGACCTGGGCCAGTTCACGCTTCAATCGTGCCAACTCCTGATCTCGAGGGCTACCCGTTCCTGTGAACGACGTGCCCAAACCCGCATCCGCTTCCCGCACCCAGCGCGACAGCATGTTGGGGTTGACGCCGATATCAAGTGCCACCTGGCGGCAACTGACACCTGGCTGACGCGTCAACACCACGGCCTCATGTTTGAATTCAAGGCTGAATTTTCTTCTCTTGATTATAAACACTCCTTGACTCCATTATGGGGCTTCTTGGAAGTGTCCGTGTTATCGGGGTAGAACCCATATGAGGCACTGGACCCCAAAGATCCGAGCAAATACATCGGCCTAGATATTGATCTGGCTGAAGCACTTGGAAGTTGCCTGGGATTTAACGTGTCCTACAAACCGGTTGCGTTTGCGGCATTGCTGCCAACACTGCAAAGTGGCCAGGCGGACCTTGTGATTTCTGACATCTATGCGACGAAAGAGCGCGCCAAAGCTGCCGACTTCATTACTTACTCGAAAGTATTTGATGGTGTGCTCGTTGCAAAAGGCAACCCGAAAAATATCACGGGGTATCAATTTTTCTCTACGCGGGACAACCGCGGCAGAGAACACCAGTTTTGTTGAAGTTCCTCTAATACAAAACTTGGAGCCTGAATGTAAGGCAGCAGGAAAACCCGCACCACAACTGCAACTCTATGACAACAATGCTTCATCCTATGGTGATCGCCAGATTTTCGGTGACTTGGATCTTCAGGTTCGTGCCGGTGAGATCGTCGCGCTTCTCGGCCCGAGTGGATCAGGGAAAAGCACGCTACTCCGCTGCATCAATCGACTCGAAACCTGGAACTCGGGTGACGTGTTTATTGGTGGGCATCGGATCGGGTATTCGTCAGGTGGCCTTGTTCTGTCGCCAAGTGAAGTGGCCCGGCAGCGCGTCGAAGTCGGTGTCGGCATATTGTTCCAGCATTTCAATCTATTCGCGCACCTGACTGCGGAAGAGAACATCGCCGGACCGTTGCGCTGGGTTCATGGCTGGTCGCAAGAGGCGGCGGCACAACGAGCACAGGAATTGCTCGATCGAGTTGGCCTCGGTGACCGTGGGGATGCCCTGCCTCGTCATCTGTCGGGCGGGCAGCAACAACGTGTGGCGATTGCACGGGCTATCGCTCCGGGAGCCAAAGTACTCCTGCTTGACGAGCCGACCCCTGCACTTGATCCGGAAATGGTCGGAGAAGTGCTGGATGTCATTCGTAGGCTCGCCTTTGAGGAAAAACTCACCATGATCATTTCCACTCATCAATTGAGGTTCGCTGAGGAAGTCGCCGATCGCGTCATCTTCCTCACCGATGGAAATATCGTTGAGGATGGCCCCGCCTATGAGGTGCTTAGCCAACCACGCAATCCACTGACGGCCCGCTTCATCCGTGTGATGAGTTCCGGCCAGACCTCAGCGCTCGCGCTGTGACCGATAGACCGTACTTAAGACCAATTCGCTTCGCTTTGCTCACACGCCCTGTGGGCAGGTGGGCGATTCCTTCCTGCGCTCGTTCCTGAGTCCATAGACAACCGAGCACTCTTTAATTCGCACTATTAACCAATGAGGAAGCCATCCATGTTTCATGAACTGCAAGCTACCCCCTCAACCGTACATTGGGGCTATTTCGATGCCGGCCTTAAACCGGCCTTGCGCATCAAAAGCGGCGACATTATCCGCGCCGAAGCTGTAACGCACCAAGCGGGCGATGCCCCTGAACTGATGATGGACGATGCGGTGAGACTACTGTACTCAAGCATCCCCGAAGACGACCGGAACCCGGGCGTACATCTGATGACCGGCCCGATCTATGTAGAAGATGCACAGTCGGGTGACATGCTCGAGGTTCGTTACCTGCAAATGCTGCCGCGTTTCCGATACGGAACGAACCTTGCCGCGCACTGGGGGCTTCTCTACAAAGAGATGGGCGAAAAGGAACGCGTGACGATCTACAAGATCGATCCGGACTACAACACGGCCCGCGCCCTCTACGCCTATAACTTCCCTGGAAAATATACGGTACCGGGTAAAATCACCAAACGCGGAACCTGTACCTGCGAACCTGCGTTGAACGGAGTGCGCGTACCCGTACGCCCGCATCTGGGCACGGCCGGTGTTGCCCCCGATGCCATGGGCCGTGTCAGCACTGTCCCGCCCGGCGCGCACGGTGGCAATATCGACAACTGGCGAATCGGCGCTGGAGCGACAATGTATTACCCGGTGGCCGTGCCCGGCGCGTTGTTCTCGATTGGTGACCCTCACATCTCACAAGGCGACGGTGAAATCAGCGGAACCGCGATCGAGGCCTCACTGAACGTGATATTTCAGATCGTTCTGCGCAAGGACTTCCACTTCCCTTCTCCCCTGCTCGAAACACCGGATACCTGGATCGTGCATGGCTTCGATGACGATCTCGATGTCGCGATGAAGAACGCCGCCAAGGACATGCTTCACCTGCTTGTTGACAAGCACAACCTCAGTCAGGACGACGCCTACTCGCTGATGAGCATCAGTTCCGACTTCGGTGTCACACAGGTCGTGGATGGGCGCCAAGGCGTGCACTGCAAGATGCAGCGCGGAATCTTCCCGCCAAAAGACACTGACGAGGAAATTTAAGCAACCAGCGTGCACTTAAACCGAGGAGCCTGTCGGACTTTAGGAATCGAAGCGAAAATCTAGCTGGGCGAGGGCAGATTTTGCCGCTTTTGCAGGGTAATAGCGGGTTCTATTGCCCAAGAAAGCGGTGAAATATGAGCCGTCCAGATGTATTTGCAGCCGATTTCCCTAAAGTCCGACAGGCTCCTAGGCGCACGAAACAAGACCAGATGCTCATCCATCAAATGTGTGCAATTTCGGTCAAGATCCCCATCCTTCCGCAGACAAAAGACCTGTAACGCATTTCATCACAAGCAAGAAAAGCGGTCACCGCAGCAATCAAAATCCCAATTTAGGTGCGCCATTTATGACCAATCGCACCAATTTAGTTAAAAGAGCCATGGATGGGTCGCTCAATAAGAACCTAAATCCTCTTAATATCATTGGATTGCTAGATTGTGAACAATTTGGCACACACTGTGCATACATTAATGATCACAATAAGCGTGAATTTTAGTCGCCAATTGAGTTCGTGTTATTTCAAAAAAGACCAAGGAGCCTGGATATGTCATTCCAACCAAACCCCGTTATTGCACAGCAGAAGTCCCGACCCATGTCGCGTCGCCCTCTGACTGTTGCCACATTCAGCGCGCTAGCCCTGAGCATGGCCCTAGGCACAGCAGCCCAGGCCGCAGACTGGAGTGATACTTCACTGAGCTGGCGCTACGGCACCAAGTTCGCCGAACCCTATGAAGGCAATGATATCTCTAAAAATATCCTGAACTTCAGCCACGTCAGTGGCTTCAAGTACGGTACCAACTTCTTCAGCATCGATGCGCTGTTCTCCGATAGCAAGGATCCTTCTGGCCCCGATGGTAAGTCAGGCGCTCAGGAGGTCTATGCGGTCTACCGTAATACGCTCGATATCGGCAAGATCATGAACAAGGATCTGAAGGTTGGTGTGGCTAAAGGCTTCGGTATTACCAGCGGTTTCGATTTCAATACGAAAACAGATGCCGGCTATAACTCGAAAAAACGAATGCTTGTCCTCGGCCCAACCGTGATGTTCGATGTGCCAGGCTTCCTCAATGTGAGCCTGTTGGCCCTATGGGAAAGCAATGCACCCTGCAACGATTACACCAATACCTGCGTCTCTCGCTATTCCTATAAGGTTCACCCCATGCTGACTGCCGCTTGGGGTATCCCTATCGGAAACTCCGCTTTCTCCTTCGAGGGATATGCCAACCTGATTGCGCCTAAAGGGAAGGATGAATTCGGCGCTCAAACCAAAACCGAAATCAATATCGATGCCCAAATCATGGCCGATGTCGGCAAGCTGTTCTGGGATAAACCAGGCACCTTCAAGGCCGGCATCGAATATCAGTACTGGAAGAATAAATTCGGTAACGATGCCAACGGACCCGCAGGCTCCGGCGCTTTCGCCAAAACACCCATGGTCCGCGTCGAA
This sequence comes from Halothiobacillus neapolitanus c2, assembly GCF_000024765.1. GTDB lineage: Bacteria > Pseudomonadota > Gammaproteobacteria > Halothiobacillales > Halothiobacillaceae > Halothiobacillus > Halothiobacillus neapolitanus. The sequence goes on along the minus strand of NC_013422.1, from coordinate 941,863 downwards.
TACCACTTCTAAAATAACGATCCGATCAACTTTTGCAGAGGAAACTAACCATGAATTTAAAAGCAATATTACTTGGATGCGCACTTTCGACGGGCCTGGTATCCGCCGTACATGCGGATGAACCGATCAAGGTCGGTTTCGTTTACGTCGGCCCGGTGGGTGATGGTGGCTGGACCTACGCCCACGATCAAGGTCGGCTAGCCATGAAAAAAGCGCTAGGTGATAAAGTGAAATCCACCTTTGTTGAAAACGTACCTGAAAGCTCGGACGCAGAGCGCGTCATCCGCCAATTGGCCGCCGATGGTAACAAGATTATTTTCACAACCTCGTTTGGTTTCATGAACCCCACGCTGAAAGTGGCCAAAGCGTTCCCAAACACCTACTTCGAGCACGCCACTGGTTACAAGATGGCGAAGAACGTCGGGATCTACCAGGCGCGGAGTTGGGAAGGTGCCTATATGTTGGGTGTTTTGGCAGGGGAAATGACAAAAAGTAATATTCTTGGCTTCGTAGGCTCCTACCCTGTACCAGAAGTAGTCCGCAACATTAATGCCTACACCCTAGGCGCGCAGAGCGTAAATCCGAAGATCAAAACTAAGGTCATCTGGGTGAGTAGTTGGTACGACCCAGCACGCGAGCGCCAGGCTGCTGAAACGATGATCGCTCAAGGTGCTGATGTGCTCGCGCAAAACACAGATTCTCCGGCTGTTGTCCAAACGGCGGAAGAAAAAGGGGTTTACGCCTTTGGCTGGGATTCGGATATGTCCAAGTACGGCCCCAAAGCACAATTGACAGCAAGCACATTAAATTGGTCAAAATACTACACGATGGAAGTTAAAAAAGTTTTGGACGGCACTTGGAAACCCGACAACACCCTGTGGGGGATCAAAGAAGGCATGGTGGTTTTGACACCGCTGCATTCAAATGTTCCAGAGAAAGTCGCAAAGGATTTCCATGCAAAAGAACAAGCCATTATTGACGGCACACTCGTCCCATTTACAGGACCGATAGTCAATCAAGAAGGCAAAACGGTTGTGCCAGCGGGCGAAAAAATGCCATTGGATCAATTATTATCCATTAACTTTTATGTCAAGGGTGTGGAAGGAACTATTCCAAAGTAGATCCTCTGATAGTGCAGATCCTGTAGGCTATTTGCCTACGTACCATTCCGATCAAAGAGTTGCATCTTGATTTTAAACAGACGAATGATTCGTCTGTTTTCTTTTATGCGGAGAAAAACAATGAACAATCTGAAAACAATTGCAAAAGATGCACTTCGCGCCCAGCCCAAAGCGGAATTGCATGTTCATATCGAAGGCACACTTGAACCCGAAATGGTGTTCGAGCTGGCCGAGAAAAACGGTATCGTGCTTGATTACCCGGACGCGGGCACCTTGAGACAGGCTTACAACTTCCAGGATCTGCAATCTTTTCTTAATATCTATTACCAGGGCGTGAAGGTGCTGATCGAAGCCGACGACTTCTTCGAACTGACCTATAACTATCTGCGGCACGCGCATGAAGACGGTGTTGTGCACACCGAGATTTTCTTCGATCCGCAAAGTCATACTGATCGCGGCATTTCATTGGCGGCTGTGTTCGAGGGCATCAATCGTGCACTGGCTAAGGGGCAGAAAGAATTCGGCATCACCAGCCGGCTGATTCCCTGCTTTTTGAGGCACTTAAGCGCCGAGGCAGCCATGGAGACATTGCATGCTCTGCTGCCGTATCGTGATTTTTTTTGCGCGGTCGGGCTCGATTCCAGTGAAAAAGGCAATCCACCATCCAAGTTCAGCGAAGTATTCGACAAAGCGCGCGCAGAAGGCTTACTCACCGTCGCGCATGCGGGTGAGGAAGGGCCTGCAAGTTACATCTGGGAAGCGCTGGATCTGCTGCATGTAGCGCGTATCGATCATGGCGTCGGCTGCGAATCGGATGACGAACTCTGCCGTCGACTGGCTGCAGAACAGATGCCCTTGACCGTATGTCCACTGTCAAACATCAAACTGGCCGTATTTGATGACATCAAAGGGCATAACCTCAAACGTCTGCTCGATCGAGGCCTATGCATGACGGTTAGTTCCGACGACCCGGCTTATTTTGGCGGTTATCTGCTGGACAATTTTATTGCAGTGCAAACGGGGCTGGATTTGACTTGGGATGAAGTGACCGAACTTGCTCGGAATTCGATCCGCGCATCGTTTCTGTCCGAATCGGAAAAGCTGGAATGGTTGGACAAAATCGAAACCGTTCACGACGAAGCCACAGCCTAAGCTGCATTGAGGCGGCATGAATCTCCCTCTTTGAGCCGCAAGCCCAAGCGGGGGATGGCAAGTAAGGAAAAGCGAGATGACCAAACTCAGGTCAAATGATGCGGCGCAATCAGCACCCCGTCCTCGTCCGCGTACAGGAAATCACCAGGGGTGATCGAGAGGCCGCAGAGCGCCAGCGGCACCTGCGTCGTGCCGTCGGCGACTTTTGCACTTTTCATCGGGCACGTACCCAACGCCCAGATACCTAGCGGCATGGTTCTTATTTGTGCGGAATCGCGGATATAGCCATTGATAAGCAAGGCCTTCCAGCCATTCTCCACGGCCAGCCCGGCCATGATGTCGCCCAACACAGCGCAGTACTCGCCACCAACGTCCACGGCAATGGCACGCCACTCGCCCGGCTGGCTCAACAACGCACGCAGGGCACGGTTGTCTTCATATAGTTTCACAGTCACAAGAGAAGCTTTGATCCGGCTGAGCCCGCCATAGGAATGGAACACCGGCTCGGCCACCTGCAGGAGTGAGCGGTGCAAATCACAAAGGTCGGCCGTCTGCCAACTCATGATGCTGTACTCCGCGTATCAGCAGTATGGGTTTTAGCCAACTCTTCCAGCGCAATCAATACCGTATCGACAGCAACTTCCGCATCGTTAGCCGAAACGAATTCACCCGGATTGTGACTAATACCGCCTTTGCAACGCACGAACAACATCGCCATATCGGTGATGTTTGCCATCAGCATAGCGTCATGTCCCGCTCCGCTTGGCAGAACACGAACCGGCTGGCCATGCTTGGCGACTGCTTGCTCGAACAGGGCCACAAAATGCGGTGCGCAGTGCCGCGCTTCGGCTCGGTGGTACACATCCCATTCCACTGTAACACCACGCTGGGCGCTGGCCGCCCGGCTCGTCGTCTGCATTTCACTCAGGACACGCGCCAACACGTCGTCGTCTATGCTGCGCAAATCCAGGCTGCATTCTGCCTTGGCGGGAATGACGTTCACGGCACCGGGAAACACGCTGAACTGCCCGACCGTGCCCACCACACCTTCGGTAATAGCGAAGCGTTCAACCGATAAAGCGAATTCAGCCGCAGCATTCAAGGCATCGTGGCGTAGATTCATGGGCACCGTACCAGCGTGGCCGGCGTCACCCGTAAAGCAAATTCGGCTGCGGCAGGCACCGGCAATCGCCGAAACGATCCCGACTGGGAGCGATTCCTGTTCCAGCACTGGCCCCTGCTCCATATGTATTTCCCAATATCCCAGTAAACGATCGTTGACCCGACTGGCTTCGCCTATTTTTGAAGGGTCCAGTCCGCAGGTTAGTAAGGCCTCGCGAACCGTCACGCCCGCCGCATCGGCCAGTTCCAGCCATTCGGGTTGCCACTGGCCGCACACCGCTCGTGCACCAAGCATGCTGATTGGGAAACGTACACCTTCTTCATCGCCGAAACCGACGACATCAATATGAAATGGCAGGGTACTTCCAGCAGCCTGAAGACGAGCCACCACTTCAATACCGCAAACGACACCGAGGATGCCGTCAAATTTTCCGGCATTCGGAATGGTGTCCAGATGCGAGCCGATAATGAGAACCGGTGCATCCGGATCAACCGCGGCGAAACGCCCCCATTGATTGCCCACCGCATCGACCCAAGTGGACATACCCGCTGCCTGCATCCATTGCTCAACGAGCAGCAATCCCTCCCGATAGGCGGGCGAAAGATACAAACGGGAGATACTGTCCGTGCTATCGGAAATCTGCGCCAGCACTTCACATCGTTCAATCACACGCGACATTTCATTGGCCACTGTACACGGCCATCGCTGCATCCACCCCGGCACCAGCTGTGCACTTATGCCCCATACGTCGCAGCACGTTTTCAAGTGCGGATAGTGTGACCAACACAGCGTCTTTACGCGCGTTATAACCCATGGTGCCGATACGCCAGATTTTACCTTTGAGTGGGCCGAAGGAGGTGCCAATTTCAATACCGAAATCCTCCAGCATGACGCTTCGCACCGCTTCGCCAGCCACACTATCTGGAATATACACACCAACGATATTGTTCATTTTGTTCGTCTGGTCACCGAAGAGCTCAAGATTCATGGCCGCCAAGCCCTGCGCCATGGCGTCACCTTGCAAACGATGCCGCGCGATGGATTGCTCCAATCCTTCCTGCATCAAAATTCGCGCGCATTCGCGGGCGCAGTAAAGCATCGATGTCGCTTCAGTGTGGTGGTTGAGTCGCTCATCGCCCCAGTAATCAAGAATCATGGGTAGATCAAAATAGTTCGAACGAATCATCGATCCTTTGCCTTCGGCATGGTGGCGATCCCGAATACCGGCTTCGATATGATGCCGTTTGCGCACCTCATCCACATAACGGGCGCTCAACGTGACGGGCGCACTGCCCGACGGGCCACCAAGGCATTTTTGCAAACCCACCGATACCGCATCCAGACCCCAAGCATCGGTTTCGAACGGATTGCCGCCGATCGAGGCGGTGGCATCACTGTAAAACAGCACATCGTACCGACGACAAATCGCACCCAATTCTTCCAGCGGTTGCAGCATGGTGGTCGAGGTATCGCCCTGCACGATGGCGAGCAGCTTGGGTCTAACTTTGATAATCGCTTCTTCAATCTGTTCGGGGGTGAACACCGCGCCCCACTCGGTTTCAATCGTGTGTACCTCCGCGCCGCAGCGCAGGGCGATTTCATTGAGGAGGTGACCAAAACGTCCATAAATCGGGATCAAAACCTTATCGCCCGGCTCGATGAGCGAGACCAACACCGACTCAATCCCGGCACGGGAGGTGCCGTCGATCAGCAGTGTCCACTGGTTTTCCGTTTTAAATACCTGCCGGTACAGCGCCATAGTCTCGTTCATATAGCCTGTCATTGCTGGGTCGTATTGGCCCAGCAGTTGCGCCGACATTGCCCGCAAAACGCGTGGGTCGGCGTTGATCGGACCCGGTCCCATCAGTAGTCGTGCCGGGGGGTTTATTTGCTCGAATTGCTCAGACATAACAACCTTCTTTCAAATAACATCTAACGGAAAGACAAACTAAATACCTAAAGCCGACAACAACATGCGTATGCCGGTAATAGCCAGCACCACCGCAAAAACCTTCTTCAACTGCTGAGCAGGTAAGCGAGCCCCCAGTTTCACGCCCACGGGCGCGAATAGAATACTGAGCGGCACCATAGTCAACAATGCAGGTAAGTTGACCAAACCGACCGTGCCCAACGGGGCATCCGCCGGAGATTGGCCTAAAACCAACATCACCAGCGCACCGGGGATGGCGATCACAAGCCCGAAAGCAGCCGCACTCCCAACAGCCCGATGCGCGGGTACATGAAAGCGAGTCAGCAAGGGCACACCGATGGTGCCGCCACCCAATCCGGACATCACAGACAAGAAGCCAAGCATAAACGCCGATATCCGCTGCCAGATCAACCGGGGTAATGCCTGTGCTGCGACGGTTTTATGCAGGAACATTCGAATGGCTACGAATAAAGCGATCAGCGCAAAAAGCACGACAAACCAGCGACTCCGGAACTGGGTGACCAACACACTGCCGGTAATGACGCCGATCAGAATAAAAATCCACCACGTCCGAAAAATCCCGACATCCACGTTCCCTTTGCGGTGATGCGCACGCACGGAAGAAATGGCAGTCGGAATCATCCCGGCCAAGGACGTTCCCGTAGCCATACTCATCGCGTCCAGTGAGCCGACGCCCATGGCCTGAAAAATAAAGAACAACACCGGCACCATAACGATGCCGCCGCCCAGCCCGAGCAACCCTGCCAACAATCCGGCCGCGACACCGGTAACCGCCAGCAATACGGCAAAGGGTAAAAAATCAATCAGAGCGGTCATGAAAAAACATCCTGGCGATTGGCGTAGCGAGCGATTGGTTTCTGAATTAAAGACGAAATGCCGTGACGGTAAGTCAGGGCAAGCGCAATATTAATCATGAACCATTCCTTTAAATTTGTGCGCCAAACCAATTAACGAACGATCTGTATTTCTGTGTCCAATTAACGATAGGCCCCAAGGCGCGCCGTGATCGCTTAATACCGGCAGATGAAGTTGAGGTCGCGACGACAATCCAGCCAAGGCAGTCAGACCCATCAAGGCCACGCGATAGTCCGCCAGACACTCTGCCGACTCGGTCAACAATGGCGCGGCACCAGGTGTGGTCGGCAAGATGGCCAAGGTATGTTCGCCATCAAGCCAATGCGACAGAATTTGAGTGATTTCAATGCGATCACGTGCAGCCTGCTCGATCTGGACTGATGTAATAGACTGGCACCAGTTCATCCGCTCTCTGATATCCGCTGCAAACCTGGGGCGGGCTTCGCTCACCCAAGCGCCGTGCGTATGCCAGATTTCAGCCCCCTGCAAGATACGGAACGTCTGACTTGCCAATTGCAGTAAAGACCGTGGCACCACGACCTCATGAATCGATTCGAATAGGGGTCCGTTCGTCGCCAGCCAAGCACTGGCGCGAAGGTCCCAATCCTCAAGGCAATCAATCTGCGGCTTGAGGATGCACAAATTTTTGAGTTCGATAGGCTGCTGTTCAGGCAACAGCACATCAGCAACATCGGCCAAGGTACCCAGATCCCGAGTCATCCATCCAACGGTGTCGAACGACGGCGCCAATCCGACCATGTGTTCGACCGAAATCACACCATGCGTGGGCCGCAAACCGAACAACCCGTTGTAACTGGACGGCACACGAATCGAACCTCCCGTATCCGTTCCCAGACCGATGTCGGCCAGCCCATGAGCCACCATCGCAGCTGAACCACTGCTGGAGCCGCCCGGCAACCGCTCTGGTGAAGCCGCGTTTATAGGTGTGCCATAGTGCGTATTGATACCGTTGAGGCTGTAGGCCAACTCATCTGTTAGGGTTTTGGCCACAATGTGTGCACCGGCGTGCATGAGCTGAAGAACAGCAGGCGCCGTATGTTCAGGCACTGCATGTGTCGCCAGCCAGTCAGGGTTACCTGCCGAGGTCGGAATGCCCGCGATATCGAACAGATCCTTAACACCGACCCGCAACCCGCATAAGCGGGCATCGGTGGTGTCAACCGAACTCAGATTCAGTTCTTGCAATACACCCTGCTGGATATTCATCACCACTCTCAGGAATATGATAAAACAAAATGTGCACACAATTGTACACAATTATTCGCACGGGTCACGTATTAAATCGAGAGATGCAACCCTGCGATCAAGTCAAAGATAAATCAAGGTTTATACTTGATTTACAAACAGTGATCAGTCTCTTAAACCAAACATAAATAGACATCCATACAGTTATATCAAGAGCAAATTTTTGGCGGAAACACAAAATATTCACTTTGGAAATGACAGAAACTGCTCTAGGATTGTTCACAATATATTCAAAACTGCGAAACAAGAAGGTCAAGATGAGCGCACTCACTACGCACATTTTAGATACCAGCCTCGGCAAACCGGCGGCGGATGTACGGCTGCTCCTGCACAAGTGGGTAGATAATCAGCCTCAATATCTATCGACACACATCACGAACGCTGACGGTCGTTGCGATGCTCCCATTCTCAGTGGTGAAGCCTTCACTACCGGAGTTTATGAATTGGTATTCGATATGGGGAACTATCTTCGTCAACATTATGCCGATTTGCCCGACCCACTGTTTCTGGATCAGATCGTGATTCGTTTTGGTATTTCGAGCACTCAGGATCACTACCATGTTCCCCTTCTCGTATCGCCATTCGGCTACAGCACCTACCGAGGCAGCTAAACATGAATACCTTGCGCTTCCTTCTTGGGCAGGAATTGATCGAGCTCGAATCGGTCAGCCCAACCCTGACCGTCTTAAATTATCTACGGGAAGAGGAAAAAAGAATCGGCACCAAGGAAGGCTGTGCCGAGGGTGACTGTGGTGCCTGCACAGTTGTAATCGCCGAAGTGGTGGATGATCGCCTGCACTACCGTGCCGTCAATGCCTGCATCGTTTTTCTGGCGACGCTGGACGGCAAGCAACTCTTGACGGTCGAAGACCTCAAGACGGCGCGCAATGAGTTGCACCCGGTGCAGCAATCAATGGTGGAGAGTCATGCCTCGCAATGTGGGTTTTGCACACCGGGGTTTGTCATGTCGGGATTCGCCGAATATCAAAACAGGCTGCACACGCTCGATGATCTGCCGGAACCCCAGTCGGACGAAGCGGCAACAACACACCTCACGCAAGTTTTCGCGGGCAATCTGTGCCGCTGCACCGGCTACGGCCCGATCATCGAGGCAGGGAAGTCCTGGCTGAACCAAGCGGATAAAACAAACCAACAAGCTATGACCGAAGCGGAAGCGAAGGTCATTGCCCAACTCAAGGCAATTCAGCCCCAAGTCAGCAAAACGCTGATCCAGGCCGGCCAAACCTATATTCAACCGAATACCATTCCGGCACTGGCCGATGCCCTCGCCAAAACGCCGGGCGCTACCCTTTTGGCAGGCGGAACCGATATCGGCCTGTGGGTCACAAAACAGCACAGGGCTCTAGACACGGTGATCTATCTTGGCGGCATTCAGGCGCTCAAGCGGATCGAGGTTCGGGACGGCCAGCTCGAAATCGGCGCGGCCGTCACCTACTCCGAGGCTTTACCAGTGCTGATTCGGCATTTCCCTTGGCTTGAGGAATATCTGTACCGCCACAGCTCGACCCAGATTCGCAACTCCGGCACCGTTGTCGGCAACATCGCCAACGGCTCACCCATCGGCGACATGCCGCCGGTGCTGATTGCGCTGAATGCCGAGATCACACTGACCCGTCAGGGCGGGCAACGCCATCTGCCACTGGAAGATTATTTCATCGCCTACGGCAAGCAGGATCGCCAGCCGACCGAGTTCATCGAGTGCGTCCGTATTCCTTTGTTGAATTCGGATTCAGTCTTGATGAACGTCTACAAAATTTCGAAGCGATTCGAGCAAGATATCTCCAGCGTCAGCGCCGCGTTCTACATCGAACTGGACGACCAGCAACAGGTTCAGGTAGCTCGCCTGTGCTTCGGTGGCATGGCGGCCACGCCCAAGCGCGCGACCCACTGCGAACAAGCCTTGCTGAACAAACCGTGGACTGAAGCGACTGTTCATGCCGCCGCCGAACGACTGGGGGTGGATTTCACGCCACTCAGCGATTTCCGCGCGTCCCGGGAATACCGCCTCGCGGTGGCTGCGAACTTGTTGAAGAAGTTTTTCATTCAGCAGCAGAAGCCAAACCAAGCCACTCAAATCTCCTACACCGGAGGGCTGATCCATGCATGAACCCATCCACGGCATCACTGTGAACCAAATCCGTGCGGACCACGTCAACTCGGGCGTCGGCGCGTCGGTTAAACACGATAGCGCCATCAAACACGTCAGCGGCGAGGCACTGTACACCGATGATCTGTCCGAACCCCGCGACCTGCTGCACATCTATATCGCGCAGAGCACGCAGGCGCATGCGAAAATTCTCAGACTCGATTTAGACGCGGTCAAGGCCTATCCCGGCGTGATGGCAGTCATTCAGGCAAGCGACGTGCCCGGGAAAAACGATTTCGGCGCGGTGATTGAGGGCGATCCGATCTTTGCAGATGGATTGGTCGAGTACGTGGGGCAATCGCTATTTGCCGTTGCCGCAGAGCACATCGACATTGCGCGCAAAGCCGCCGCCCTGGCACAAATCGAATACGAGCCGCTACCCGCGCTTATCACCGTGCGTGATGCCCTTGCGTCCGATTCCTTCGTGCTGCCGAGCAAGACCTTCCGACGCGGCGAACCCGAGGCGCACCTAGCGCAGGCAAAACACCGCCTTCAGGGCGAAATCAAAATTGGCGGGCAAGATCACTATTATCTAGAATCCAATATCGCCCTCGCGCTGTCCGGTGAAGATGGTGATTTGAAGATTTTCAGCTCGACTCAGCACCCCACCGAAATCCAGCATTGCTGCGCCCGCGTGCTTGGCGTGCCCGATCACGCCATCAATGTCGAAGTCCGTCGCATGGGCGGTGGATTCGGTGGCAAGGAATCCCAGCCCGCGTTGTTTGCCAGCATCGCCGCGCTGGTCACGCACCACACCGGGCGCCCGAGCAAGCTGCGGCTCGATCGGGATGATGACATGACGATTACCGGCAAACGCCACGATTACCTTATCCGCTACGACGTCGGTTTCGATGGTCAGGGGCGTATCCAGGCCATTGCCTTTGAAGCGGCCTCGCGCTGCGGCATGTCGGCCGATCTGTCCGGCTCGATCAACGACCGCACGATGTTTCACCTGGACAATGCCTATTACCTCGAACACGTTTCGATTGTGTCCCATCGCTGCAAAACCCACACCGTGTCCAACACGGCCTTCCGCGGATTCGGCGGGCCTCAGGGCATGGTCGCGATCGAGCGCGTGATTGACGAGATCGCTTATCAGGTAGGCAAGGATCCGCTCGATGTGCGAAAGATCAATTTCTACGGCCCCGCAGATGACCCGGCGGGCCGGAACGTGACACCCTACTTCATGACCGTGACCGACAACATCCTGCCGGAGATCATCTCCGAGCTGGAAACGACGGCCGACTACACGGCACGACGCGCGCAGATCATGCAGTTCAATCGGGAAAACACCTACCTGAAGAAGGGTCTCTCCCTAACGCCAGTGAAGTTCGGCATCTCGTTCACCGCAACACACCTCAATCAAGCCGGTGCGCTGATGCACATCTACAGCGATGGCAGCATCCACCTCAACCATGGCGGCACGGAAATGGGCCAGGGCCTGTTTACCAAGGTTGCGCAGATTGTGGCGGAAGAATTTCAGGTGGAAATCGATCGAATCAAGATCACAGCCACCACGACGGACAAGGTGCCGAACACCTCGCCAACGGCCGCCTCGAGCGGTTGTGATTTGAATGGGCAGGCGGCACGCAATGCGGCACTCATCCTCAAGGGGCGGCTGACTGAATTTGCCGCGGAGCACTATTCGGTCGATGCGGCGACGATTCGCTTCACCGCCGAGGGCGTTATCGTGGGCGACAAGCTGATCGCGTTCAACGCGCTGATCCAAAAAGCCTATTTCGCCCGCATCTCGCTCTCGACGACCGGCTTTTACAGTACACCGAAAATCCATTTCAACGCAGAATCGGGCAAAGGGCACCCATTCTTCTATTTCGCCTATGGAGCTGCCGTGTCGGAGGTGACCGTGGATACCTTGACGGGCGAATACAAGGTCGATCGCGTGGACATCGTTCACGATTGCGGTGCCAGCATCAATCCGGCGATTGATACGGGGCAGGTCGAAGGGGGATTCATTCAGGGCATGGGCTGGCTGACAACCGAAGAATTGGTGTACGACGAATGTGGCGTCCTGCGCACCCACGCGCCGTCCACCTACAAGATTCCGGCCTGCGGTGATCGGCCAAGAATAATGAATATTCAGTTGCGCTGCGATCCGAACCGCGAAGAATCGGTCTACCGCTCTAAGGCCGTGGGTGAACCGCCGTTGATGCTCGGCATCAGTGTATTCAACGCACTGAACGATGCCGTGGCGAGCCTAGCAGATTACGGACGCCACCCGCAGATCGACGCACCGGCCACACCAGAACGCGTGCTGATGGCGTGCGCGAAATTGCGCGAACGGGAATGCAAACCTGACCAGGCGCTTACCCATGCTTGACTGGACCGCCCTCGCCCGCCTGAACAATCAGCCAGAAGACTTCGTGCTGGTGAGCGTCGGCGTGGTCAAGGGCTCATCCCCCCGGGAAAAAGGCACGCACATGGCCGTCTTCCCGCAGCGTACGCAAGGCACTATTGGCGGTGGCCATCTGGAATTCTTCGCCATTCAGCACGCACGCGAATTACTGAACCAACCGCCCTCCAAGACGCCATTTCATGAGCTGAGCCTACACAGCACACCACTGACACCGCGCTTCGATCAATGCTGCGGTGGCATGGTGCAACTGATTTTCGAGAGAATTCGGCCAAAACAGTTCGCCTGGCTTGATCAACTGGCGACATTCCTGGATACCGATCGAGAAACAGCAGGTATCTCAGCCGAGCGTCCTTCAGCTTGGCTGTTATCTGATCTGACCGCACGCACCCGAACCGTGTTGCTGGCCGCGCCGACCGATGACCAGCGGCAACGCGAAACAGACCGCATGGCATTGATTGAGCCCATTGCCCCTCGGGCGCTGAATATCGTCATTTTTGGGGCGGGGCATGTAGGTCAAGCCTTGATCCAAAGCATGCAGCATCTGGATGCTGACCTAACGCTCATCGATAGCCGGGCCAAACAATTGGGCTTCGCCACGACCGCCAATGTCCAAAAAATATGCACCACCGAATGGCAGGCATATGTGAATCGCGGTACAGATCGGACCACCTTTCTCGTGCTGACTCACAGCCATCAACTTGATTTCGATATCGTTGAGGCCATCTTGCGCAGCGGCCGTTTCGGTTATTGCGGGTTAATCGGCTCGAAAACCAAGAAGATCCGCTTTGACCGCCAGTTCAAGAACCGCGGTCTCACCCCGCCACAGATCTCCCGGCTCACCTGCCCCATCGGCCTGCCAGAAATCCAGGGCAAATCCCCTGCCGTCATCGCCGCCTCGGTCTGTGCCCAGATTCTGATTCAGCACAGTGCCGCAGCCGAAAACCATATCCCCCCCTACCTGAGGACCATCAACCATGTGTGACCACGTTGTGCACGAACAAGAAAAGCAAATCATGCGTCAAGCCATTGAGTTTTCAAGAGAAAAAATGATTGCCGGTTTCGGTGGCCCGTTCGGCGCCGTGATCTCCCGTAATGGGGAAGTCATCGCTACTGGATTCAATCAGGTCACATCTGCTAACGACCCGACCGCGCACGCTGAAGTCAGCGCCATTCGCGCTGCCTGTCAGGTGCTGAACACATTTGATCTGTCCGGATGCGAGATTTATACCAGCTGTGAGCCCTGCCCCATGTGCCTGAGCGCCATCTACTGGGCGCGGCTGGATCGGATCTATTACGCTAATTCGCGTCAGGACGCCGCCGACATCGGGTTCGACGACGCCTTTCTGTATGAAGAAATCGCCAAGGACATCCCGGACCGTCAGATCCCGACCATTCGCCTGCTGGAGAAAGAAGCAATCCTGCCGTTCAACGAATGGCGTGCGAAACCCGACAAGATCGCCTATTGATTCGAACCGGCCCGACCAGCCCAACTGACTTGGGAGAACCCGCCATGCTGCCGTTAATCGACCCCGCTGTTGCTCACGCCAGAACGATCACCCCAGCCGTGCGCGTAGAAGCCGAAAAACTCTATCGCGCCTGCTGTGACATCGGGTTTTTCACCGTGAAGAACACCAATCTGTCCACAGAAGAGTTCGTGGACATATTCACGCTGGCCCACCGGTTCTTCGCCCAGCCGCTTGAAGAGAAGATGCGCATCAGCATCGAAAACTCGTCGCATCACCGGGGTTACGGAAAGGTAGGCGCGGAGCAGTTGTCGCCCGAAACCCCAGCGGATTTCAAAGAAACTTTCGACATGTCCCGCGACCTGGGCCCGACGCATCCCGGGGTGCGGGCGGGCGATCTTTTCTACGGCCCAAACCAGTACCCTCAATTTGAGGGTTTCAAGGAGACTGTTGAACGGTATTACCAGCGGTTGAGCGAAACGGGTCTGAATCTACTGGCACTGATGGCGGTATCGCTGGAACTACCGATTGATTACTTCGATCCGCTGTTCGACGACCAGACCAGCGTACTGCGCATGATTCACTATCCGCCGGTAACAGACGCAGGACAAATTAGTGCCGGAGTTCACACGGACTATGGTTGCCTCACCCTGCTGGCGCAGGATGCCGTGGGTGGGCTTGAGGTCAAACCCCGAGGGCAGGACTGGATTCGCGTTCCTTACGAACCGGACATGCTGGTGGTAAATATTGGCGATCTCATGCAGCGCTGGAGCAACGATGTGTTTCAGTCGACGCCGCACCGGGTCGTGCCGCCACTGGGCGTCGATCGCTATTCGATCCCATTCTTTCTCGAACCGAATACGAAAACCCGGGTGGCATGCTTCGACTCGTGCGTGACGCCCAAAACGCCGTGCCGGTATGAACCCATCTTTTCGGATGACTGGATCACGTCCCGCTTTAATCAGACGTACGCGTACCGACAGAAATAATCACAACGCTTTCACCTGTTCGAAACGGCTGACACCCGCCTTCTTCTTAGCCAATTGCGTCAGGGTGAGGGTTTTGGCGAAGTCCTGGCTTCGCTGGATGTGACGCTTCATCAGGTTGCGGGCCTTATCGACCTCGCGGCCGAGAATTGCTTCGATGATCGCGTGGTGTTCGGCATAGGTTCGCTTGATCCGCTCTTCGTCTTGAAAGTCCACGCGGCGGATGATGCGAATGTGATCGTTGACGTCTTGAAGGTATCGGACAAGCGTCGAATTTCCACTACCGAGAGCCAAGGCAATATGAAACGACTCGTCCTTATCTTCCATCTGATCGGCACTGTGCTCCACCAATGCCTGGTCGGGCGACCACAGATGCAGCAAATGCTGCAACTCGCTTTCCGGCATGTAATGACAAGCCCCCTCGACCGCCGCCACTTCAAGCGCCGTGCGCACGCCGTAGTACTCGCCCAGTTCCTCGATATTGATCGGCTTGATGAAACATCCTTGTTTCGGCCGGATAGTCAGGAAGCCTTCGTTTTCCAGCCGAAGCAGCGCTTCGCGAACGGGCGTGCGACTCACCATGAACAAATCTGCCAGTTCAGATTCGGTCACCCGGCTACCCGGATAGATCTCAAAACTGAGGATTTTTTCCTTCAGCGCGTCGTACACATATTTCGTCGCGACAGGTTTTACCGTGGTCTGTTCAGCTGTTTGCTTCATACGGAGTGGTCGCCATTCAAAAATTTCTGGTCCGAGTATAGGTAATTTCAGCCCAGTCTACGCATAGAAGGTCACAAGAGACTATTCCATCGTGAAAGTTGGATCAGGCGTGCAACGGAAACGGCTGGTAGCTTAGGCGAAAAAACGCACCAACACGGTACAGAATTTCCCTACTTTCGCACCAAAAGGCTGAGTTTTTGTACGGGCCGTGGCAAAAAACAGGATATGAAATTGGCGCATAAATAGATTTTTTCATTTAATTACAAAGAGATAAGAAAATAAACTCCATTATGGCACGCTCAGTGCATGCATCGTTGCATACAACAGCCAGATTCTAAATCACTGTATTCCCCCTCTATCAAAAGACAAGGAAATCAACGATGCCAACTCACCGCACGCGACTGCTGACCACATCAACTCTTTCACCTACTCGTCGCTCAGTTGGGAATTACCCATTGGCTGCTGCTCCGACCATTCCCCAGAAATTTGTTCTCGGGCTCGTCCTGAGCATATCCCTAGGCACAGCAGCCCAGGCTGCCGACTGGAGTGATACTTCACTGAGCTGGCGCTATGGCACCAAGTTCGCCGAACCCTATGAAGGCAATGATATCTCTAAAAATATCCTGAACTTCAGCCACGTCAGTGGCTTCAAGTACGGTACCAACTTCTTCAGCATCGATGCGCTGTTCTCCGATAGCAAGGATCCTTCTGGCCCCGATGGTAAGTCAGGCGCTCAGGAGGTCTATGCGGTCTACCGTAATACGCTCGATATCGGCAAGATCATGAACAAGGATCTGAAGGTTGGTGTGGCTAAAGGCTTCGGTATTACCAGCGGTTTCGATTTCAATACGAAAACAGATGCCGGCTATAACTCGAAAAAACGAATGCTTGTCCTCGGCCCAACCGTGATGTTCGATGTGCCAGGCTTCCTCAATGTGAGCCTGTTGGCCCTATGGGAAAGCAATGCACCCTGCAACGATTACACCAATACCTGCGTCTCTCGCTATTCCTATAAGGTTCACCCCATGCTGACTGCCGCTTGGGGTATCCCTATCGGAAACTCCGCTTTCTCCTTCGAGGGATATGCCAACCTGATTGCGCCTAAAGGGAAGGATGAATTCGGCGCTCAAACCAAAACCGAAATCAATATCGATGCCCAAATCATGGCCGATGTCGGCAAGCTGTTCTGGGATAAACCAGGCACCTTCAAGGCCGGCATCGAATATCAGTACTGGAAGAATAAATTCGGTAACGATGCCAACGGACCCGCAGGCTCCGGCGCTTTCGCCAAAACACCCATGGTCCGCGTCGAATACCACTTCTAAAACCCCTCGTCATTCACACATTTCAGAGAGAAAACAAACATGAGCACAATCGATAAATCTCGCCGCAAGGCTCTGGCGCAACTGGGTGGCTCGGCCGCTGCCCTGACCTTGATTTCATTAGGTATTCGCACGGCATCCGCCTCGGAAAAATTCACCATCGGTGCCGTCTATGTCGGTTCACGTGACGACTACGGTTACAACCAGTCGCACGCCGAAGCCGTCGCCGAGATAAAGAAATTACCCTACATCAAAGTAGTGGAAGAAGAGCGCGTCCCCGAGACCATCGCTGTGCAAAAGTCCATGCAAGCAATGATCGAGCAGGATAATGCCAAACTGGTTTTTGCCACTTCATTTGGCTATTTCGATCCCTATGTCCTCAAACTCGGAGCGCAATATCCCAAAATTCGATTTGCCCATTGTGGCGGCCTATGGACCCCCAAAGACCCTAAGAATACCGGCAGTTTCTTCGGTTACATTGATGAATGCGAATACCTGAGCGGTGTGGTCGCTGCGCACGTCAGCAAAAGTAAAAAACTCGGCTTCATTGCGGCCAAGCCGATCCCGCAGGTATTGCGCAATATCAACTCGTTCACGATGGGCGCTCAGTCGGTCGATCCCTCGTTCACGACCCATGTGATCTTCACGGGTGACTGGTCCATGCCGGTCAAGGAAGCGGAAAGCGCCAACAGCCTGATCGATCAGGGCTGCGACGTCGTGACCTGTCACGTTGATAGCCCGAAAGTCATCATCGAAACCGCCGAAAAGCGTGGTGTGTACTGCACCGGCTACCACGTCGATCAATCTTCATTGGCACCAAACGGATACCTCACCGGCGCCGAGTGGGTCTGGGCGACACCCTACAAGATGCTTGTAGATGCCGCCCACGAAGGCAAGCCGATGCTCAATTTCCTGCGAGGTGGTCTAAAGGAAGGGTTCGTCAAGATGAGCCCCTACGGCAAAGCCGTGCCCGAAAAGGCGAAGACAACCGCCGATGCCATCAAGGCCGAGATGCTGACAGGGGACTATGTGATCTTCAAGGGGCCGCTCAAGGACAACAACGGAAAAACCGTGATTCCAGAGGGGGTAAGCCAAGGCCAGCGTGATGTCGCTTTAGAGGGGATGAATTACCTTGTGGCAGGTGTCGTCGGCCAGATCTGACAGACGCCCGTCGGTTGCTTGCACGGGCAACCTAGTCCGGCCACCAGATTTATCAACCTCAAGTTATTCAATCAGGAGAGCCATTCATCATGTTCTCAGGCACAAAGAGGTTTTTGCTGCCCGTCGCGGAGACGCTGCTGGTGCCGACGGGCGCCATACTAGTCGCCATGTTGCTATTTGCAGGCTTTGTCGCGCTAGTCGGACAATCACCGCCGGAGGTCTTCCTGACGTTGTACCAGGGTGGTTTCGGTTCGAGCTTCTCTTTGCAGAACACCCTTGTTCTGGCATCTCCCCTGATTCTTACCGGTCTGGCCGTTGCCATACCGGCACAGGCCGGCATGATCATGATCGGCGGTGAAGGTGCACTGGCACTAGGTGCACTGTTGGCTGGTGTGGTTGGCTACGCGCTTCACGACAGTTCGGCGCTGACGGCGCAAATCGGCATGCTCACCGCTGGTGCACTGACGGGCGCACTTTGGTTCGCGCTGTCCGGCTGGCTGCGCAACTATCGAGGTGTCAACGAAACCATCAGCAGCCTGCTGCTTTCTTACATCGGGATCGCCCTGCTTAACTATTGCATCCAAGGGCCGTTGAAGGATCCGGCCAGCACCAACAAACCGGCGACACAACCCATCGGGGATGCGCACATGATCGGCAATATCCCGGGCTTGGATGTCCATTACGGATTGATTGTCGGCATTGTGTTCGCTCTGGTTATCTGGCTTGTCCTTAAGTACACCACCGTCGGGCTCGCGCTGCGCGCGGTCGGTGGCAATCCCCGTGCCGCTCAAATGGCGGGGTTGAATGTCAATTACTGGGTGGTCGGCGCTGCCGCCGTAGGTGGTGCGGCGGCAGGACTTTCCGGTGCAATCGAAGTGGCGGCCGTGCAGGGAAGCGCTAATTCCGCCGTGGTCGCCGGGTATGGCTTCACTGGCATTCTGGTGGCTTTCATTGCTCGGCAGAACCCGTTCGCAGTCATCCCTGTCGCCATTCTGTTCGGCGGCATCGACGCGGCGGGTGGGATGCTCCAAAGACGCCTGGATATGCCAGATGCAACGGTCATCGTATTTCAGGGAATTTTGTTCGTTGTCATTCTTGCCAGCGACACCTTCCTTGGGCGCTTACGTTTTTTCAAACCAGAGAGTGCCAAATCGGTCATCAAGGGAACAGGATCATGACTGAAGTCACAGAAAGTCTGGGTTGCTGGGGTGTGCCCATCGCGGTAATCGCAGGCGCCATTCGAGCAAGTACGCCATTCTTGTTGGTGAGTCTCGGGGAATGCGTGACGGAAAAATCCGGTCGCATCAATCTGGGCTTGGAAGGCGTGCTGATCATGGGGGCGATGGCCGGGTACGGCGCATCGCTCTATACCGGATCGGCGTGGCTTGGTGTACTTGCGGCGGGATTTGTCGGCGCGATCATGGGCCTGCTCCACGGAATCCTGTGCAGCCTCAAACGCGTCAACGACATCGCCATCGGTATTAGCTTTATGCTGCTCGGCACCGGGTTGGCCTTTTTCCTCGGCAAACCGTTGATTCAACCACAGGCGCCTACCCTGCCGTCCATACCGCTCGGATTTTGGAGCGATTCCGCGCAGATTCAATCCGCGCTGCAGATCAACCCTTTGTTTCTGGTCGGCATTGTACTTGCGATCCTGCTGCACTATGCCTTCCTGCGTACCCGTTGGGGATTGCAGATTCGCATTGTCGGCGATAGCGAAGATGCCGCGCGCGCCATGGGCTTTCGTGTGATTCCGACCCGTAT
The DNA here is from genome assembly GCF_000024765.1 of Halothiobacillus neapolitanus c2. Lineage (GTDB taxonomy): Bacteria > Pseudomonadota > Gammaproteobacteria > Halothiobacillales > Halothiobacillaceae > Halothiobacillus > Halothiobacillus neapolitanus. The sequence continues at coordinate 922,438 of NC_013422.1, read as the reverse complement.
TTTGGCGACCGTATTCGGCGGTTTTCTAGCCGGAGTCGGCGGGTCGTTCCTGTCGCTGTACTACCCGGGAAGCTGGAGTGAAGGGCTGTCTTCCGGCCAAGGCATCATGGCGGTGGCGCTCGTGATCTTCGCGCGCTGGGAGCCTTTGCGCTGCTTGTGGGCTTCATTGCTTTTTGGCGCGGCGGGCGCACTCGGACCCGCGCTCCAGGCGATGGGCTTGACCAGCGGATTCTACCTGCTCAACGCCCTGCCCTACGTACTGACGCTCGGGATTCTGGTACTGACGACATCTCCCGGAAGGAAAATTTCCGGTGCGCCGGGTGAGCTGAGCCTGGTGCGTTAACCATGAAGTACATGAATAACAGGAAGCCTTCACATGAGTAAATTCATTCGCGCCCACCCTTATCTCTGGCCGTTCGATGGCCAGCTCACGCCAAAAAACACGGCGCTCGTGATCATCGACATGCAAATCGACTTTTGCGGCCCGGGCGGCTATGTCAACAGCATGGGCTACGACATCGAATTGACCCGTGCGCCTATTCCCGCCATAGCCCAATTGCTCAATATGGCGCGAGAAAAGGGATTGAAGGTCATCCACACGCGGGAAGGCCATCGGCCCGATCTTTCCGATCTACCCGCGAACAAGCGCTGGCGTTCTCGGCAAATCGGCGCAGGCATCGGTGACTGCGGTCCTTGCGGTCAGGTGCTAGTTCGTGGTCAACCCGGCTGGGAAATCATCCCCGAACTCGCGCCCCTGCCGGGTGAAGTCATCATCGACAAACCCGGCAAAGGCTCATTCTATGCCACTGATCTGGAGTTGATCTTGCACACCTGCGGCATTCGCAATCTCATTCTGACGGGCATCACAACCGATGTCTGCGTACACACCACCCTGCGCGAAGCCAACGATCGCGGCTTTGAATGCCTGCTGGTCGAAGACGCCTGCGCTGCCACGGATATCTCCAATCATCACGCTGCCCTGCACATGGTGGAAATGCAGGGCGGCGTATTCGGCGCCGTCGCGAACAGTGCGGACATCATCCTTGGGTTAGCCTCATGAACACATCGCCCAAAGCATTAAATCTTGATAGATCACCGGTTAGCTCGCATGGTCTGGAATTGGAGATCATCGGCCTGGGCAAACGCTTTGGCGATGTTGTCGCGCTGGACAATGTGTCCCTGCGCATTCCCGCCGGTGGATTCCACGCGTTACTGGGTGAAAACGGCGCCGGAAAATCCACCCTGGTCAAATGTCTAGTCGGTTTTTACACACCCGATACGGGCGATGTACTGATCAATCAACGTGAAGTCAAAATCCCTTCGCCACGGGAAGCGGCGCAACTCGGCATCGGCATGGTCTACCAGCACTTCACCCTCGTACCCGGAATGACCGTGGCTGAAAATCTGGTGATGGCTAAAGGTGCCCTACCCGCACTCATCGACTGGAAGAAGGAGCGCGAGGAGCTGACCGCATTCATCGACACCCTGCCGTTCCGGATACCCCTCGATAAATACGCCAACAGCTTGGCTGCGGGCGAAAAGCAAAAAGTCGAGATCATCAAGCAGCTCTACCTCAAGCGCCGTTTCCTGATTCTCGACGAGCCCACATCGGTACTCACCCCAGACGAGGCCGACGAAGTGCTCGGTTTCGTCAAGAACCTGGCGTCGAGCAAGGCTCTGACCGTACTCATCATCACACACAAGTTCCGGGAAGTAACGGCCTACGCCGATGACGTCACCGTGTTGCGCCGCGGCAAGTTTGCAGGCAGTGGTGCGGTAAAAGATCTGAGTGTCGAACAGATGGCCGAAATGATGGTTGGCGGTGCACTGGGCAAGCAGACGACCATGCGCACGCTTGCGTCTGTCATCCCGGAATACAAACCCAAACTGGTGATCGAAAACCTGTGCGCCCACGGCGATTACGATCAACTTGTACTG